>JAYVCI010000024.1:0-31348 GCA_043750035.1 Chitinophagaceae bacterium
TTGTAAAACAAACAATGACCGACTTGCAAAAAAATACAAATTTAGTAGCCGCCTTTTTTGTGAAAAAAATGTCGCCTATGCTATGAAATAGTTAGTATAGTTTTACTTGATTAAGCACTAGTTTGCAATCCCGATAATTTTCTTGGTAAAATTCAAATACATTAATAGTATTGTATTTTTCTTAGAATTATTTGCTGGGGGACGGCGGCGTGTGGGTCATAAGTAGTCTGTTTTGTCCAATTTCCCTTCTCATCTAATTCATAGGTATATAGGTTTGTACGTTTAATTTTACCAGTGGAGTCATAAAAAGTTTGTTTGATTACATTTCCATTATCATCATATTCAAACTCACTTTTTGATTCAATACCACGGAGATAAATAGTTTTCTCTATTTTTCTATTTTGATTATTATATTTATATAAAGCTTTGGGAGCAGTTGATCCACCTGAGGAAGAATCATTTTCTTGAATTACATTGTTATTTTCGTCATAATAATATGTTATTCTATTGTGAAACCTTTGACCAAAACTGCCACAATCAAATAAGTTTTTTGTTTTCAGAAGCCCATTAGAATATGTTATAATTATTTTTCTGCTAAGAGAGCTATCATTTGTAGCTGGAGGCATCTTGTCAAAACTACTATCAAAACGATATTCTAATATTTCAATATTTTTGTTAGCTGAATCATACTTATACAAACTTTTAAATTTGGTTTTTAAGTTATAGAAATAACTTAATTTAGTCCTAGATATTAAATACCCCATTTCATTGAAATAATAATAATATTTATTGTTTTCATCAGAATTTTGGTCAAATTCTTCAATAGATTTTACATTTCCTTTCATGTTCATTTTTTCTAAATCATTTTCTATATTTTTACGAGTTGAAGAGCAGCTATACAGTAATATTATTATAGTGATAAGTGTACCAGAGTTTTTCATATTTTAGTTGTTTTTTAAATGGTTTCAATCATCAATCCAATCCAAGTAGTTTTCTTGGTTAACAATTTGAAATATTGCCTTGGGATATGATTTGGTAAAAGCAACGGGAGCTTTAGTTTTCAACCCCTTCCATTTACATTCAAACGCAAAAAGTTTTTTGTTTTTCAATTCTATTAAATCAATTTCTTGTTGGTCATAAGTTCGCCAAAAATAACTGTCAACCATGCGTTGTTTATACTCATTAAGTTTTATTCTTTCTCCCAATATATATTGCTCCCACAAAACACCAATATCACTTCTCAGTGCCACAGGTCTAAAATCATTGATAATTGCATTACGTACGCCATTATCTATAAAGTACCATTTTTTGCTTTTAACTATTTCTTTTCTCAAATTATTACTGTAGCCACTTCTACTATATATTACAAAAGCTTTCGACAATAAATCCAAATATCTGGATACGGTATTTTTGCTTATGCCCAATTGTTTCCCCAATTCGTCTAATGATACCTCTGAACCTACTTGGTAGGCAATCAGTTTGAGCAAATCTCTTAATTTTTGCGAGTTATTTATTTGTTCAAATATTAATATATCTTTTAATAAATAGGTATTTACCAATTCTTTTAAATATATAGCTTTATCATCGTCATTATCCATGCTACTCAATTCAGGATAGCTGCCATATATTAATCTATCTTCCAAGTTTTGTTTTGTTTGTAGGAGGTTTTCATTTTGTTTCCATTCCATTTGTGCCAATGGGTATAAATGATATGTGATTGTTCTACCTACTAAGGGTTCCCCCATTTGCACCAAGTCGAATGCAGAAGACCCAGTGATAATAATATGCAAAGGCTTAATGGTGTCTATCATTAATTTTACTTTTCTAGAAATATCTTTTATATATTGGGCCTCATCTATAATTAGTAGTTTATACCCTTTTAGTAATTTTCGATAGTTTGCTTCGCTACGTCTTTCTAGCAATACTTCCGTATCGTTATCTTCTCCATTTAGCCAAAGTGTAGTTTCTTTCCTGGCTTCGTATATCGTTTGTAAAATCTCGGTTTTGCCCACTCTTCTTGCTCCCAACACTAGGGACACCTTTTGTTTGGATAGGTTTTTTTCTATTACTTTTTGAAGACTTCTGTTGTACATAACCTAATTATTCACCCCGCAAATATAGTCTAAAAATCGTAATTCAGTCAATTGATTGACCAAATTTATGTTAATTCAGTCAGTTGATTGACCAAATTTATGTTAATTCAGTCAGTTGATTGACTGAATTAACATTTTTTGCAATGGGAAAGGGAAAATTGTTTTAAAAATTAACTGATGCCACAGATTGAGGTTTTCAAACCAGCATCCCTAATTGTTCTTTCAAAGTAGCTAATTTATTTTCAGCATCGGCTTTCTTTTGAAGCTCTTTTTCTATTACATCGGGTTTGGCATTGGCCATAAATCGTTCGTTGCTTAGTTTCGTTTCTACGCTTTTGAGGAAGCCTTCCAGATAATTTATTTCCTCAGCAATACGTTTCGATTCTGCATCTTTATCAAGTTCTACTGGAATAAAGGCCTCATCGGTATGGATAAGGAAACTATAAGAACCTTGTATTTTTTCTGTAGTGAAATTTAATTTCGAAACATTGGCCAATTTCTCTATCAAACCTTCAAAGTTTTTATAATCGTTTTCATTCTGTGTTATCATATATAATTCTACAGATTCTTTGGGAGAGATTCCTTTGCTGTTGCGAAAAGCACGAACTTCTGTAATAAGGAGTAAAGCCTTATCAGCGTCTACTTTGGGTGAGCCAAAAACTTTTGGCCACTCGGCTATACATATACTATCACCGTCTTTTCGGGGTTGTAATTCTTGCCACAATTCTTCTGTAATAAATGGCATAATAGGATGCAATAATCTCAGTAGGCTGTCAAATATTATAATAGTAGCATTATATAATTCTTTTGCAATAGGTTGTCCATATACTGGTTTCACCATTTCTAAATACCATGAGCAGAAATCGTCCCATACCAATTTATATATTTTCATCAACCCTTCACTCAATCGGAATTTATCGAAGTCGTCATTCACTTCATTGATTACTGCATCGAAACGATTATGGAACCAATCAATATATAGTTTTTTATTTTGGGATTCGTCCGCCCGGGTGGATGGACTTTCACTTATCTCCCAACTTTTTATGAGGCGGAATGCATTCCAAAGTTTGTTGCTAAAGTTTCGGCCCTGCTCTACTTGGCTTTCATCAAACAGTATATCATTGCCTGCGGGCGAGCAAAGTAACATTCCCAACCTCACACCATCGGCACCATATTGTGCAATAAGGTCTAACGGGTCAGGGCTATTGCCTAAACTTTTCGACATTTTACGTCGCTGTTTGTCACGCACAATTCCGGTAAGATATACATTGTTAAAAGGTTTTTGTCCGCGGTATTCGTAGCCTGCCATAATCATACGGGCTACCCAAAAGAATAATATTTCAGGAGCGGTTACAAGGTCGTTGGTGGGGTAGTAGTAGTTTATTTCGGGATTGTCAGGGTTTTCTATGCCGTCGAACAAACTGATGGGCCACAGCCACGATGATACCCAGGTATCTAAACAATCCTCATCCTGAACCAATATTGTATATTTTATATTTTCAATTTTACATTTTTCTTTCGCTTCTTCCAATGTAACAGCAACCACAAATTGCCCTTCTTCATTATACCATGCTGGGATGCGGTGACCCCACCAAAGTTGGCGGCTGAGACACCAGTCTTTCACATTTTCCATCCAGTGTTTATACGTATTGATAAATTTGTTAGGAATCAAATTTACTTCTCCATTAATTACAGCTTCATAAGCAGGTTTGCTAAGTTCTTTCATTTTCAAAAACCATTGCATGCTTAGTTTGGGTTCTATTGCTGCATCAGTACGTTCGCTATATCCTACATTGTTGGTATAGTCTTCAATTTTCTCTAAAAGACCTTGGGCTTCCAGCTCTTTGATAGCTTTTTTGCGGGCTACAAATCTATCGAGTCCAACAAAAGCTCCGGCAATTTCGGCTATGGTGCCATCATCATTTAAGCAATCAATAACAGGCAACCCGTGGCGTTGGCCTATCTCATAATCCACAATATCATGGGCAGGTGTAACCTTTAAACACCCTGTTCCAAATTCTATATCAATGGCATCGTCAAATATGATAGGAACAGCACGGTTCACAAAAGGAACGATCACTTTTTTGCCCTGCAAATGCTTGTAACGCTCATCTGACGGGTTCACAGCAATAGCCACATCACCCATAATAGTTTCTGGACGAACGGTAGCTACAGTTAAATGGCCTGAACCATCTTCATACTTATATTTTACATAACACATTTTGCTATGTGTAGCTCGTGAAATAACTTCTTCATCACTTACGGTTGTTTTTGCAGCAGGGTCCCAATTAACCATGCGGATGCCACGGTATATGTACCCTTTGTTATATAAATCTATGAATACATTTACAACATCACGAGAGTATCCTGCGTCCATAGTGAAGGCTGTCCTGTCCCAATCGCACGAGGCACCGAGTTTTTTAAGTTGGGCAAGTATTATTCCGCCATATTTGTCTTTCCATTCAAAGGCGTGCTTCAAAAATTCCTCACGGCTGATATCTGATTTTTTGATGCCTTTCTCTTCCAGCATTTTTACCACTTTGGCTTCGGTTGCGATACTTGCGTGGTCGGTACCTGGAACCCAAAGTGCATTTTTGCCTAGCATCCTTGCACGGCGAATAAGCATATCTTGAATGGTATTGTTAAGCATGTGCCCCATGTGCAGCACACCCGTAACATTAGGTGGGGGAATCACTATGGTGTAAGGCTCACGTCCATCGGGTACTGAGCGGAATAATTTTTTATCGAGCCAATACTTATACCATTTGTCTTCTACGGTAGCAGGGTTATACTTAGTGTCTAAACTCATAAACTATATAATAATTGCTGCAAAAATAGATTATATAGTTTTTATAATCCCCTAAAATATAGGCTGAGAAAAAAAATACTGATTTATCAATAGCTGTGGATATGAAAAAATAATGAAGTGATTCATAACATCATGCAAGGGGATCATGAATAAATGCTTTTTTTAATTTGGTTTTCTCAATCCAATGTTCTTATTTCGAAGACGCATTGCAGCCTGGTCCGCTAAAAGCCTTTTTGAACCAAGAGACCAAACCAAATAACGCCACTTGGGTTTATTAACCCTAACACATTAGTTTTCTAAATTTTTAATTTAATTACCAAAAACATGAAAATTGACATCCAATCTATCCATTTCGACGCTGACAAGAAGTTGCTTGATTTTATCAACGCAAAAGTTGAGAAGCTTCGCACCTTTTACGATGGACATCTAGATTTAAAGGTATTCCTCCGCCTACAGAAGATTGAGGTAAAACACAACAAATCAGTAGAAATGAAATTGATGGTGAACGGACAAGTTCTATTTGTAGAGCACGTACACCAATCGTTTGAAGCCGCACTCGATTTGGCACTCGATTCTTTAGTGACCCAATTGAAGCGTTTCAAAGAAAAGGTGAAGGGACTTTAATCCATTATTTCTATCCATAAAAAAAAGCCGAACTATTATAGTCCGGCTTTTTTTATGGATAGAATGCTTTACTTACTACTGAGAACCGCTATAGGTATCAACATTTCTTCTAAAGAGATACCGCCATGCTGGAAAGTATCTTTATACATATTTACAAAATAATTATAATTATTGGGGTAGGCAAAAAAATTGTCCTCGTAGCAAAATGCGAAAGTACTGCTCACATGTGGGCAAGGCAAACTAGCTTCTTTCGGATTGCGTATCTCAAATACTTCACGCTTATCATAGTTTAAGTTTTTACCTTGTTTGTAACGCAGGTTCGCTGTGGTATTGCGGTCACCAATAATTTTTACCGGGTTCTTTACTCTAATGGAACCGTGGTCGGTGGTGATGATGACTTTAACTTTTTTCTGGGCAATTTTTTTGATGGCTTCAAACAATGGAGAATGTTCGAACCAGCTTCTGGTCAGTGATCGGTATGCCGCTTCATCTTCAGATAATTCTTTTATCATACCCATCTCGGTGCGGGCATGGCTAAGCATATCTACAAAATTATATACAATCACATTCAATTTATTTTGAAACATGTTGCTTACATTGTCAACCATGGCTTTGCCTTGATCTAAATTAACAACTTTGGTATAGCTCATTTTAATATCATGGCCATTGCGTTTCAAATTTTCAGCTAGAAATTCCTCTTCGTGCAAATTTTTACCGCCCTCTTCTTCATCATTGCTCCACAAAGTTGTAAACTTACGTTCTATCTCTCCGGGCGGCAAGCCTGCAAACAAAGCATTGCGGCAATAATGTGTAGTTGTGGGAAGTATACTCATATATAACTCGTCTTGGTCAATACGAAAATGGTTGGCCAAATAGGGCTGTATCATCTTCCATTGGTCGTAACGCAGATTGTCTATTAATATAAAAAACACAGGGTCGGGCTGTTCCAATAGTGGGAACACTTTATTCTTCATCAGTTGGTGCGACATGATTAAGCCCCCCTCGCCTGGGTTCTTCATCATTTTAATATAATTATTACTGATATACTTTGCCCAACTGCGATTTGCTTCTTGCTTCTGCATAGCTATTATTTCGCCCATTTGATTGTCTTCAACAGAATCGAGCTCTAGTTCCCAATAAACCAGTTTGCGATATACTGCCAACCATTCTTCAAAATTGAGATTGTCGTTGAGCATCATCCCAATATTTCTGAAATCCTGCTGGTACGATTGGTTTGTTTTTTCGCTGGTAAGTCGGGCGTTCTCGGTGAGTTTTTTTATGGAGTGAAGAATTTGATTTGGGTTTACGGGTTTGATAAGATAATCAGCAATTTTAGAGCCGATGGCATCTTCCATAATATATTCTTCTTCACTTTTGGTAATCATTACACAAGGCACATCACGTATAGCTTTTATTTGTGTAAGTGCCTCCATACCGCTAATACCGGGCATGTTTTCATCAAGAAAAACCAAATCGAAAGCACGTTTTTTTATTTCTTCAACAGCATCAACACCGCTGGTTACAGGTGTTACATCATATCCTTTATTTTCAAGAAATAAGATATGGGGTTTAAGTAGGTCAATCTCGTCGTCGGCCCACAGAATGGAAATTTTAGTTGACATTTTTATATATTAAATTGGTGGTGTAAATCTGCTTCAAATATAACTACTTTGTGTGAAGTTACCTAAACGGAGCATAGGGTTGTATTTGTTACAGGGGGATTTACGAATTCCAAATTACGAATTGCTGACGCTTGATTTAACTACTGCCTGTGGTTTGGTCTCGTTTTTTAACGAGATCGCCAACCACAACGGGAGTTTGCTGACGCTTGATTTTGATTCGCATTTTTTAGTGTCATCGTAATTTGTAATTTGCAATTTGTAATTGTTCTACTTCTTTCTGTATAACACATTCTTATAATCATATCCATTTAAAACTTTGAAGGGAACATCTGGATACACCTCGAGTACTTTTTCAAAATCGGGGCGTTGCTTGTCGTAAAAGTCAGTATCGGTGCCGCACTCATTAGGGCCAAAATGCGTTTCATATTGTACAATACTTCCAGGTTTCATACGATCCAATACCTCTTTGTTTACTGTTAAACAATCGCCACTTTTTTCATAATTATATGGATCCAAATTAGCAAGAAAGGCAAAATAGGTACTGTTGAATTTTATTTCTGGGGCTTTATCCAAATAGGGTTTGCCAAGTTTATATAATTTCGCCACAACGGTATGTTCCATATCAAGCCGTATGGGAAAATGGTTAATGGTAAAACAAGAATATATAGTGCCTGCTGCAATAATCATATATAAATAATTTTGCAAGCCTCTCATATATTTTTCAAATTGATTGAAAAACCATACAGCTATAATTCCTGCTAGTGGTAGCACGGATGCCATTACTCTTGTAAGCCCCAATGAACCACCTTGCCCTCTCCACCAAAGATAGGAGTGTAATAAAAAAAATCCAAAATAACACCCCATAATAATCATAATAAAAACCCGTTGCTTGTGGAACAAATACTTTATTTTAAACAGTGCAACTATTAAAGCTAGAGGTAATATGATAGTAAGAATTGGGCCATTATATGTACTGCTTCCTTTCGCAAAATCTAGTAATTCTCCGTGGCCATAAAGGCTGCTGGCATCACCATAGTTTTTGGTGAACACCCACATGATATCATTATGATAGGAGTATCCTGCGATAGAGAAAAATATTGTCCCCAATAACAGCAAAGGCAGTACTTTCCATTGTTTTTCAAATATTAAATATACTATAAATACCAGAATTAAAACAAATCCTTCTGATCTGATATAAGGCAAAAAAGACAATATAATAGCTGCCAAAATATACTTTTTATTATATATGAGTAATATACATGAAATAAGAAAAAAACTAAACATAATTTCAGCCAATACAGTAAGCGAAATAAGAAAATATATAGGCGTAAATAAAGTAATCAATACTGCAAGCCAAGCATTTTTAAGTTCCATTTTATGTATAATTTTTACTACCATCAATGCTGATAGACAAGCTAATATAGCATTGGTAATTTGCATAGCTTTAAATCCGAGCTGTGAGGGTATTCCCATAATCATAGCAAATAAAATTTTAATCGGCTCTCTAAAATATGCTATTGGGTGGAATAACCCAAAACGGCTACGCGTGTATAAACTCATATTGTCTTCCCCGCCCTCGCAGTCTTGGTTGAGCATTATATATATAAGCATACAGATAAACGACAATCCTAATATAATTGGGATGGTGAGTTTGTGGTTGAGTATTTTGTTTATTTTGGTGTTCATTTTTGGTATCAAGTAGCTAGTATCAAGTATCAGGTATTTGTCAATAATTGCTTAAAATATAAAATTCAAAAATATAAATTGTAAAATATCTTAATGTGCTTCCAACCAATTATTCCCAGTACCTGCTTCTGCTTCAATTGGGATACTCATGGGTATGGCTTTGCTCATTTCTTCGGTAATAATTTTCTTTGCAATTTCTACTTCGTTTAAAGGAACATCAAACAAAAGCTCATCATGTACTTGTAATATCATTTTGGTTTTGAGATTCTCGGTTTTGATTCGGTGATGAAGTTTTATCATGGCTATCTTTATCATATCGGCGGCACTGCCTTGTATGGGTGCATTGATGGCGTTACGCTCAGCAAAGCCACGGTGTACCGCATTGGCCGAGTTTATATCACGCAAATATCTGCGACGGCCCATTATAGTTTCTACAAACCCGTTTTGCTTTGCAAATGCAATCGTATTGTTCATATAATCTTTTACTCCAGGATATGTTTTGAAATAATTTTCTATAATTTCTGCTGCTTCTTTTCTGGGAATCCCCAAGTTGTTTGCCAACCCAAAAGCGGATATTCCATATACAATCCCGAAGTTTACTGATTTGGCATTCCTACGTTGGTCTTTGGTAACTTCTTCCATGGGTATATTATATATTCTTGCTGCTGTGGCTGTGTGGATATCATGCCCACTTCTAAAAGCCTCTTTCATGTTTTCATCATTGCTTATATGTGCAATAATTCTAAGTTCTATTTGCGAATAATCTGCACTTAATAAAATGTGGTTTTCATCACGCCTGATAAATGCTTTGCGTACCTCTTTTCCCAAGTCGGTACGTATAGGTATATTTTGCAAATTGGGATTGGTAGAACTGAGCCTGCCAGTAGCAGCAACTGCTTGGTTGAATGAAGTATGCACACGCCCAGTTTTAGCATTTACCAACAAAGGAAGTGCATCTACATAAGTAGATTTGAGTTTGCTCAACTGACGAAAATCCAATATATGTTTTACAATTTCGTGCTGACTTAAGCTTTGTAATACATCCTCATCCGTTTTATATTGACCGGTTGCCGTTTTTTTAGGTTTCTCACTTAGTTTCATGTGCTCAAACAGCACTTTGCCTAACTGTTGCGGCGATGCGGTATTGAAAGTTATGCCCGCACATCTATATATTTCCTGTTCAGCAATTGTTATTTGTCCTTTTAACTCAACACTATAATTATTTAAAAACGCAGTGTCAATCTTTATACCTTCAAATTCCATATCAGCTAAAACAGGAATTAGCGGTTGTTCCAAATCGTATAATAGTGTGCGAATATTTCTTTCATCTAGTTTTGGTTCGAGAAATTTGCGGAGCTGCAAAGTAATATCTGCATCTTCAGCAGCATAATCTTTGGCTATATTAATTTCTACATTTCTAAAGCTGGATTGCAAGCCACTTTTTTTGCCAATAAGCTCACTAATAGAAACGGGTTTGTAATTGAGATAGGCCATGGACAAGGCATCCATATTATGCCGCATGTCAGGCTCCATGAGGTAATGGGCGAGCATGGTATCGAACATTTTTCCTTTTAGTTCTACATCATATCGCTTTAATATAATATAATCGTATTTGATATTCTGCCCTGTTTTTTCTATATGTTCATTTTCGAAAATGGGCTTAAATTCGGCCAATATATTTTTTGCTTCTTCATAGTTTTCGGGCATTGGAATATAATATGCTTCGGCATCAATAAAACTAAAACTCATCCCAACTATATCTGCTTTCACGGGTTCAACAGAAGTTGTTTCTGTATCGAAACATATATTCTTTTGATCACCCATTTTATATATGAGTTCTTTCCTAAGTTCAGGGGTATCAACCAATATATAATTATGTTCTCGGGTAGCAATAGTATCCATCTGGGCACCTGTGCTTTCTGGTTCCAATGGCTTTACTTCAACGGTTTCAACTGCAATGCCGAACATATCCATTTGTCCATTATCTTCTTTGGGTTTTGGTGTTTTTTTAATTGCAGAAATTGCAGGTTCTGAATAAGTTGCCTCGCTACCAAGCACTCTTTTCATTAGCGTACGAAATTCTAATTCGTTGAACAAGGCTTCGGTTTTTTCTTTGTCAACGGGTTCCATAATTAAATTAAAATCGGCTAATTTTACGGGAACATTTATATTAATAGTTGCCAATCTTTTTGAGAGCAATGCCTGTTCTTTGAAATTTTCAAAATTCTCTTTTTGTTTGCCTTTTAATTTATCTGTATTTGCCAATATGTTCTCCATGCTACCATATTGTGAAATTAATAGTTTGGCAGTTTTTTCGCCCACACCCGGAACGCCTGGAATATTATCAGAGGCATCTCCCCATAAACCCAATATATCAATTACTTGTTTCACATCCGTAATTTCCCATTTTTTCAAAACTTCTTCCACGCCCATTATTTCTACTCCATTGCCAAGTCGTGCGGGTTTGTATATGTATATATTAGGTGCAACCAGTTGTGCAAAATCTTTATCGGGCGTCATCATATAAGTAACAAAACCTTCATTGGCAGCCTGCACAGCCATTGTTCCTATTATATCATCAGCTTCATAGCCATCGTAGGTAATCACAGGAATATTAAAAGCTTCTACCAAGCGAAATATATAAGGTATTGCTTTCGATAAATCCTCTGGCATCGCTTCGCGGTGGGCTTTATATAGTTCGTATTCTATATGTCTTTCTGTAGGGGCAGCAGTATCGAACACCACGGCCAAGTAATGGGGCTTTTCCTTTTTTATTAAGTCGAGCAAGGTATTGCAAAAACCAAATATTGCGGAAGTATTTAAGCCATAGCTCGTAATGCGGGGGCTATTGATAAATGCAAAGTGGGCACGGTATATAAGGGCCATGCCGTCGAGTAAGAATAATTTTTTTTCGTCCATGAAATGTTTAGAATGTTGGGCAAAGATAAGAAAGATGTACGTCCCGATAGCTATCGGGATTGGATTTACGATATACGATGTACGATCCGCCGCGGCGGACGATGTATGCTGACGCCTAATTATTTACGATATTAGCTGTCGCCAGATTTGACAATTGCCCACACACAGATTTGACAACTTTGCTTGCGTCGCTGATAGCAAAGTTGTCAAATCTAACCTACGCACAAGTTGTCAAATCTAGCCGCGTACTGTAGATTTGCATGGTGGAAATAGCGTATTACAATTCATCAAACCAGCCTGTAAAAATAAAGAAGCGACTTCGTTTGCAGAAACAGGTGGCATTGGCCTGTTTGGGTGCCTATACGTTTTTAGTGTTTAATTTTTTGATTGGAGTTTTTTCTGAACCTGTTATTGCCAATTATGAATATAGTATAAATCATTATAATGTAAGTTCACGCGGAAGTTCAAAACATAGTAGTGATGTTTCCGATATAGAAATATATACTGATAAAGGACATTTTAGGTGTACGCAAAAAGTACCCGATGAATTTGAAGAAGCAATGCAGTTGAAGTTATGGCAAACCCCATTTTACAATACTACTCTAAAATTTCAATTGCAAAAGCCCGATGAAGATATATATTGGAGTGTGGTAAATATTTATATAGTTTTTAGTTTCTTTCCAATATTAGGTCTGCTAACTGCCATACTGTGCTTGACTGTAAAAAATGATTTCGCTGAGCATTACGGGTTTCAATTGTCCATTTTTTCAGCAATTATGTTGGTATTTAGTTGTTTGATGTTGGGGATGGTGTAAAATTATAGAACGGTAAATAGGGCAAATATTTACTGAATGGGTGTGTTTTAGGGGTGGAGCGTATTTTTATAAGCGTATTCTTGTATAACTGGGCTTGATTTGAAAAATATATTTTCTGAAATATAGAAAAATATTGTTTTCACAAGTACATTTGCAATAAAAAACAAAAATCTAAATGAAAAACAAAAGTTTACTTCTATCAATACTAATATTATTTAGTATATCAAGCAATGTATTTTCTCAAAATTTTAAATGGAGTAAAACCCAAGGAAGTACAGGTGATGAACAAACATGGAATCTAGCTATAGATTCAAATAATAATAGTATAGCATATGGATATTTTAACAATACATTAAAACTTGGTAGCATTTCAAAAAACAGTAAAGGAGGCAGAGACCATTTTTTAGCTAAATATGATTGTGGGGGAAGTGTAAGTTGGGTTCAAACTATTGGGAGCTCTGGTAATGAATTCTCATACCAGTTAGGTATGTGTATAGACAAGAGTGGAAATATATATATCACAAATGCCTTTACTGGTTCATGCACTTTTAGTAGTGCTAATAATTCAAATAAAACTGTTTCTTCAAATGGAGGGAATGATATATATATAGCGAAGTATGATAAAAGTGGAAATTTGAGCTGGGTAAAAACTTACGGTAATACAGGCGAGGATGTTGGTTTTGATATAACTTTAGACGACAGTAATAATATATATGCTACAGGCAAATTTTCTGGTAAAGTTACTTTTGGTTCAACTTCTTTAACCAGCAGTGGTGGTACTGATGTATATGTTTTGAAATATGATAATAATGGTAACATAATTTGGGTAAAGCAAGGCTCCGGTTCTGCAGATGATGATGGAATTGGTGTTAGTGTAGATTCAAAACACAATGTATATGTTTGCGGTTCTGCAGGGTATGGAAATGGAACAGTATCATTTAATAGTATCCAGAGTCTTTCAAGTAGTTATAATTCTGGATTTATAGCTAAATTAGATATTAATGGTGATTGCCAATGGTTGGAAACTATATATAGTTCAGGAGGAGATGCAATGGATAAAATGACTATTGATAATTTAGATAATGTATATTTGACGGGCACTCACGCAGGTTATGTTACAGCTACTTCTGAAGATGGGAATAACTATACGGGTGGTTCGATACAAGGAACCCGCAACTTTTGTGTCGCAAAATATGACTCAAACGGTAATTTGCGTTGGTTTGTATCGGAAGGGCCAAATACAGGTTATGCTACTACTTACGGAACATGCATGAGTAAAGATAACAGCAGAATATATATATCGGGTGTTACCTGTGGCTCTATGACATTAGGTAGTTATTCAAGTAATTTTGCTGGTCAAACTGATTTATTTGTTGCGGCATTAGATACTGGCGGTAATTTTGTATGGGCTGATTTTGGTGGTAGCACAGGTTACGATGCCGGATATGGAATTCAAGTTGATAAGCATGATAATGTCTATATATGTGGGTTTTATGAAAATGGATTTGATATAGGCAATGTGACCTTAAATAGTACTGGAAGTCAAGATGGATTATTGCTAAAATATTGTAATAGTTCTTCTGGTATTGATTCCACAATTACAACTACAGGTTCCACTAGTTTGTGTGGAGTAGATTCTGTGTTATTTAATGTGGGGTATGATCCTAATTATACTTATTCTTGGAAACTAAATGGCTCTTCTATTGCTGGGGCAAATTCCTATTATTATTATGCATCGAAACCGGGAAGTTATAGCGTAATAATAAGTAGTGGCGGATGTTGTAGTCAATCGCAGTCTCAGTCTATACAAGTTCAAAACTTAACTTTGGCTAATATATTAGCAAGTGATACAACTGTGTGTGGTGCAAGTTATCAATTAAGTCCCAATTCGCCACAAGGTTCAAAATTTCTTTGGAACACTGGTGATACTACTCGTTCAATAACAGTTAGTAATTCAGGAGTGTATTCAATTATAACTTCATATAATGGATGCGTTGCTTATGATACCATACAAATAAGTTTGAAAAATTTAGTTGTGAACTTAGGTAACGACACAGTAGTTTGCAGTAGCAGTATTATATTAGATGCACAAAATACGGGAAAGAACTATAAATGGAGTGATGGCTCTACTAACCAAACTCTAAATGTGACCAAAACAGGCAGTTATTCGGTTACTGTTAGTGATGCACAATGTTCGGTTACTGATAATATATTTGTAACTATAGATGTAGTAACTTTAAATTTGGGAAAAGATATAAAAACATGTCAAAGCCAAACCAATCCATATACATTAGATGCTGGTACTGCTTCTCTATATAATTGGAGTACGGGTGATAATACTAGAAAAATAACAGTAAATACAAGTGGAAATTATTGGTGTAAAATTACCGATGTTCTAGGTTGCACCGCAACCGATACTATTTCGATAGGCTATTATCCAGCAGCATCAGCAAATTTTAGAGATTCGATGGTTGCTTCACATACGATTAAATTTATCCCAGACTCTACACAATACACAAGTTATTTTTGGACATTTGATGGAACAACAAATAGCACTGCGGTAAGCCCAACACAATACTTTCCTCAGACTGGAACAGCTACGGCGACTTTAAAGGTTGTAACAAAAGATGGCTGCGTAGATTCAATTACCAGAACGGTATATACCACATCCATTGATAGTAAATTGCAATCAGAATATAAAGTAAATTTATTCCCAAATCCAAGTAATGGGTTGTTTACCGTTGATTTAACCCTACTTAAAAAATCGGATATCATGATACAATCATTCGACTTAAATGGACGTAAAGTATATGAGAATAGAATAAGTGGAGTTCCTACAGGTGGGCAACTTCTACAAGTTAATATGCAAAACATGACACCATCAATATATATGGTAAAGATTACGATTGATGGGGTGAATGTCGTACACAAATTAGTAAATATTAATTGATATTTCTATTAAGTTGGAATAATCAAATTGATATAGAATAAACTAATAATTTAACTACTTCTTTAGAGTTAAATTATTAGTTTTAAAATCACATTTAAGAAATCAATATTGTTAATTTGAAATACAATTTTCGAATATATATATTAGCAATCGTTTGCTTCATACTGCCATCAGCAAAGGCTCAGAAGCAAGCTGATTGGTGGTATTTTGGTGATTATGCTGGAGTACATTTTGTAAATGGTGTGCCAAAAGGAGTTACGAACGGGAAATGTTATACTTATGAAGGTTGTGCAGTTGTTTCAGATGCGAATGGCAACTTGCTAATGTACACAGATGGAAGTAATGTGTGGAATAGCAACCACCAAACAATGCAGAATGGTACTGGTTTATTGGGAGATTTTTCAGCCACCCAATCAGGTGTAATAGTACCAAAACCCGGCAGTAAGAATATTCATTATGTGTTTTCGGTTGATGCCTATCCTGGAACCGATGGCTTGCACTATTCTATTG
This sequence comes from Chitinophagaceae bacterium, assembly GCA_043750035.1. Lineage (GTDB taxonomy): Bacteria > Bacteroidota > Bacteroidia > UKL13-3 > UKL13-3 > CANJUD01. The sequence goes on from JAYVCI010000024.1 coordinate 16,029, forward strand.
TAGACATGAGTTATAATTCAGGTTTGGGAAAAGTAACCACAAAAAATAACGCACTTGGCTCTGATTTGTTGGAAAAATTAAGTGCTGTTAGACATGCAAATGGAACCGACTTTTGGGTAATGGGTCTCTCTAATAGCGAAGATAGTATATATACATATTTAGTTAATTCATCAGGGGTAAATTCAACTCCTGTAGTATCATATTCTGGTGGTAACACAAGTAACAGTGTATGTTTAGGATACTTAAAAGTATCACCAGATGGAACTAAAATTGCCTATTGTCAGACAGGGCTAAACTCATTGTATTATGGAAACTTTGATGCCTCAACAGGAAAATGCAATAATATGACTAAACTTGATTCAATACCTGATTGTTATGGTTTGGAATTTTCTGCAAGTAGTAATAAACTATATGCTGACAATAATTCTGGGCTTATAGATGGTAATATATATCAATATAGTTTGGAATCTGGGTCAATTTCACAGATAAAAAAATCAAAGAAAATAATATATACTACAACAAATTATTTGATGGCGGCATTGCAATTGGGGCCTAATGGAAACATATATGTAACAAGGGCAGGTGCAAAAGTATTGGGGGAATTAAGTTTTGCGGACTCTACCTATCCAACGTGTAAATATAAATGGAATGCAGTTGACCTGAAAGGGCGGCAAACATTTGATGGATTGCCCACCTTTATACAATCTTATTTTCTCCAGGTCAAATTTAATTATTCAGACCTATGCTTGTTAAATACTACTAAGTTTTCTGTAGTTGATTCATCAAAGATAGATTCGGTTTTATGGGTATTTGGAGATAGCTCCACAGGTAGTAACGATTCTTCAATAGCCATGTCAGCAGAACATCAATTTAGCAAGGCTGGGAATTATAAAGTCTCATTATATTATTGGAATGACAGTATAGCATATTCCTCCTTCAAAAATATCACTATAGATTCAATCCCAATATCAGCTTTACCAAAAGATACTTTTATATGCGGAACAACTAAAACAAATCTAAGTGTGCCCAAGAAAGAAAATTATTTTTATATGTGGAGTACAGGTGATACGGTGAATAATATCTTGGTTGATACGCCTGGAATCTATTGGCTTGAAATTTCAAATGAATGTGGCAGTATTAGAGACTCGGTAACAGTGGTTAAGTATGATAAACCTATCGTATCATTAGGAAATGATACTACCTATTGCGACACGTTTTCAAGAACATTTGATGTAACAAACAAATCTTGTAAATATTTATGGAGCACGGGAGACACAATACCACAAATAACCATTAAGAAATTTGGCATTTATTGGGTAAAAGTATCTAATATTTGTTTTACTATATATGACAGTATTAAGATAGATTCATTATCCATTCCAAAACCGAAATTAGGGAATGATACTTTGTATTGCGGTAGTTTTTCACGCAAGTTTAATGTATTACAAAAATTTTGTTCGTACCTGTGGAACACGGGCGATACCGTATCATCTTTCACCATAAATTCAAAAGGAACATATATAATCAATATTGCAAATCTGTGTGGTGTAGGTATTGATACCATAAACATAGATAATATGTTGCAAGTAGGGGCATATTTGGGAAAAGACACAGTCTATTGCAAATCAAAAACCATTTTACTCGATGCTAAAAATGTAGTTACCAATCCCTATATATCAAAAAATAGATATGTTTGGAGTACTGGAGATACTACACAGACTATACAAGTTCAGCCTATCGGTGCTATTTGGGTAAAAGTGTATAATACATGTTTCACCTCATACGATACTGTTTCTATAATATTAAAAAGCATTCCAAATCCAAATTTAGGCAATGATACCTTTACCTGCAATACGGTATCTTATAATATAAATGTGGCACATCCCTATTCAAGTTACTTATGGAGCACAGGTGACACTAATAGTACCTTTGGCATTACACAGCCGGGTATGTATTGGGTGAAAGTATATAACGAGTGCGGTAGCAACGCCGATACGTTTAATATAAGAAAAGTAATTGTGCCTAGTATTACTCTGGAAACAGATACTTTTTATTGTACTACTTTTGACCAAAAGCTCGATGCCACATTTGCTGGAGCAAAATACAAATGGAGTACGGGCGATACTGTTCCTGTTATACATGCTGCTAATACTGGTATGTATAGTGTAAACGTAAGTAATGAATGCGGGAGTGTTTCCGATTCCATCAATATTATATTATATAACCCACCAATAGTTTCGCTTGGGAATGATACAGTTTTTTGCAGCAATTTCAATAAGAAACTCAGTGTATATAACCCGTTTTGTAATTATACATGGAGTACGGGTGATACTTTATCAAATATTATGGTAAACAAAGAAGGTATTTATTATGTGAATGTATATAATCAATGTTGGCAAAAATCGGATACTATTAATATAGAACAACCTAATTCGCCCAAAGTAAACTTGGGTAATGATACTATATACTGTGGATTGTTCAATAGAGATTTTGATGTCACTTCTAACAAAGGAGATAGGTATATCTGGAACACAACTGACACAGCTCCTCTGTTTCATATAAATACCCCCAATACCTATTCCGTAAAAATATATAACACCTGCTTCTCGGCTACAGACAGTATTGTAATTAATCAATTGTTCAATCCTCAAATAAATTTGGGCAATGATACAGTTTTCTGCAATGACTTCATTTATACAATAGATCCCCAAAATAGCAGTTATAAATATATATGGAGTACGGGTGACACAACTAGCAGTATAACCATAACAACCACAGGGAACTATTGGGCAGAAGCATCGAATTATTGTGGAGCACAGCGAGACTCGATAGCTATTAATAGAGTATATAGGCCTACATTCCTTGATCTTGGGAATGACACCACTATATGCTTTAACACTTCATTATACTTGACCCAAAATTTTGGCAACTTAGCTCATAATTGGAATAATGGAGATACCACAAATACAATAATTATTACTAAGCCAGGCACATATTGGACTAGGGTCACCGACCAAGCATGCAATTATTTAGACACCATAAAAGTATCTAGCTTCCCACACAGAGTATTAAACTTGGGCGATGATAAAACCTTGTGCATGGACCAACATGATACAGTGGTATTGCAAGGTGGAAAATATATATTATACAACTGGCAGCCTGGTAATTTCACAACTGATTCCATACAAGTGATCACCCCGGGTTTATATACCTTAATTGTGACAGATACCTTTGGCTGTAGCCAATCCGATTCGATGCAGGTAGTAGAGATATGCCCTCCAAAAATATGGCTGCCCAATGCCTTTACTCCAGGGCACAAAGACACACTAAATGATGTATTTAAACCGATTACTTTTATGGTGGATAGCTATACACTTGATATATACAGCAGATGGGGAGAGCACATATACAGTGGCACGGAGAAAGATGAGGGTTGGGACGGCACGTATAAAGGAGTGAATTGTGGCAGTGATATCTATATATGGATGGTGAAATATGATAGTCACTTATTGCCAAAGGATATTATGGGGGGTAATACAAGTGGAGTGGTATATATAATTCGATAAAAGCAATTAGCTTGCTTTATTCGATAATAGTACATGATCACTAAAATATTTAGACTTAACAGTTTTCTTTAACAAAAAGGGCAACCCAATTTTCGACAATTTTAACAATAAATTGTACATCGGTATTTTCTTTTTAGAGATAGTATGGAATCCATGCCCATCGGTATATAGAGTGGCATGGAATTTATTGGCGATATATAATAATGATTTTCTGCTATAAAAAGCTATATGTTGACCATGGTTAGGCTGATAATACCACCACTCATTGAACTTAGGTGGTGTGCTGGCTATCATTTCCGTTGAAAAAATAATGGTATCTGACAGTTTGAACATTTCTTCAATTTCTTTCATCGGATCCACCAAATGTTCAAATACTTCAAAGGTGGTTAAAGCATCATATTTTTGATTGGGGTTGTATTCAAATCCACGTGCACATAAGTTTTTTGCATACTTGTCTTGCCAGTAAAAATCTAATCCAGCATCTCTCATTGTCCTTACAAAAATTCCAAAGCCTGCACCATAATCAATAAATTTTGCATCTGTAGGAAAAGAGGTTCTCAGTATAGAAAATGTTTTTTCAAACAGTTTTTGGTTTCTATATAACAATCCGGTATCACTTAAATTTAAAGCATTTGTATAAGCTTCGTCAAGCCAATAAGGTTCTTCTGTTTGTACAAATTCACAGTTGGGACACCTGTAATATTTTATATCATATTTAAACAATATTGTTTCATTAAATAATTCTACTGTAGGGCTATTGCATATTTTACAATTCATAAAAAGATATAATTAAAATAGTTTTATATATAAATGATAAATTGAAGGGAAATATTTGGCAAACAAACTTTTGAAGAGTGAAGGCTCAACAGCAAAATTTTCATAATAGTGGTCGGCTTTAATATTTCTAATTTTTTCTTTTGGATTGATAATATCATCCTCCATTTTTGCCATCTTCATTTTACTTGCATGGAAGTCGGTACCAAAGGTATGGGTTGCATCGTTGCCAAAACCAATATTAAAACACATATTAATTTCTGGAGTAATACATAGGGCCTTGTTTTTCCATATCGCATAATTCCATTGATAATCCCAAGTATCAATATTGCCAGATAGTATTTGGGTAATTTTAGAATCAAATTGTTTTACAACTCTAGAATTTGAGATTATTTCTGTTAAAATGTTTTTATTATAATCAGGGATACCTACATCATATTTTGACCATGCTCGTCGCCAAGTAGCCCATCCCCATACAAGAGCATATTTTGAAAAATAATATGAATTTTTTGTTCTCTTCTTTGGTTGAAAGTTCACAGAGTTAATGCACATCACCTCCTCATCATCCTTATAATACTCCAACAATTCCTCAGCATACGGAAAAAAAGATGGGTCTAATAGTATATCATCTTCTATAATAATACCTTGCTCTATATGTTCAAAAAACCAAGTAATAGCGGTACTTACGCCCATTTTACAACCTAAATTTTTTTCACGAAACAGTGTGTGCAGACTGCAATCCCAATCTATATTGGTGAAAATATCTTTAACACGTTCACATTTTTCTTCTTCGCCAGGTTTATTTGCTCTTGGCCCATCAACCGCTATATATAAATATTTCGGTTTTAATTTTCGTATCTGTTCAAACACCTGCACGGTGGTATCAGGGCGATTGAAGGCGATGATTAGGATTGGGGTACTATATTGAAGACGCATTTGATTTAAGAACAAGGATTAACGAATGTTGATTTATAAAGTTTTTAGTTGAATTACTTAGAAGTTGAGATTTACTATTTCTTTTGTGTATTTTCTAAATTCCTTTGTGCTGTTTCAACACTCTTTACAAAAATAGATATCAATTCATTACTTTCTCCTAATGCAATAATTATTAGATCTTCAGTTTTATATAGTTTTGTACGATAAATAATTTTCAAACATATATTACTCTCCCTTAATTCTTTCAATACTATTTTTATTTTATGAATAAAATCTCTCCTAGATTCTCCGCTTTGTGCCTCTCCATAATTCAATGCAGGCGATGTCCCTGACCGCAGTAATTGTCCAGCTAAATGATTTGCAGCTTTCCCCTCAGGCATCGATTCGATTATTTCTATAATTAAGACAGCAAAAATTTATTAATCGTTCTTCTAAGTCGTTTTTCTTCATATAATATTATTTTCTTCAGCCTTCCTTCCAAAATCTTAATTCGTTAATCCTTGTTCTTAAATATTTTTATTCTTTAAGGAAACTTGGGGTACTTACCAAAATCAGGTTTACGTTTTTCTATAAAGGCATTTTTACCTTCTTTGGCTTCTTCGCTCATATAATATAGCAAGGTGGCGTTGCCAGCAAGTTCTTGTATGCCTGCTTGGCCGTCAAGCTCAGCATTGAAGGCAGATTTGAGCATACGCAGAGCAATGGGGCTTTTCTCCAATATTTTATTGCACCACTCTATAGTTGTCTCTTCCAGTTTATCGAGGGGAACTACTTTGTTCACCAGCCCCATTTGCAAAGCTTCTTCGGCATTGTATTGGTCGCATAGGTACCATATTTCGCGTGCCTTTTTTTGCCCTACGATGCGGGCAAGGTACGATGCACCAAAGCCTCCATCGAAACTACCTACTTTTGGTCCAGTTTGTCCGAACCGGGCATTGTCGGCAGCGATACTGAGGTCGCATACTACATGTAATACATGCCCGCCACCGATAGCCCATCCGGCTACCATCGCTATCACAGGTTTGTGTATGCGGCGTATTTGCATTTGTAAATCGAGTACATTTAGGCGGGGTACGCCATCGCCGCCCACATAGCCACCATGCCCACGAACAGATTGATCCCCACCGCTGCAAAAAGCTTTGCCGCCTTCGCCTGTAAGTATGATAACGCCCACGTCGGTCATTTGGCGTGCAAGGTCCATGGCTTCAATCATCTCGTCCACCGTGAGTGGGGTAAAGGCATTGTGAACCTGTGGCCTGTTGATACTGATTTTAGCTATCTGCCCCAGTTGTTGGAACAAAATCTCTTTGAATTCTTTTATGGGTTGCCAGTTATGGTTGCTTTGCATTGCTGCAAAAATAAGTAATATTTACGATATACGATGTACGATGTGCTGACGCCAGATTGTTCTTGATTTAATTAATATTGCAATTGAACATTGTGAAAACTCTCGCATAATTAAAATTTATTGTATAAAAAAATCGTACATCGTACATCGTACATTTTTCCTATATTTGCAAAATCTTAACAAAAATATATTCAATGAAAAAAATTATTACTTTATTATTTATTTTGTCAGTAGCTTTATATAGCCATGAGGTTCAGGCCCAAAAAAAGAAGAGCAAAAAGAATGGCGACAAGGTTCAGGTAATTGATGAAGACCAAAGCCGAGTGCAGTTCGATTTAGGAACTGACCCGCAGCAAGTGCAGTTGGTGCGGCTTGATACCAATGGGATATTATTGGTTTACACCTTAGCCGACGATCAAAATGTATATATAAATAAATATGATAAGAACCTGAATAAAATATATTCGAGTACTGTAAAAATAGCAGAAAAATCCCTTATATCTTCCATAAAAGAGTATAAGCAAAATATATATTTATTGGTGATAGATGATAAGTCATCTTCCCCAAATTTTACCTTAAATTATAAAGTGATAGAATTTAACCACCAAACTAAAAAAAGTATTGAAGTGGATGGTGTGTTTGAAAAACGCAGACTGATGCAAGACCTTATCCCATGCGATGGCGGAGCATTTATATCTACCTTGGAGTGCCTTACACCGGGCCAGCTAGGCACAAGGGTTATGTTGAACTGCTGTGGCTTTGGTATCCCTTCTTTATTTGGCTATACAAAATTTCCCTATAAACCCTATTTGGTGAGCATCAATTTTAAAAACAAAAAAACCGATGAACAGTTGCTTGAGTACCCCAACCAATCAGCCATTTTAGGTGGGGACTTGGATGATGAAAAACAGGAATTGAACCTTTCGATTAAGAATAAAGTAAAAAAGAAGGACAATAAAATATATGTTGCTAATTTTATATTAACGGGGAACGGCAAAACTTCCAAGGTAAAAGAAACAGAAATTGACCTTCCAGAAATGAAAGATTTTTACAGTGCGAAAATTAATACATTGAATGGCGAAGAGAAATTGATTTTTGGCACTTACGGCCCTGAAACCAAATATTTAACCGAGAATGCCAGTATGGTTTCTAACGGTCTTTATTTAAGCAAAATTGTAAATGGTAAATGTGCATATACCACCGTGGTTCGTTTTGATGAGATGGAAAGTTTTATGAGCAAAACCCAAAAAAAGAAAAAGGCAGCCGGCACCAGTTCTAAAAAAGAAAAAACATTTAGCAGGGGTTTGCTGTTCCATGATATTATAGAGGATGATGACCAGTTTATACTCACCGCTGAATCATATTACCCCACGTATAGGACAGAATCCTATTATAATTCATCTACCAAACGTTGGGAAACAAGACAAGTTTTTGATGGTTACCAATATGATAAATTATTGATCCTTGGTTTTTCTAAAGACGGGAAAAAACAATGGGAGCAAAATATTAGCTTGCCGTATTATAAAACATATTACCCCAAAGCATTGCTTGTTAGAAATGAAATTGTTGAGGGGGATTTATACTTTACCTTGGCCATGAATGACGGGAGCATTAAATTTATAAAACTAACCCAAGAAAACACTGTTAGCCAACTTTCAAGCGTGCAAGATATAGAGAACATTGAAGGCGAAACAGTGCTTGAGCGTAATTTTATAAATGGGGGTGTATTATATGAAAACAACTATATCGTATATGGTTGGGAAAAGATTATTAAGGAGAAGGATGGTAAGAAAAACAAAAATAATAAAGACGCCAGAAAAGTAATGTTTATCAATAAAATTGCGGTATATCCGGAATAGGGATTCGGGATTCAGGGTTGCTGACACCTCTAGGCCTCTCATAAACCGGCTCGTATTTTTGCAAAAAAAACTTAAAAAAAACCAAATGAAAAAAAAGATTTCTTTAGTATTTATTTTTACTATTATAATTGTTAGCAACAATGTTAGGGCTCAGCAAAAGCCAATCAAAAACAATGACAATACAGTCCAAATAATTGACCGCATGCAAAGTCGTGTTCAATTTGAAGTGGGTTTTGTACCTGAGCAATTGGAATTGGTGAAACTAGATACCAGTGCTGTATTGCTGGTCTATACTTTGTACGATGACCAAAATGTTTATATAAATAAATATGATAATAATTTAAATAAAATATATAATACTAGCATTACAATTCCCGATAAGTCTAAAATTTTATTAATAAGAAGCTATAAACAGAAAGTATATTTGTTACTAATAGATAAGTATAAAGGACCAAATTATTTGGCGGATTATAACTTCACAGATAATTATAAAATGATTGAATTTAATCATGAATTAAAGAATATTGTTGAAGTAGAAGGCGTATTTAAAAAGCTAAGAATGGTGCAAGATATAATCCCATGCGATGCAGGGGTATTTATGAGTACTTTGGAATGTTATAGAATGGTTAAGATGGCTGCAAGGTATACAATGAATTTTTGTGCTTTGGGCATTCCTTCAATTTTCGGATATACTAAATTCCCTTATATACCTTATTTGGTCAATATTGATTTTAAAAATAAGCAAGCTTCCGAACAAGTTTTCAATTATCCTGTTCAAGCAGCTATTTTGGGTGTTGATTTGGATGAAGAAAAAAAAGAACTTAATCTGTCTGTTAAAAATAAAATAACAAAAAATGAGAATAATGTGTTTGTGGCAAATTATAAATATGATGCCAATACTAATGTTATTAAAATTAATGAAAACAAGGTCAATCTTCCACTAGGTAATGATTTTTATAGTGCCCAAATTAAGACAATAAACAGCGAAGAGAAATTGGTATTGGGGTCATTTGGAATAGGAACTATTGAACTAATCAATGGAATTAGAGAATGTAGAGGTTTATTTTTAAGTAAAATGGTTAAAGATAAATGTGAGTTTACTACATTGCTTAATATGAATGACATGGACAGTTATCAGAAAAAAAACAATCAGAAAAAATTTCGGAATACTAGTGGGAACGATGGGAATAATAGGGGCTTGCTATTTCATAATATAATTGTACAGGAGAATCAATATATAGTTATTACAGAGTCATACATTAAGACTATAGCATTGTCAACAGGGTCTGCGGGTCCAATGTCAGGATATGATGGATGTGAATATGATAAATTATTGGTATTTGGATTTTCTAAAAAAGGCGTAAAATTATGGGAACAAAGTATAGACCTACCCTATTATAAATCATATTATCCAAATGAGTTAATTGTAAGAACAGAAGTTATTGAAGGAAATATATATTTTACTTTAGTTCAAGACAATGGTAGTATTTTATTTGTAAAACTTAACAATGACAATACGTTACTTAAAAGTAAAGGAATTGAGAATATAGAGAATGTTAAGAACGAAAAGTCAAAACAAGGAATTTATATGAATGGCGGAGTATTATACGGGAATAATTATTTAGTATATGGTTGGGAAGATGTAAAAGAAATTGATAAGAAAAAGAATAGTAAAACAGTGATTTTTATTAATAAAATTATAGCTTCGCCTAATTGATAAACCTACCTTTTATATATTTTATTCAATGCCTCCGTGCGGCTTTGCACTTGAAGTTTTTCGTATATATTTCGTATATGTGTGCGTACTGTTTCAGTTGATATATTAAGAAGTGAACCTATTTCTTTGTAACGATAACCTTTTGATAGGTATTCCAGTATTTCCTTTTCGCGTGGCGACAGCAATGCAAGTTCATCGGACGGGGCATGCAGGGTATTGAAAGCTTTAATTACTTTTCGGGCAATTGATGGGCTAATGGGACTTCCGCCATTTTTAATTTCTATAATAGATTTGAGTATTTCGGCAGGCGGGGTGGTTTTTAATATATAACCCGTGGCTCCTGCACATAGTGAATCAAAAATAGCATCGTCGTGTTCATATACGGTACACATCATAAATTGTATAGCAGGGTGTTTGGGTTTTAATAATCCCACACACTCAATTCCACTGATGCCGGGCAAATTGATATCCATTAATACCACTTCGGGTAAATCGCTTGCAATATTGGCAATACATTCTTCAGCAGAAGAGAAAACAGATACCAAATCTATATCGCTGTATGATTTCAATACTTCAACCATCGACTTTTGCAAATCGGGATCGTCTTCTATCAATGATGTTTTTATGTTCATATAATTATTGTTTGCAAATGTCTATTATAATATTTGTTTGTGCAATCACCCTTTGGTAGTATTTTGGGATTCGGGGGTCGGGATTCATTGTTTTGGCTCCTCTCCTTTGGAGAGGCGGGGGTGAGGTTGTGCGTATGGCCCTGAATCCTGAATCCCGACCCCTTAATCCCATTACAAAGTTCCTTCCAGCATTATCCTCACCCCTTTACCCAAACTACTTTCGATAGTATAATTGGCTCCAATATTTTCTGCTCGTTTTTTCATACTGCTAAGTCCCTGACCAAATTTACGCATCACTTCAGGGTCTATGCCTTTTCCATTATCCGATACCCAAAATATATAACCGATACCTTTCGGATGAATACTTTTTACTGTAAACCCAATTTCTATATTTGTTGCTCCTGAATATTTTACGGCATTGTGCAGAGATTCTTTCAAGATTAAAAAAATATTTCTTTTAAAATCAGGATTGATTGGAATAGCTTCTTGAGACTCTTGAATATGATAATTGATAGTAATGTCTGTGGTTTCCAAATATTCTGAAGCATAGTCACGCATATAGGCTAACAGATTGGGCAGCTTGTCATTTTGTGGATTGATGGCCCATACAATTTCACCCAAACTTCTTATCATGTCTCGGCTATTGTCAGTTAACCGAGATAATTTGTTTTGCAGTTCTTCGGGATTTTGTGTTTGCGATTTGGCAAGTTCGCTAATCAAAGCCATTTTTGACAACCCAGAACCAATATCATCGTGCAAATCGCTTGATATACGTTGCCTGATGCTTTCTATTTCTTGTTTTCGTTCCAGTTCTTTAAGTTTTCTTTTGATACTGATATTGCTCAATCGCTGCACAATATATATAATAAGGGATAGAGATAGTATGATGATGCTAATAATAAACCACCAAGTATGCCAAAAAGGAGGTTGTATAATAATTGTAAGTTTTTTTTCTGGGCTTATAATTCCATCCCCATTAATGGTTTTTATTTTTAATATATAATTGCCGGGTTCTAATCCAGCATATCTTAATTGGCGTAAACTTTGGGCATCTACCCAATCTTTGTCCAATCCTTCTAACAGGTAATAATATTTATTTTTGCCAGGGTTTGATAAATCGTTACAGTAAAATCCCACTATAATTTCATTGTCATTATAAGGCAATTCTATTTTGTCTGGTATATGAATATACTTATAGCTTTTGCCAGCTATTGATAGTTCGTTAATAAATACATTCGGATTGGTTTTAGAATATTGCAGGCTGTTCGTATTAAAAAAATTTAAACCTGCTACGCCTCCAAATGCCATATTGCCTAGCTGGTCAGCATAATAAGCCCCGGTATTGAATTCGTTCGACTGCACGCCATCATTGATATCATAGTTTACACAAGAAATTTTAATTGGGTCAAATTCACTGATTCCTTTGTTTGAGCTTATCCATAATTTACCATTGGTGCCGGGCAATACCGAATATAAAAAATTATTGGGAAGTCCATCGTTTATGGTATAGAGAAACGATTGGTATTTGGTTTTAGCATCATTTTCAAAAACAATTTTTAGCAATCCTTTTTCTGTGGCAAACCAATAATTGAAATTGTTTTCCCTATATATATGACGAGCTGAATAGAAATTATTTTTTAGGGCAGTGGGTACAATTTGTATAAAATTATCCCCGTCGAAGAACCAGATTCCTTTATATTCTGTAAGCAAAAAGTATCTTTTATTATCAGGTTCAAAACTTAAGTATTGGCAGGAGTTATTAGAGAAATTAAATGTATTCTCCAATCTCTTTTTATTTAATAAATCATACCTTGTTAATCCATTGGTATGCGAGATATATACGGTGTTGCTATTGATTGTGATATGCTTGACCAGCATGATGCTGTCTGCTCCGGGCAAAGAAGTTGGCTTTATTTTGTGTTGGTCTATATCATATATAAACACCCCTTTTGCGGTACCTATATACACTTCCGATTTATTACTTTTAAACAAGGAGTATACATCCATATTAGGCAATTTGTCAATTTGCACCACCGATTTTTCCTTTGTATCGAGTAAATGCAATCCATTGGCAACAGTACCTATCAAAAGTAAGTTGTCAGTTATTGGGCAAAAGGATTTTACCATCAATGGGTTTTGCGTAAAAGTATAATTATCAATAATAAGTTTTTTATGATTTAAGAAATAAGCCCCGCTCCCATCGGTGCCAAGCCAAATATTTCCAGCAATATCTACTGACATGTATGATAGTTTATTGTTGGAAATATTGTGCTCGTAATGTTTTAATATATATTCACCAGTATAATTTTTAGCTATAATATTAAATCCATCTGTATATGATAAAATCCACAAATTTCCTAAACGATCGCACTTGAAGTCAATGATATTATTGAGCTTGGGCAATGCAACTATTTTACTGGCCGAAATTGTTTTCCCATTTTTTTTACATACGATACTGTCACCTGTTAATATATAAATATTGTCCTCCTTAGTATCAAAATTATAATAACCTCTTTCTTTGGTTCTGTGTATTATCTGTATAATATGGTTATTGGTATTGAAGCAAAATAACTTATTTCGGTCGTAAAAATATAACTGGCCTTTTGTTGTTGGTTGATTAATAATGTTTATGTCTTCTACATCGGAGTTTGCTATAACCGATGAGGAAAATACTTTCTTTTGCAAAGTAAATTTATTGATTTCTATAATGGTTCTTCTTCCAGAATAAATCCAGATTTTGCTAAAGTCTCCCCCAATCATTCTACCAGATATTTTTTTTTCTGCCATTTCTGTAATACCCAATATTATGCGAAACTTGCCTGTTTGTCTATCAAAGTACTCAATCCCCTCTTTGCCCTGTATTATTATATCTTGTCCTTCACAAATAAATAATGAATATATAAAATTGTTATATATGCTGTTTGAATCATTTTCATTGTGACGGAACTGGGTTATTTTATTTCCATCATAACAATTGAGCCCATCTGCTGTAGCAATCCACACCAGCCCGAAGCTATCACATACAATATTGTTCACAGAATTTTGACTTAAACCCTTGTCCACCGAAAAATTATCAAAAATCAGGTTTTGTGATTTGGAAGTGTGGAAAATGAATAAACAACAGCAAAATAAAGATACGGGCAAAAGGCTCCTATTTATTTTAATTACTACTATTTGCGTATTTCCCATGTAGTTTCTGTGCATCACCTTTGCAATACTAAACAAAAATATCATGAAGTCAAAATTTATCAGGCAAATTTTATTGCTAGCCATTGCAATTGTTTGTGCATCAAACGCTTTTTCACAAAGCTATAACTATAGCCATGTGTACAATAATCCTTATAACGTCAATAACTTTACGGTGGGCGTTTATACAGGACTCGATTTTGGGGTACTGGATGCTCCTATTGGCTTGCAATTTAACTATATGCTCAGCCGTTTTTCTTTGGAAGCCAAATTTGCCAGGGGCTTGCTTTTAAATTTATTTGGCAGCGATAGTGATAAAGTACATGGCACCAAGCCCTTGAATTTTATGGAACTTACAGGGGCAGTCCATTTGATTGATAAAGTAAAAACCAAAACCTTTAAATTTGTTACCGCAGTAAGTCAAGGGTATAATACCACCACTACCAAATATTTACCAATTCCGGTATATGTTCGTAAAATATTTGGAATACGCGGTGGGCTGATGCACTACAATATTAACGATGATACATATATAACTAATAGTGGAGGGGCAAAGTATACCAATTATTACAATATGGCTACCACAACAATATATGGCGGTTTGTTATTTAAAACCATACAAGATTTTAAAATAAAAGTAGATGGGTTTAGAAAAGAGAAAGGTAAAAAGAGGATGCGTGAATTTTATATCGATGTGATGTATTCACCGCTCACTACCATTAATCCAACTTATTTGCAGGGAGCAGAAGATCGCTCGAAAATCGAGATTCGTAATATGGGTTTTCGCATGGGGTGGCAATGGCGTAGTACCCGTGCATTTGGGGGGCATTTTAGATTAGAGTTTGGAATGTTACCAGGTTATGTAATCCCCAGTTCTAGTTTATATACAATGTGGACCACTGGGTTTAATATATCATCGCGTATTGCTCCCAAAGGTGATAAGATATATACGCCTAAGAAATAAATTAATTACGAATTACAAATGCGATGTCGTAATTCGTAGTTCTACCCTCGTAATTAAACTGAAATGTTAAGTAACAGTTAGCTGATACTATATTCGCACTTCTAATAAAGTAGAATATGGTAGATACTAACACTCCTAAGATATATTTTCCGCACCTGGATTTGTTCCGATTTGTGGCCGCCATGATGATAGTTGTGGTGCATGGCTACGAGGCCTGGGTAGGCTGGATGGGGAATATAGGTTCGCTAAGCAACGGTACTTATAAAGAGCTTTCATTCTGGGGTGTTTATATTGATCGTTTTATTCGCAATCTGGGTATTGGGGTAGATATATTCTTT
>JAYVCI010000025.1:0-24017 GCA_043750035.1 Chitinophagaceae bacterium
GGGCTGCTTAGAGGTCTATCTGCTCTCATCCTTTTTCACTTCCTATTTCATATTTAAGATAAGTGATTTATCTTAAATTGCAAACATAGGAGAGGTCTAATACCGAAACTGTATTTGTATAATATCTCTTAACCTAAGTAGGCTTTCAATATTTTGCTTTTCGACGATTTACGTAAACGGCGAAGGGCTTTCTCCTTAATCTGACGAACACGCTCACGGGTCAATCCTATTTTGTCAGATATGTCTTCTAAGGTATGGGCCACGTTGCCATCCAAACCATAATAGTACTTCAAAATATCTTTTTCTTTGTCGCTCAAGGTTGAAATTACACGATTTATTTCACGCTGCAATGATTCATTTATCAAACCATTGTCAGGATCGGGCTCATCGTTTTGGTCAAGTACACCTAGTAATGTGTTGTCTTCACCTTCGGTAAGAGGGGCATCGATTGAAAGGTGACGCCCATTGCTACGCATTGCATTTTCAACTTCAATCAAAGGTATTTCCAGCATCTCTGCAATTTCTTCGGCAGTAGGTTCGCGTTCAAATTTTTGTTCGAGGGCAGCAGCAGCAATACCAATACGACCAATCGAACCAACTTTGTTCAAAGGCAAACGTACGATACGACTTTGGTCAGCCAATGCTTGTAGGATTGATTGACGAATCCACCATACGGCATAAGAGATAAATTTGAATCCACGGGTTTCGTCAAAACGTTTGGCGGCTTTTATCAAACCCAGGTTGCCTTCATTGATTAGGTCACCCAAAGTAAGTCCTTGGTTTTGGTATTGTTTAGATACCGACACCACAAAACGCAAGTTGGCATTTACCATTTTCTCCAAAGCTACTTGGTCACCTTCGCGGATACGACCTGCCAATTCTACTTCCTCTTGGGCATCAATCATGGGTACTTTACTGATCTCGTTCAAGTACTTGTCAAGTGATTTGCTTTCGCGGTTAGTAAACTGTTTGGATATTTTAAGCTGCCTCATGTTGTTAAATTAAATGTATATTTTCCCTAAAAAAGTCTGCAAATTTAATCAATTTTTTCCTCAATGCAATAGCCTAAATTTAATCTTCTGAATATTATAACAAAACAGAAATTAAGAATAAGGGCGTTTAGGTGGAAATTAAGTTTGTAATTACAGCTTGAAGAATGATTAAAAAATAGTTGTAGATTTTATTATATATACAACGCAAAACATTGAGATATGTTTCGTGATTGTAGGATATAAAATCAAGGCGACTATACCCACTTACACGCAGATGAAGTTATATTATGATAGTTTTGAGATTACTTCAGCAGTAAAAATAAGCGGAATCAATTCAGCCAATCCTAATTGACCCAGATATTGCTTTGCAACTATAATAGGCATTTCTTCGTCAGTTGTATCTATCCATACCATCTTTCCGTTCAATCCCTGATATATTCGAGTGTGTACACCGTTTTTCTCCATAAGCCTAATAAACGTTATTCCGTTCGTACTCTCGATTATGTCAATAAAAAGTGAAGTATCGTACATCCAATTACTTAGGCTAAGGCTAACAGTTTATTATTTTCCTGTTTAGAACTTTGGGCTGCAATAAAAGCCTCTGGAATATTTCTTGGTTGTAAATTAAATTTAGTATCGCCAATCTTGTTGTCTTTCAATATTCTCTTCATATCCAACGTGTCGTTTTTTGTCTTAAATCCTTTTTTATGAAGTTCTAAAACAAGAGGCTTTATCCCTTTTTTATCATCATCCAAAAAATAATCAAAAAACATATCTGTTAACGCAACCGCCTTTTTGTCCATTGAAGGTTTGTCTATAGCATAAAAATGGATATCAAAGCCCTCTATATAACAAGCAAGAGTATTGGTTTCCTCTATCGCCATATATCTTACCCAAAATTGCCAATCTATCCTCATTTTGTTTTCTACAGGATGGATATGGATTACTGCTTTTTTATCTTGGTCAGCCATATATTTTTGATAATAAATAAGTTATATTGATAATATGTTAATTGAAAGTAGGTTTTACCCTACAAAAGTAAGTCCAAAGGGTCAATATCAAACCCCGCAATTAAACTTTGAACAAATACTACTTCTTTTTGGTTTTTTGTCAGCGTGTTTTACTGCTGCTTTTATTATATCCATAAAAGAGCCCTTGACCTCTATTTTGTCTTGGTATTCGCCACGTTCTTTTTGTGGCTTTGCTTCTTTTTTAGTTTTAACCATATCACAAAGGTACTACCATATAAATTTTTGGTCACAGCTTAAACGTGGATATATAGGAATATATGACTACATGAGTCCCAAACACCTTCATAGATATTGCGATGAATTTGCAACAAGATATAGTCAAAGGGACGTGAGCAACATTGAAATAATTAAGAATAGTAGTGCTGACAGGGTAAGGTATAATGAACTAACTGGTGAATGATATATTTTTTGTTATCTCTGCGTGTAAGTGGGTATAGTCGCCAAAATTAATTACTCAAATTGTATATCGTACAAATTCCTGTATAGTCCACCAATTTGGGCATATAATTCGGTGTGGGTACCTTGTTGGGCAACAGTTCCTTTGTCTATTACCACAATTTGGTGAGCATTGCGAATAGTGCTTAAGCGATGTGCTATCACAAATGAAGTGCGTCCTTGCATCAATAAGTCCAATGCTTCCTGCACCACTTGTTCGCTTTCACTATCGAGGCTGCTGGTGGCTTCGTCCAAAATTAATATTGCAGGGTTCTTTAATATGGCCCTGGCAATAGCTACACGTTGGCGTTGGCCACCAGATAATTGTATGCCACGTTCGCCTACAATTGTATGATAACCTTCCGGAAATTGTGTGATAAAATTATGGGCGTTTGCTTTTTTTGCAGCTTCTTCTATTTCTTCTTTGGTAGCTGTGGGTCGGCCATATAATATATTTTCGCTGATGGTTCCGCCAAATAGTATAACGTCCTGTGGTACTAGAGCCATTTGGCTTCGCAAGTAGGTGAGCGGATAATCAGTACTTGGTTTTCCATCAATAATTATTTGTCCGCTTTGGGCAGCATAAAATCCCAATAATAGATTTGTAACGGTTGATTTGCCTGTTCCGCTTGGGCCCACAATTGCAATTTGTTGTCCTTGCCCAGCACTAAAAGATATATTATTCAATACCTTCAAATCGGGACGGCTGGGGTAATTGAAAGCAATATTTTGGAATGCTACCTCACCTTTCAATCGGGGTTGTTGTTCCACTATCAATTCTGTATCAATGGTCTCGCCTTTCTCACGCAGAATTTCACGAACCCGTTGTGTGGCTCCAATAGTTTTTTGTAATTGGCTGAACATATCTGCAAAGCCTGCCATGGTGCCGCCCACAAAACTGGTGAGCACTACAAATTTTACCAAGTCGCCTACTGATATATCGCCTGCTTGCACCAATCCCACTCCGTACCAAACTACAAAACCAATTGCACCGAATACTGAAAATATAAGTCCGGAAATAAATAAACCTCTGAAGAAAGCATTTTGAATAGTGGTCTTCACCACCAAGTCCATGCTTTTGCCATAGCGTCGGGTTTCGAATCCTTCATTGGTAAATGCTTTAACTATGCCAATGGCTTGAAATGCTTCATGAACAATGGTTCCAGTATCAGCAAGTTGGTCTTGTGCTTCTTTCGATTTTTTGCGGATACGCACGCCAAATACTACCGCCAAAACAGCTATTACAGGAACTACGCCCAGCATTACCATTGCCATTTTGGGCGATATGAAAAAGATGAGCCAAAGCCCGGCCACCAATGTTATAATACCTCTTAAAAATTCTGCCAACATGGATGATATTGCATCCTGAATCTGACTAAGGTCGGCGGTGATGCGGCTGCTGAGTTCGCCCACCCTGCGTTGGCTAAAAAAGTTCATGGGCATGGTCAATATTTTTGCAAAAACGGATTTACGCAAATCGGCCAATGAGCGTTCGCCTGCTTGGGTGAGCATATACACCCGCATAAAAGAAAATATCATTTGCAAGCCCAACTGACCTATAATCAAAAACAAAACAGTGGTGCGGGAAATTTCTGTAATGCCCAATAAATTTTTGAGGGTGTTGCCCATTTGTCCGCCCGGCATGGCAACGCCTCCTTGATGTTTTGGGTCTACCACGTCTATCATCAATCCCAATAAAAAAGGAAAAAGCAAAGTTGACAAAGCTGATAAGCCAATAAATAATAATCCGAGCCAAAAATATACACGGTAAGGTTTTACATAATCGAAAACCATGAGCGATTGCCTAAGCGACTCACGCGTTATTTTTGCTTTCGGCATTTCTGTTTCCTTGCCGTTGGTGGTGGTTCTTCCTCTTCTTGAAGCCATAGGGATATTTTATAGTTATTATTTTGGTATCAAGTAGCTAGTATCAAGTAGCAAGACTTTGTCTGTAGTTCAGTTTTGCACATGGTTGGTGTCCCCACCAACCATGATTGATTTCTCGACACAACTGCGAAAATATGTTTGATAGCTATCCTTTTGTCAATAAAAATTTTTGAAACGTGAAAATTTAGGTCTTAGGCAAATATTATAATACAATTGCAGGGTAAATATTTTAGGCTAATTTTGAACCTTGAAAAATAAAATAACCATCACAATAAAAAACCAATAATTCCGTTATTTAAACACAATGAAAAAAACACTATATATACTTTTGGCTATTGTAGTTATCAATGCCTGCAAAAATGAAAATGAATCGAAGCTTGTTGGGGATGCCAAATTTTATATTAAGAAAAACGGACCAAGCCCTGTTTTGGGCGATAAGGTAAAGATGAGTTATAAAATGTTCTATACTGAACCCAGTGGAGAAGAGGTATTGCTTTTTAGCAGTATTGATTCGCTGGATCAGCAGTTTGATGTGGCCAAAGATTTTGTGGGCGGACCTACTGATTGTATCATGCAAATGGGCATAGGCGATAGTGCAGAATTTAAGGTGAGTGCCGATTCTATATACAGACTGCAACAGAAAGAATTAAAATCTTATATGCAGAAAGGTGATAAACTGAAACTAGTTGTGAAGCTCAAAGATATTATCCCACAAGGTGGCGGCGATGTGAAAATTCAGCTAGACCCTACTATAAAAGCCAATTAATAATTGATTGGTCTTATCTTTGCAGGCTAAAAAAATAAAAATAAAGCAATGCAAAGAATAACCCTCGTTTTTTTATCAACCATCTTAAGTTGTTCCTTTTTATTGGGCCAAACTAAAACAACCAAAACCCAAGTTAGCCCCAAAGGAAAAGTTGCGGCCAAACCTAACAAAACCAATCAAAGACCAAACATCAAAAAACCAATGAACGACACCATTAATGCTCCCGGCGGGCTTCAAATCATCATCACCCAAAAAAATAAGAACCCACGAGCACAAGATGGGGACCAAGTAAAAGTACATTATATAGGCAAACTTACCAATGGAACGGTGTTCGACCAATCAGTGGGCAAAGGCGATCCATTTGCTTTTACCTTAGGAGCACACAGTGTAATAGAAGGCTGGGACCAAGGTATTAAATTCTTGGGCAAAGGCGAAAAAGCTACATTAATTATACCTGCGGCAATGGGGTATGGAGAGGCAGACCAAGGATCTATTCCTGCTAATTCTACTTTAATATTCGATGTGGAATTGATGGAGGTAGTAAAACCAACACCTATTAGTCTTGAAGGCAAAGATGTGATAACCACAGGCAGTGGAATAAAATACTATTATATACAAAAAGGAAATGGCCGCAAAACACAAAACGGGGATAACGTAAGTGTGCATTATACAGGTAAACTAATGACAGGCAAAAAGTTTGACAGTTCGCTTGACAGGGGGCAGCCATTTACTGTTGCATTGGGACAGGGCCGCGTAATTAAAGGCTGGGAAGAGGCATTGGCATTGATGAATGTGGGCGACAAAGCTGCTTTTGTAATACCTGCAAATCTTGCTTACGGTGAGCGTGCCATAGCAGGTGTAATTCCAGCAAATTCCACTTTATATTTCGAAATAGAAGTATTGGATGCACGGCAAGAGCCCAAAGCTGAAGATATACAAGTAAAACCAACAGAAACAGCTAAGTGTCAACCACATCCTTTTGATATAACAGGAAAAAAAATAGAGACCACAGCTTCGGGTCTTCAATATATTATTATAAAGAAAAGTGGCAGTGGCAAAAAACCTACCGCCGGACAGACTGTATTGGTGCATTATACGGGTAGCTTGCTGGGCGGCAAAAAATTCGATAGCTCGGTCGACCGTGGCGAACCCCTTCCTTTCCCACTTGGCCAAGGCCGTGTAATAAAGGGTTGGGATGAAGGGATTGCTATGATGGAAGTTGGAGATTGTGTTCGTTTTATTATTCCCCCAGCACTGGGCTATGGAGCTGAGGATGTTGGCAATGGATTGATACCTCCCAATTCAACATTGGTTTTCGATTGTGAGTTGATGGGAATTCAATAGTATTTCATTTTTTATTTTATAATTGACATTTTTTATTTTTATGTTTTTTTAAATGAATAGTAGTTTAACTTTTGGTTTGAAAAAACTAACAACGGTATTTTTTTTCACCTTCGTATTGTTATATAATATATGCAATGGGCAAACCATGCAGAAAAGCCTGCTGTGGAAGGTGAGTGGGAATGGGGTAAAAGGCAATTGTTATATATTTGGGACCTTTCATTTAGGGGTGAAACCTAATGATAAAAAAACATCACAATACGATTCTGTCATAAATCTATGCGAAGCTTTTTATGGTGAAATGAATTTTGATTCCATAAATGAAAATAATTTGTTAAAACACGCTTTCTTAAAAGATCGTAATTTAGAAAGTTGTTTCATGCCAGCGGATTATCAATGGGCAACAAAGTATTTGAAAGATAGCATGGATATAGATATAGCGGATTATAAAAAATTTAAACCTGCTTTTGTTCAAACCATGTTAGCAGCTATGGAATTAATGAAATCTGGAAACATGGACGATAAGAGCTTTTCTATCGACAAAAAATTATTTTCGATGGCCAAAGCAAACCATAAAAAATTACGTGGTTTTGAAACCGATGAGATGCAAGCAGCCATGTTGTTCGATGAAACACCCGTGGAAAAGCAGGCTTCTAATTTTGTAGAAGGGTTGAAAAAAGAAAAAGAAGATACCGGAATGATGACCAAATTATTCAAGTATTATAGAGCTGGTGATTTAGAAAATTTAAACAAGTTGGCCAATCAACCAGGAGTTGGGTACGATATGGATATATTACTTGATAAACGTAATAAAAAATGGGTTGAAATTTTTGTCGACCAAGCACCCAATCAAAGCATGTTTATTGCTGTTGGGGCTTTGCATCTGCCCGGGGAAGTTGGATTGCTACAGTTGTTAAAGCAGAAGGGATATACAGTTACTGCTGTAATTTTAGAATAAAATGATATATATAATTCGTAATCCGATAGCTATCGGATCAACTATATGAAATACGACATTGTTATTATAGGTGGTGGAATAGTGGGATTGGCAACGGGTTATCATTTGATAAAAAAAAATCCCCAATTTAAAATAACTATCTTAGAAAAAGAACATGAAGTAGCTTGTCACCAAACGGGGCACAACAGTGGCGTAATACATAGCGGTATATATTATAAGCATGGCAGCAGCAAAGCCATCAATTGTTTGCGGGGTTATGATATGCTTATTGCGTTTGCCAAAGAACATGATATTCCTTATGAACTTTGCGGAAAAATTATTGTAGCCACCGACGAAAAAGAACTTCCCGCATTGGAAAATATTTATAATAGAGGGATAGAAAATGGATTGCAGGGTTTGATTAAAATAAATCAGCAACAAATTAAGGAATACGAGCCGCATTGTGCGGGTATCAGCGGTATAGTGGTACCTCAAACAGGAATTATCAATTACAAAACAGTATCGCTAAAATTTGCCGAATGCTTTACACAAATGGGTGGCGAAATATATTATAATGAAAAAGTAATTGACATTATAGAGGAAGATGAGAATATTATACAAACAGAAAAAAAATCGTATCACACAAAATATATTATAAATTGTGCTGGATTGTTTTGCGACCAAATTGCAGCATTAAGCGAAGAAAAATTAGATGTACGCATCATACCTTTTAGGGGAGAGTATTATATACTAAAACCAGAGCGACAATATTTGGTAAAGAATTTAATATACCCTGTGCCCGACCCTAATTTTCCATTTCTGGGTGTTCATTTTACCCGTATGATTGGCGGTGGTATTGAGGCTGGTCCCAATGCTGTTTTTGCTTTTGGGAAAGAAGCCTATAAGAAAACAGATTTTAATCTGGGAGAATTATGGCAATCATTGTCATGGCCTGGGTTTAGGAAAGTGGCCATGAAATATTGGAAAACAGGGATTGGAGAATTTTACCGTTCCTTCTCCAAATCAGCCTTCACCAAAGCATTGCAACGCTTAATCCCAGAAATACAAAAAGACGATTTAGAACCAGGAGGTTCGGGCATCCGTGCCCAAGCTTGCAGTCGTGATGGACAGTTGTTAGATGATTTTTCTATAGTAGATAAGGGAACTATTATACATGTGCTTAATGCCCCTTCGCCTGCGGCTACTTCTAGTTTATCAATCGGGCTTACCATTGCAGAGATGGTGGAAAAAAGAGAATTTTAACAGACAAAAAATGAAACACACCAATATATATATCATACTTATTTCGATTTTTTTATCTTCCAATATATATGCTCAACAGGCAGATACTATTAAAGTAAATACAGCAACAAAAAAAATAACGATTGGGAAACGGGTTATAAACGGAACTACTACTATCGAACAAATTAAGAAAATGTTTGGCAACCCTGACAGGGTGGAGAAACTTGCTGGTAAGGTACGTGTTTTTGCTTATGACAGGTTGGGCTTTTCTGTTGAATTGGGAAGGGACACAACAGTGAGAACCATCACCTCATTTGCCATTACTTATAATTTTGATGGAGACAAAAAGGTTTCAAAGAACAGGTATAATGGTGTTTTACTTTTGGATAAATATCCCATAACCAAAAGCACTTCTGGGTCAGATATCAATACAAATACAGCTATCAAATTAAATTGCTTGGGAACTATTATGTGTGTTACCGATCCTAACTGGAAAGGAATGGCGGTTGTGATAACATATCAAAAGGAAAGTAAAGAGATTGCTGTGATAGGATTTAAGCTTTGAGTGATAAACTCAAATCTTGAGGAGGTAGCAAGCAATGTAAAATGAGGAAAACTATGTTATTATATCGTTAATATATCACGACCCAAATAAATATATATTTGCCCCATGCCACAATCACTCAAACTCTCTGAACTCGCCTATGAAATACAGGAAACGATGGAAGCACGTTTTGAGGGAGAAACCTTTTGGGTTACTGCTGAGATTAGTGATGTAAAAAAATATACGGGCACACGCCGCTGCTACTTAAAACTGGTTGAACGCGAAAAGAACAATACTACTGTGGAACTAAGGGCCGTATTCTGGGCAAACTATTATAATGAAATAGAATTATTTGAAAAAAAGACCAAACAAAATTTTGTAGATGGAATAGAAATTACCTGCGAAGTGAAAGTCCGATTCCATCCAAAATATGGTTTGAATCTGGATGTACTCAAAATTGATGTAGCCTATACTTTAGGGACTATAGAACTGGAAAGACAAAATACCTTAGAAAAACTATTAAAAGAAAACCCCAAACATATACAATTGTTTGATGGGAATTATATAACTTATAATAATAGATTGCCATTGCCAATTGTAATACAACGCATCGCCTTAATAACCGCCCCAAACTCAGATGGACAAAGGGATTTCAAGCAAGAGCTAGAAAAAAACAAACACGGCTATGCATTTTCTGTTACTGAATTTCTTACACAAATTCAAGGCGATACCGCACACCAATTAATATTGGAACAATTACAACTTGTATATACGCAGAAAGAAAATTTTGATATGGTTGCCATTGTTCGTGGTGGTGGTTCGCAATTAGATTTCAAACCTTTTGAGGATTATGAACTGGCAAAAACTGTGGCCACATTTCCCATTCCTATATATACTGGAATTGGCCACGATCGCAATACCAGCATTGTAGATATGATGGCACGCGAACATAAAACACCTACCAAAGTTGCAGCAAATATCATAGAACATAATTTCGAATTTGAGAACAGTATAATAGAGCTAAAAGAACGCTTGACCCAGCAAATAGCCAATCTTATTGACAACGCCAAAGAAAACCTGCAAGACTTGAAACGACTGGTAAAACTATCAAGCCCGGCTGCTATTCTCAAAAAGGGATTTGCTATAATAACTCAAAACGATAAAATTATTATTGACCCAAAAAATATACAACCCAATACCGAAATTGATATCTTATTACAAGATGAAATTATATATAGTACCGTAACCAAAAAAGAAAAAAATGCCAAAAGAACTAACATATAACAAAGCCTTCACCGAATTGGAAAAACTGGTTGAGCAAATAGAAGACGACACCATCCAACTGGATACACTTGCAGCCAAAGTTAAGGAGGCGAATGAGCTTATATTATACTGCGAAACTAAATTGCGGAGTATTGAGGAAGATGTGAAGAATGCGAATACTAAAATTAAAAAGAAGGGAAACGGTATCAAGTAGCTAGTATCAGGTATCAAGTACTTTTCCGCGAAACAAAACTTCCCAAAGCCTTAGCACGATTGACTCCCCTCTTGAGAGGGGGTGTGCAAGCCATTGCGAGGCGGGGGTGTGTTAGACACGCTAAAAGATGAAAGACAAAAAATAAACCTTGTATATCTTATTATATATACTATATACTTTCTATACTCTTCCCAATTTGAAAATTCGCTAACAGTATCCCTCTCCTTTCATTATCAATTGCATTTACCACTTTCCCATTTACCTTTATTTGTTCGCTATATACAATATACCAATTCTTAAGTTGCATATTGACAATATCGGCATAATCTACTATAGCGACAATAGCTCCATTGCTATAGAACTTAATTACACGCATTTCTATTGCCCCATTCTCTTCATTCTTTTGCATATATACTTCATTAGGCTGTGATATAACATTCCCTAACTCACCATATGCCAGGTTACTTCTAGGGTCAGCCATATTTGTTTCAAAATCCTCAACGGAAAGATAGACTGGCATTTGTTTATGATTGACAAAAGTAAATTGTGGCTCTTCCATTGTATTACGATATACTATTTTAAAATAAAATGTAAAATTGAAAATGTAAAATGTAAAATGCTTTCTACTCCTTCACCACCTTCACCCTTTCAACGCCCTCGCTACTACTAATCTCCAATATATAAATCCCTTTCGCATATTCACTCAAATCGACTGTGAAATTGTCTCCCGATAAATTCGTTTTTTGTAAAATAATTTGCCCTGTTATATTATAGAGTTTGATGGTGGCGTTTGATAGTTTTTTTGTGGACTGTATATTTAGTGAAGCATTGGTGGGGTTGGGGAAGACGGTGTATTGGGTATTGTATATATAGTCAATATTTGTATTGTTTATGTTAATACATGCTGAAGTATCAGTACACCCATTCATTGTGACAATAACCGCATAGTCCCCATTAACAGTTGGAGTATAAATTTGGTTTGCAGCACCTGTAATAGGTTTGTAAGCATTGTTACAATCTAGCCACTGATAAGCAGCATTAGTAGCACTTGCAGTTAAAATATAATTATTTTGTGTAACAGTAATATTCACAGTATTAATTGTGAGATTAAGCGTTATAATACTATCACATCCTGTGGAATTGTTAAGCGTATCATAATATACACCACTGCTGGTAAGTGTATTTCCAGCAAACATATAACTGTTGCAGGCTGCTTTGGTAATGGTGTTTGCAGTACTGTTATTTATAGTTAAATTAAGTGTTACGACACTATCGCAATTCACAGCATTTGTCAAGGTATCATAATATACCCCGCTACTTGTAAGCGGATTTCCAGCAAATATATAACTGTTACAAGCGGTTGTGGTAATGGTATTTGAAGTGCTGTTGTTGATCGTCAGGTTCAGTGTAACTGCACTGTCACAACCTTTGGCATTGGTCAGCGTATCATAATAAACTCCACTGGTAGTGATGGCGTTTCCTTTGAAAGTATAACTATTGCATGTGGTTATATTCAAAGTAACCTTTGATTTGCAACTTATCAAATCCAAAACCCCTGAACCACCAACACCCAATACCTGTATCGGGGTTGTTCTGTTGGTGGTGGTATTATCGCCCAACTGCCCAAAATTATTTAGACCAAAGGCATACACCGACCCATCGGCAGCAAGGGCTATGCTGTGATAGAGCCCTGCTGAAACTGAAATGATGGGGTTGTTCACATTGTCACCCAAATAGGTAGTACCGCTGTAGGCTCCTTTTGCTACGCGTATTGGGGTAGTTCTGTCGGTGGTGGTATTATCGCCCAATTGGCCAATAGCATTATAACCAAAAGCATACACCGACCCATCGGCCGCAAGGGCCATGCTGTGATACCCCCCTGCCGAAACTGAAATGATGGGATTATTGGTATTGTCGCCCAAATAGGTAGTACCGCTGTAGGCTCCCTTTGCTACGCGTATTGGGGTTGTTCTGTCGGTGGTGGTATTGTCGCCCAATTGGCCATAAGCATTATAACCAAAGGCATACACCGACCCATCGGCTGCAAGGGCCATGCTGTGAGCATACTCTGCTGAAACTGAAATGATGGGATTATTGGTATTGTCGCCCAAATAGGTAGTACCGCTGTAGCCTCCCTTGGCTACTTTTATTGGGGTTGTTCTGTTGGTGGTGCTATTATCGCCCAATTGGCCAACACTATTCTCACCAAAGGCATACACCGACCCATCGGCTGCAAGGGCTATGCTGTGTAACCCCCCTGCCGAAACTGAAATGATGGGATTGTTGGTATTGTCGCCCAAATAGGTAGTACCGCTGTAGGCTCCCTTTTCTACGCGTATCGGGGTTGTTCTGTCGGTGGTGGTATTATCGCCCAATTGGCCATAAGCATTATAACCAAAGGCATACACAATGCCGTCTTCTCCCACAGCAACGGTATGGTATGCTCCACCAGATTTTGAGAAGCTGCTTCCTGCACTAAACACTCTGTCAGCCCCATAAGTGGTTCCGCTGCTGTTTACAGCTTTTGCTCTGTAATGATATGATTTGCCGGGGGTAAGGCCAGTAATTGCTAAGGTTTTAAACAGGGTAGTGCTGCCGGTATATTTTCCTGACACATTGGCAGTAGAGCCATAGGCAGTGTCAAGCCCGTACTCAAAACTGATGGTAGTACTGTCGTTGTTGGGGTTCACCAATACGTTGAGGTTGGCACCGTAATAGGTAACCCTGTTTGCAGGTACAGCTTTTACCGTTGGGGCTTGGGCTTGGGTGTTGGCTGCAAATAGCAGAGCAAAGGATAAGATAGAAATTTTACGCATTTTGTGTTTGGGGTTTTGGTAGGCAAAAGTATAGCAACATTTTCTAAAAACCTAATTTTTTGGCCTGTGGTTGTACATCTACTGCCTGTGGTTGTGTCTCGTTTAAAGAACGAGACCAACCACATTTTGGAGATGATAGCCTGGGCTTTCTACTTAACCACACACAAAACATATATGATACTCTAGTGAGCACGTTACTGGTCGGTCTCGTTCTTAAAACGAGACGACCAAAGGCAAGCATTCGTGTTTGGTGGTGTGTGTTAGAGGCCGCTAAAAGATTAAAGACAAAACAAAATTATCTTTTGTCTACTCTTTTACAATCTTCACCCGTTCCACCCCCTCACCACTATCTATCTCCAATATATAAATTCCTTTCGCATACTCCGCCAAATCTATCGTGAAATTATCTCCCGATAAATTCGTTTTTTGTATAATAATTTGCCCTGTTATATTATATAGTTTGATGGTGGTGTTTGATAGTTTTTTGGATGATTGGATAGTGAGTTGGGAGGTGGTGGGGTTGGGGAAAATGGTGTATTGGGTATTACTCAAGTTTGCAATTCCGATAGTACCCACATCTGCAATATTCGATTTTGAAGAACTATACGAATAGGTTTTCTGCGATGGTGTGCAACCTTGTGGATTCACTACTTCTATTTGGTAAAATAGATTTCCCGAAGGAGGATTTATATCCGTATAAGAATTCAAATTACTGGCAATTGTTGTAAGCAAACTGATGGTAGTACTGCTCGAGCCACGATATATATTATAAGAAGAAAACTGTATTCCTTCATAATGCGACCATATCAAATTCCAATTTGTACCCTGCCCTTTGTTGATGGTTAAATGCATTGTTTTATGATAGTCGCTCGGCAAAGTAGTGATACCGCAAGTATCAATTGCCTGCAGTTTATATCTGTTGGCTTGCACATTTGGATTGCTGGCGGTATCAACAAAAGTAGAGAATGCACTATATGGTAATTTGCCAATCATATTATATATATTGGCTTGAGATGTTTCTTTCAAAACCACAAATGAATCTATAGATCCTGCATTTGCTTTTTCCCAAATAATGATATTTTTGTTGGTAGCACTGTCTACACTTACCAAGCAAATTGCTGGGGGAGATATAAAGGATGCATTCAGCGAAAAAGTATCTGACTGTGCTTTACAGCCATTGGTATCAGTTACATTCACGAAGTATGTTCCAGAGTTTGTGACGTATGTACGATAGGTTTGTGAGCCTGTATTCCAACTATATGTATTATATATATTGTTGATATATAACTCAACCGAGCCACCCGTGCAAAAAACCAAACTTCCATTATAAGATATCTTAGGTTTTGTAGCAAGTGGGTAAAAATCTATTACTACCGCAGCCGAAGTTAAAGGACAATTGCTATCTGTAACCATAACTGCATATTGACCCGCAGTTTTCACATATATAAAACTATCTGTTGCCCCTTGTATTTTGATACCATTATATAACCATTGATAAGTATAAGCTGAGTCAGAAACACATGATAAATATATAGAATCTCCCGAACACTTTTTAGCAATATTACTTTGCATGATTTGGGCTGTGTGGGTGCACCCGCCTGAACACAATATCCAACCCTGTTTGTATAAGGTATCTGTGCAACCTGTAGTATTGTTTTGTGCAATTAAAGTAACATCGTAAGTGCCATTTGCTTGGTATGTATGCTTGGGCGGATTGGTTCCATTATAATAAGTTCCATCTCCGAAAAGCCAAGTGAATGTATAATTGTTTTTATTGGGTGTGGTATTTAAAAACAATACATCGAATGGTGGGGTGGTAAATACTTGGGTGTTCTGGGTAAATGCTAAACTAAAATTTGTGTTTTGAATAATTAGGTGCAAAGTAACCACACTATCACAGCCCAATGCATTGGTTAAAGTATCATCATATATACCCGACGAAGTAATTGTATTCCCTTTGAAACTATAGCTACTACAGGCGGTATCGTAAATTGTAATACCTGTGCTTTTGTTGATAGTTAGGTTTAATGTTATGATACTATCGCAACCTATTGCATTTGCAAGGGTATCATAGTAAGTGCCGCTGCTGGATAGTGCAATGCCATTGAAAATATAACTGTTGCAGGCCGAAACACTTATGGTACTGGATGTTGCAGATGCTCCTGAACAATCTACCATCTTATGCACAAAAATGTCAGTATAACCTGCCGAAGTTAGATTGAAGGTTCCCGCCCCGGGGTCAAAGTCTGCAGTGTCCTGAAAACTGCCCGTAGTATAAACATTGCCCGAGGCATCGAGGGCTATGGATCTGCCACCTTCGTCATCTATTCCGCCCATTGCTTTTGCCCACACAAATTTTCCGGCAGTATCTAGTTTAGAAATAAAAATGTCACCACCACCTACCGAAGTTAAATTGAAGGTTCCTGCCCCGGGGTCAAAGTCGACCGTACCCCAAAAAAAGCCTGTAGTGTATACATTGCACGAAGCATCAAGGGTTATGGATCTGCCAATTTCGGTACTTGTTCCGCCCATTGCTTTTGCCCACACAAATTTCCCGGCAGTATCTAGTTTCGAAATAAAAATGTCACCGCCACTTGCCGAAGTTAAATTAAAAGTTCCTGCTCCAGGGTCAAAGTCGACTATACCCCAAAAATAGCCCGTAGTATAAACATTCCCCGCAGCATCAATTGCTATGGAGCTACCCTCATCCTGACTTGATTCACCCATTACTTTAGCCCAGACAAATTTTCCGGCAGAATCTAGTTTCGAAATAAAAAT
The DNA here is from genome assembly GCA_043750035.1 of Chitinophagaceae bacterium. Taxonomy (GTDB): domain Bacteria; phylum Bacteroidota; class Bacteroidia; order UKL13-3; family UKL13-3; genus CANJUD01. Next base: position 16,247 of record JAYVCI010000025.1, read on the forward strand.
GTCACGACTACCTGCCGAAACTACACTGAAGGTATCCGCTCCGGGGTCAAAGTCGGTTGTATTAGTAAAATAGCCCGTAGTGTAAACATTGCCTGAAGCATCAACGGCTATGGAGATGCCATAATCATCACTTGATCCACCCATTGCTTTAGCCCAAACAAATTTCCCGGCAGTATCTAATTTCGAAATAAAAATGCCCTCACTGCTACCTGCCGAAGTTAAATTGAAGGTTCCCGCTCCGGGGTCAAAGTCTGCTGTACGCATAAAACTGCCCGTAGTGTAAACATTGCCTGAAGCATCAAGGGTTATAGACCGGCCACCATCGATATATGTTCCGCCCATTGCTTTAGCCCAAACAAATTTCCCGGCAGAATCTAATTTCGAAATAAAAATATCATTACTACCTTCAGAAGTTAAATTGGAGGTTCCCGCTCCGGGGTCAAAGTCAACTGTATCCTGAAAACTGCCAGTAGTGTAAACATTGCCCGAAGCATCAAGGGTTATGGAGTTGCCAAAATCTTCACCTATTCCGCCCAGTGCTTTTGCCCAAACAAATTTCCCAACAGCATCTAATTTCGAAATAAAAATGTCTTCATTACCTGCCGAAGTTAGATTGAAGGTGTCCGCTCCAGGGTCAAAGTCAACTTTACCAGTAAAATAGCCCGTAGTATAAACATTGCCCGCGGCATCGAGGGCTATGGAGTAGGCACAGTCGTAACTTGTTCCGCCTATTGCTTTAGCCCAAGCAAATTGTGCATGGGCGTTGGATGCAAAAAGGAAGGAGAGGAGGAGCAGAGTGGCTTGCCTAACCTGCCGGCAGACAGGCAGGTGATAGAAGATGGTAAAAAAAAAATTCATTTTTGGTAATTGAATTAGTTAATAGTCAAACACTTTATTTGTATTTTGCAAATCATTTATTCGCCCTGTACGCCACCGATTTTTTATTATCCCTCCTATTCACCTGTGCATCGCTGCTTAGCGAAAACATGATAGTAATAGTTAGCAGAAGTATTATATATAGTTTTTTACACATAGTATTGAAATTGAAGTACAAATGTAGTTTATTTTGGGGAATAAATTATCCATTTTTTTCTACTGCCTGTGGTTTGGTCTCGTTTTTTTGAACGAGACCAACCAAATACGGAGATGATAGCTTTGGGTTTTCTATCATACTTTGCACAAAAGCATGCATGGTACTTTAGTGAGCACGTTACTGGTCGGTGAAAACACCGACCAGAGGCAGGTGGCATCTACTGCCTGTGGTTTGGTGGTGAGCGAAGTCGAACCATCACCAACCACATTTTGGAGATGACTGCTACGACCCGAGACTATTTATAATCGTCTTGTGCAAGGAATGCGGTTTGTAACCGCAATATGTTTTTTTATCGAATATCTTTTGGTTGCAAACCCAAAGCCCTATTCAATACGATTGCAAATCGTCTCGGGTTGGGTAAAAACAAGAAAAAGGATAACCCTAATGTTCTGAAAAACAAATATAGACGTTAAAAAATAAGCCTTGCATATTAAAGAATATGTAAGAAAAACGAAGAAGAATTATAGAAACACAAAAAAGCAATGACCAAAACATCAATAGAATCCCTGATAGATTTGACAAGCCTTAAAAAGATACAAACACAAGTCTATATTTATGGACATGTAAGTTATTGGGGTACTTGGCAACTACTCAACAAGATAACAACTTCTACTTTTGCACATAATCACACATTAAACAAGTACATAGAATCAACACAAACCTACCTTAACCTAATAAGCATGCACTTTGCGGTAATTTTGCCGAAAACTATATAATATATAAAAACGACCCATAAAAAATTGAAAAACTATACGATCAGATTTAAAAATAGAGCCGCTGTTTTATTCCCATTTTCAACTACTGCCCTTTTTGTAAATGGAGGAGGTGCCACTAACACATCGGGCCCGCACCTTCCAAAAAAAAACTAACTGAGGCTATCCACAATTCACCACTTAACATACACCCATATACAGGCAAATATGATAACCATCATACTCCTTTGCTGATGAATATCATTTACCACTAGGCCCACCCTATCGAATATTGCACAATGAAATTAAACAAATTAAACAAAACAGTAGATGGAAGTATTTAATTTGACAAAGATATAAACAGTACGGTTAAATAAATCGCACCGTTGGTTAAATAAAAACCTCCCTTTACAAACTAGATAGAAACATAATGACAATATATACACATTCAGACTTTAATTTTGCATCCCTTATTAAAATGAAAAAATATAAAAACAGATCCATGATCAAACAAATTCTACATTCAATTTTACTTCCCATCAACTCCGTATGCGGAGGTATAGGTAAAAAGGCTATATTGTCTTTAACCTTTATGGTTGCCTGCATTTCTTTAGCTGATGCTCAGGTTGTAATATCTAAATTTGGTATTGAAGGCGACTATTATGCCAACAAAAGACAGTTTGGTACTTTTACTGCCAATGGCACCGACGATTGGTTTAAAAAAGATACAGGCAGCGGTATTGCTGTAATAGATACCAATGGTGGTGCGGCATACCTAGCCTATTTAAAAGCTAATAGGGCAAACCGAAATTCTCAATTTACGAGAGGCATGTCTGTTCCTTTCTTTACGGTTTCTAATGGGAAAAGGATGATGGATGCTAGGTATAACCGCGACAACCATAAATCCGCTATTTTTGAAGATTCTACCATGTATCCTACTGCAAGTAAAAATGGGGAAAGCCCCGCTATATGGTCGCACGGTGTGGGTAATGTTAACTCCAAAAACGATATTGTGGATTTTTATGCCCACTATCGCAGAGATGGCACCTCAACCTCCGATTCGTTGTGGATGTTTGGCTCTATTACTACTATTGACAATACCGGGGATCGTTACAATGACTTTGAAATTTATCGCTCAGCATTAAATTATGACCAAAGTTCTGGATTTACTGAATATGGTTCAGACTCGGGCCACATTGCCTGGAAATTTGATGCAAGCGGAAATGTAACCCGGGCCGGCGATATGATTATTGCTACCTCGTATAGCAATTCAGGTGTCAATGCTTTTGAAGTTAGAATTTGGACCCGTGATACCAATTTTACCAAGGTAACTCCGTCAAAGTTCAGTTGGGGTTCAAATTTTGATGGCGATGGTGTAAACGCAAAATTTGGTTATGCCACTGTGCTGCCTAAAAACAACACCGCTACTTATTTTTATTCCTATAACAATAATAATGACACTACTACCGCGGCACCTTGGCAAACTTTTGATGGACAAACTGACAGCCTTAGAACCAGTTATTTGAGCAATCAGATGATTGAGTTTGGGGTAAACTTATCCTTACTTGGCCTAGACCCTGCTTATGTAAGTGGCTTTAATGCTGCTTGCGATGATATCTCTTTAAAACTCATGTGTAAATCAAGGTCGTCCGGCTCCTTCTCCTCTCAATTGCAAGATTTTGCTGGCCCGGTGCCATTTGGCGATTTCCCTGAAATAACTTCATTTTCCACCAGTACTTTCATACCCAAATGTGTGAGAGACTCTACCGTAACTTTTGTGGCCAAGCCCAATATTGCTTACGATCCCAGTTTGTTGTTCTATCAATGGAATTCCTATAATGGGGGTAAAATTGTTGGCGATTCTGCAACTGCTTCAGTAACGGTTTCAAAAACAGGTTTGTATATAGTAACCATGACTCCACAAAACGGCTGCTCAGGAAATGCGGGTAAAGATACTTTTTATGTGGTAAATGACAATGACTGCGATGGACTTGTCGATTTGAACGATGTGGATGATGACGATGATGGTATCCTTGATGTTCAAGAATCATGTGGTTTTGGGGCAACAAGCTTTTCATGCTTAAGCGGAGGTGATCCCGGCCTTGACAATGATAGTGATGGCGTTCAAAATTTTAGGGACGCGGATTTTTGCACCTTAAACTCCAAAGGCGTATGTGCAAGCCTGGACTTTGATGGCGATGGTATTATTAACCAGTACGACCGCGATAGTGACAATGATGGAATTCCTGATTTGATAGAAGCAGGCGGAATAGATGCTAATGGTGATGGAAAAATTGACACTTTGATTGATTCAGACTTAGATGGTATTATGGATAAATATGATATCAGTTGCAATGGGCAATACACCAACAATAGGGCAAATGCAGCAGTTGCTACATTTGGTACTATAAACAACTTGTCATATATGGTAGATACAGATACCACAACTTATGGCCAAATAGCTGCTACCAATGCTTATGTTGTTTTGCAATTTCAAGATACCGTTTTAGCTGGCACACAAATAAAAATAAGGGTTGCTTCGAGTGGGGCATCTCCTACAACTTTTGAAATAATTCAAGATTCCATATTATCTGGTAAATATTATAATACACAAAGTTACAATATATCTGGTTCTACTCCCCAGATTGTTAATTATACATTAAATTCAGCAACTTCCAGGATAAGGATTAAAAGGACCTCAGCTTCCAACAACACAAGAATCTATTATGCCAAATACTCCTTTTTAAACTGTAGTGGCAATATGGGCTCTGCTATTGTAAATGGAGATGCTGACGGTGATGGCAACAGAAATTTTCTCGACACCGATAGCGACAATGACGGTATTCCTGATTTGGTTGAAATGGGTGGTGCTGACGATAATAACGATGGGTATGTTGATGACTATAATCCCTCAACAAAGAATTTTACAAGAACCGATTATGATGGAGATGGGTTTTCTACAATCTATGATGCCGATACAAATTCAACCGGCATAACCAATGCCCAAGTTATAAGTAGTGGATTAATTACTTCGGGGCCGCTTGTTAAAACTGGTCCAGACGGAAACAATGATGGCAAGCCCAATTCTTATATTAATGGAGACCCCGATGGAGATGTAATTCTCAATCCTTATGATTTGGATAGCGACAATGATGGAATCGTTGATTTGATAGAAGTTGGTGGCACAGATTCTAACCGAGATGGCAAGGTTGATTCTTATACAGATTCTGATGGTGATGGATGGAACAATACACAAGATGGATTTGGTACAAGCTCAGGAAACACACCATTGATAAGCCCTTCGGCAGATGCTAACGATAATGGATATCCCGATGGAACCAATCGCTGGACAACGGATAACCCTGACGCGGATAAGTTTGCTAATTTTATAGATATAGATGCCGATGGCGATGGGATTACAGATAATACTGAAGCCCAAGCTACTGCTTCATATATTGCCCCCGGAACCGCAGATACGAATGGTGATGGATTGCTTGATGCTTATGGAACTACTGCTGGTAGCAAAGGGCTTGTTCCCTACAATAAAGACGGGACAGACAATCCTGATTATTTAGATTTGGACACCGATAATGATGGATGGTCAGATGCCATTGAAGGCCATGATACCGATGGAGATAATATTGCAGATGCTGGAAGCCTTGCTAATAATGGTGTGCCCACAGGTCTGGATATAGATTTTGATGGTTTAGATGATGGATACGACAACAATACAGCCTCGTTTAACCCAACCAATGGAGGCCTTCAACCCACCTCTCATCCCAATATAGATGTTCCATTAACATCTGAGCGTGACTGGAGAGAAGGGCCTACTATTTCTGGTACACTGTACAATGATAGAGGCGGCCTAACCGATGGTGTTATTAACGGTACTGCTATAGATGCCCCAAGTGCAACCACCCTTTATGTATATTTGGTTGATTCGGTAACAGGTGTAATTGTGAGAAAAGACACCTTAAATAGTGGAAATGGAACCTATATTTTTTATGATTTAAAGAAAGACAGTGCATACACCGTTAGAGTTTCTACAACCAATGCCAATATAGGAGCTTCGGCACCTTCACTTGCAAATCTACCTACTAATTGGGTAAGTGTTGGGGAGAATTACGGCGTTAGTAACGCTGCTGGGTCAGGAAACGAAGCAGGAACTTCAAATAGCCAGATCAATCTAAGGGTTGGTTTAAACAATATTACAAATGTCAACTTCGGCATTGATCAACGCCCAGCAGGCACTGACAAAACAGCAGCAAGCCAGGTAAACCCCGGGGGGACGGTAAAAGTACAAACACCAAGTCTTGCAGGCACCGACCCTGAGGACGGCACCAAGGGACAGGGTAGCAAGTTCAAAATAAGCACCCTGCCTACTAACGCTACTTTATATTACAACAATATCGCTGTAACAATAAACCAGATAATCAGCAACTACGACTCGACCCTGCTGAGGCTCGACCCCAACTTCAACGGCTCTGGAACCAGCAACTTCACGTTCTTGTCCATCGACTCTGCCGGGGTCGAGGACTCTACCGCAAACACTATCACCATGCCATTCACCAGCCTCACCATTAGCGGCACCGTCTTCGATGACCGCGGTGGTTTAACTGACAATGTGATAAACGGCACAGGTATCGGCAACCCGAGCACCACACAGTTGTACGCCAATTTAATAGACTCGGCTACCGGGATTGTGCTGAACAGGGTAGCGGTAACAGCGGCTACCGGGGTTTACACCATACCGGACAGCATCAACCTCAATTCGGGCTACAGGATCATCATATCAACGACACAGGGAACCATTGGCAGTGCGGCACCGGCAGCAGCACTTCCAAGCAACTGGGTGAACGTGGGGGAAAACTACGGAACAAACAATGCCAGTGGAAGCGGCAACGAAGTGGGAACACCCAATGGCGACATAAGGGTACGCACCACCACCACAAACCCCACAGGCGTTAACTTCGGGATAGACCAACGCCCAGCGGGAACTGACAAAACAGCAGCAAGCCAGGTAAACCCTGGCGGCACAGTAAAAGTACAGACACCAAGCCTGGCAGCAACCGACCTTGAGGACGGCACCAAGGGACAGGGCAGCAAGTTCAAGATAAGCACCCTGCCTACTAATGCCACTTTATATTACAACAACATTGCGGTAACCGTTAACCAGGTAATCAGCAGCTACGACTCGGCCCTGCTGAGGCTCGACCCAAACTTCAACGGCTCGGGGACCAGCAGCTTCACCTTCTTGTCTATTGACTCTGCCGGTGTGGAGGACTCTACCGCAAACACTATCACCATGCCATTCACCAGCCTCTTAGTAAGCGGAACTCTTTATAACGACACGAACGCCCTACTCAACGGGAACACGGTTGACGGCATTGCTTTTAATAATCCTTCAGGCACTGGCTTATATGCTAATTTGTTAGACGGATCGAATAATGTTGTTGCCGCTACCGCGGTAGCGGCCAACGGCACCTATAGTTTTAGCAATCTCTCAGCAGGTGTTTATACCGTGCAGGTTACTACCAACCAGGGCACTGTAAGCAGTGCAGCACCTGCAACCAGTTTGCCCAGTACCTGGGTGAACACGGGTGAAAACCTTGGGGCAGGGGCTGGAAATGATGGGAACACAAATGGGCTGCTGCCTGTAACCTTGACCACAAGTAACCAGGGCAACGCCAACTTTGGCATTGAACAAAGACCCTTTGCAGTGGCAGCCACCGCATCAGGCCAGGCAAACCCCGGGGGGACAACCAATATAACGGTCTCGCCCTCTTTGTTTGCCCCGGTAGATTCATCGAACGGCAGGATTGACTCCATCAGGATCACCTCGTTCCCGACCAATGCCACCAGCATCACCATCAATGGCACCCAATATACCAGCGGCACTTTCCCCTCGCAGGGTGTGAGCATAAAGACCAACAGCTCGGGCAACCCGACCCAGAGTATTACCGTGGACCCCGTTAACGGGGCTGTG
>JAYVCI010000026.1:0-9976 GCA_043750035.1 Chitinophagaceae bacterium
GAATTCCACAAAGTCAGCAACCTCCATCCGCATCGCTGGTGGCAAAGAATTGATTTCTAATTTTAAAGAGGTGTTTGTCATACTACAAATTTAGCGTATTTCAATGATTCTATCAAAATTGAAAATTATTTTTTTGAATTGCGAGGCACAAATGTGAACTTGTCTTAACCATTTGCAAACAAAACCCACATCCTATATCCTAAATCTAACATTACAAGTAAAGAGTACTGTTGTTGATTCAACAACTTAAGCAACTCGGTAAGGTTAAGAGAAATCTTGTTTGGTGAAGGTTTGGTCTTGGGTGTAGGTATCGGTCATCGCTCAAATGTATATCATTATCATGTATCCAATTTTCTGCGATGTTCTTGTTCTTTTTCGTCATTCAATTATAAACGAAATTTTTCGACCAAGCCCAAGCTCTATCAATTTATATAGGGTTGAGAGTTGTATATCACTGTGCCCATTTTCAATACGTGAAATAAAACTCTTTTTTGTTCCGGTTTTCTCTGCCAATTGTTCTTGGGTCATTGAAGCAAGTTTCCTCTCTTCTTTAATAATTTCTCCGATGGCAAATGACTTAGCCTTTATTTCAAAGTCAGTTCTTTCTATTGTTCCGATTTTGCCGTAACGCTTGTCGAGGTGTTCGTCAAATGTAGTTATATTTTTATTTTTTGTTTTATATACTTTACTCATAATATTATTTTTTTTTATTTTGTTCTGCAAAATATCCAGCTTTAATTTTTATCGCCTTGTCTATTTCCACATGTGGAGTCTTTTGGCTTTTCTTTTGAAAACCATTAAACAGTACCACTAGTTTTCCTTCATCAAAGCAACTAAAAATTCTGTAAATATTTCCTTGGTATTCTATTCGTATTTCATATAAGCCATCAGTACCTTCAATATTTTTGAATAATTTCTGTGGAATTCTTTCAGCTATAGTGATAACAAATAAGATATAATCTATTTTTTCTTTTACTTTTTCTGTCTGTTGATCGAAAAAGTCGGAGAAATAGTTTTTGTAATAGATAATTTCCCTAACTTGCTCCATAAAAATGTGGAGCACAAAGTTAACTAATAGTGGAACAACAAACAAAAGAAAATTGTAAAAGAAATCCTCTAAACAAAAAAGCACCCCAATTGGAGTGCTTTAAATTCTATAAAAATATAACTACTTATTTCTTATCAACAGGTTTCAATGCTTTAGCCTTCGCTTCAAATTCTTTGGCCTTATCAGGCATTTTTAATTGCTCATACAAATGTTGTAAAGCCAATGCAATTTGATAGTCATTGTCTTTAAGGTCGTACGCTTTTTCTAAATGCGGACGGGCATTATCGAACAAGGCTTTTTTATCAGCTTCTAGTTGGGCTAACTTTGTTTTGTAGTCAGGACTTTTATCATTGAGTTTGCCTATTTTATTGATAACTGCAACACTTTGGTTAAAATAAAAAGCACCTAAATTATATTGGGCAAAGGTATCATACTCATTTAACTCAACAGCTTTTTTATAGTCGGGTTCTATAAGTTTGTTAATACTATCAATGGATGATGCAGGAGCTTTTTTATTTATTAATTCACCACGCACATCTTCATAGGTCATACCTCTATAATAATAATACCTGCCATTATCTGGATTCGATTCTATTTTTTGCGATACTTTTTCAATAAATACTTTATTGTTTCCTCCAGCCAAGTATAACTGAATCTCGATTTCGCTAAAAATAGGATCATCAACAAATGCACGTTGTGCTTTTTCAAGTACTATCAGGGCTTTTGCAGTATCTTTATCATTCATATATAAATTATACAATGAAGTATAAACTGATTTTTCTCTATAGTTGCTATCAATTAATATATTATATAGTTCCTTGCTTCGAGCAGTATTTCCTGCCCTTGTATTGGCATAAGCTGTAAGCTCCCATACTTTTTTCCGGCTCAGGTTATTGTTCGTCAACAAACTTTTACTATCATATTTATATCCTTTTAATATATCATCATATATTTTTAGGGCACCAGCATAATCGCCTTTGTTTAGTTTTGTAACCGATACATTGAAAGCATTGAAAGCAGCTTCTACCATATAAGTAACTGAACTGGTGAAAGTTTCATCAGCCTCGTCGTTATTATAGTATTCCAGTTTTTTATCAACTTCTAAGCAGGTAATGAAAGATGACAACGCTTTCTCAGCAGCATTAGAGTCCATATATTTTAGCTTTTCATCAGTTGCTATTTTACTATAGATAGCACCCCGATAATACCAAGTTTTGGGCTTCATATTCGTTTCTTCATTTGATGCTGCTTTGTCAATATATACTTTAGCATCTTTCATGCTCAACTCATCTCCATTACGAAAATAAGTAATTGCGGATTCGAGATTTACCTTTTGCGAAAATGCAGCGGTACAAAATGTGGCAGCTATAGCCAGAGTAAAAATGATACGTCTCATTATGATATGATGTTGTGGTTTTTAATTAATAACGCCTATTCGTCAATTTGGTTGCTTGGGTCTTCTTTTTCTGGTGTATCATCCGATTCATCTTCTCCTTCTTCTTCCGTTAAATCTAATGGTTCGCCATCCAATTGAGCCAATGCGATTGGGTCGGTATTGTCTATTTCTGTGCCATCAATTTCTTCTCCTTCTATAAGTTCTTCCTCTTCTTCCTTGTTCACCAAAGCCACACTTGCTATTGAATCTTTGTCGTTTATTTTTACCAGTTTCACACCTTGGGTTACACGTCCCACAACTCTTAAAGTATCTACTGACAAGCGTATAGTCAACCCACCACGATTGATAATCATCAAATCTTGGGTATCGTCCACATCTAATATGGCTACAAGTTTACCTGTTTTTTCAGTTACGTTCATGGCTTTTACGCCCTTTCCGCCTCTGCCCGTAACACGGTATTCATCAATCTCCGAACGTTTGCCGTAACCTTTTTCAGTTACCACCATCACGTTTTTACCGGTGTCAACTTTCATTGCTATCATACCAATTACTTCATCGCCTTCAGCCAGACGCATACCTTTAACACCAGTAGCATTTCTGCCCATGGGTCTTACCAAACTTTCGTTGAAACGAATAGCTTTACCATTGTTGCTTGCCAATATAATTTCGCTGGTGCCATCGGTTAATCGGGCATCTAAAAGTTCATCATCTTCGCGTATATTAATGGCATTAATACCGTTGGTACGTGGACGAGAATATAATTCTAAATTGGTTTTTTTGATAATTCCTTTTTTGGTACACAATACAATATTATTATTTTCCAGGTATTCTTTGTCTTCCAAATTCATTACATTAATTACGGTACGAATTTTATCATCGGCAGGCATGTTCACCATGTTTTGTATAGCACGGCCTTTGGTAGTTTTAGCACCTTCAGGAATTTCATACACTTTAAGCCAATAACAACGACCATGATCGGTAAAGAATAATAAATAATTGTGGTTTGTAGCAATAAATAAGTGCTCTACAAAATCCTCGTCTCTGTGCGACACACCGCGTTGTCCGCGGCCTCCACGGTTTTGTGCACGATAATCGGCAGTTGGTGTACGTTTGATATAACCCATACGGCTAATGGTAATTACCATTTCGTCATCGGGTATCATATCTTCCATACGAAATTCGCCTGCTGCATATATAATTTCGGTACGGCGTTCATCACCATACTTTTGTTTCATATCAGCAAGTTCATCTTTTATTATTTGCATACGTGCAGCTTCATCCGAAAGAATGGCTTCTAAGCGGCTGATAAGTTCCATAATCTGGGTGTACTCATCTTTAATTTTATCACGCTCAAGTCCGGTAAGGGTACGCAAACGCATATCGAGTATTGCTTTGCTTTGTATTTCGCTCAACCCAAAATTGCTCATCAGCTCAACCCTTGCCAAATCAGGGGTTTGCGAACCACGGATAATTTTAATTACTTCATCTAAATGGTCGATGGCAATTAATAAACCTTCTAAAATATGAGCACGTTTGCGGGCTTCTTCCAATTCGTATTGGGTGCGGCGAACAATAATTTCGTGCCTGTGCGATACAAAATGTACCATCTGGTCTTTCAGGTTCAAAGCCACCGGGCGGCCTTTTACCAAAGCAATATTGTTTACCGAAAATGAAGTTTGTAGTTGGGTATATTTATATAATTTATTTAATACAATATTGGGAACTGCATCGCGTTTCAAATCAAAAACAACCCTATAACCGTCGCGGTCACTTTCGTCGCGTATATCAGAAATTCCGTCAATTACTTTTTCTTCTATCAGGTTAACAGTTTTCTTAATCAGTTCTGCTTTATTTACTTGATAAGGAATTTCGGTAACAATAATTTGGTTTTTGCCTGTTGCGGTAACTTCAAATGAAGATTTTGCTCGCATCATTACACGGCCACGGCCTGTGTGGAAAGCATCTTTCACGCCTTCATAACCATATATAGAACCACCTGTGGGAAAATCGGGTGCTTTTACAAATTGCATCAATTCATCTATCGTAATATCATTGTTATCTATATATGCAACAATGCCATCAATAACTTCGCTCAGATTATGCGGAGCCATATTGGTAGCCATTCCCACGGCAATACCCGATGAACCATTGATAAGAAGATTTGGTATTTTAGCTGGCAATACCGTAGGTTCAGTTAATGAATCGTCGAAGTTTGGACGAAAATCAACGGTATTTTTATCAATATCCACTATCATATCCTCGGCCATTTTGCGAAGACGTGCCTCGGTATAACGCATAGCAGCAGGTGGATCTCCATCTATACTTCCATAGTTTCCTTGTCCATCAACCAACATATAACGAAGGTTCCATGCCTGTGCCATACGCACCATGGCATCATATACACTTTGGTCGCCGTGCGGATGGTACTTGCCCAGCACTTCGCCCACAATTCTTGCTGATTTTTTATGTGGACGGTTGCTTGCCAATCCCAAATCTGTCATACCATACAAAACCCTGCGATGCACTGGTTTCAGGCCGTCGCGTACATCAGGTAAAGCTCTGGATACAATAACCGACATCGAATAATCGATATAAGCGGTCTTCATTTCGTCCTCAATGTTGATGGGCACAATCCTTTCGTCTGCCATGTTTTTTTATTTTTTAAATGTTTGTTAGTGAATGTTTTATTTTAGCTATGATTAGTTTCAAATTTTGTCGCAATTTAGCTTAAAATATCTAATGATTTTAGGTGAAGTTTTCAACAAAGTTTGTGGTAAAACTATCGGTAATTATATCCGTATTTTTACAATAAATTTCGCCCTTAAAATTTAAACCCTTAGAAATTAATTTTCCTTATTGTAATGAATCAAAAACTAAGTATGTCCGATTTGGAACGCATGGATGCCAACGACTTCAAACAGTCGGAAAAAATGCCGGTGGTTATTATACTGGATAATGTGCGGAGCTTGCACAATGTAGGCTCGGTATTTCGAACTTGTGATGCATTTAGGGTAGAAGCATTATATTTATGTGGAATAACAGGAACACCGCCGCACAAAGAATTACACAAAACAGCATTGGGTGCAACTGAAACAGTGAATTGGAAATATAGCGATGCAACTATTAATGCCATAAATGAATTAAAAGAGCTGGGATATAAAATATATTGCATTGAGCAAACACAAAAATCTGTGATGCTGCACCAATCACAACTAACAGGTAAAATAGCGTTTGTATTTGGCAATGAAGTGGAAGGCGTAAGCGATAATATTATACAAACTGCCGATGCGTGTATTGAGATTCCACAGTTCGGTACCAAACATTCATTTAATGTAGCAGTAACAGTAGGAATGATTTTATGGGAAACTTTCAGGCAGAAAAATAACACCTCACCCCGTTATCACTATGCTCGCCACCCCTCTCCATAAAGGAGAGGGGAAGATTCGCTTGCGAATCAGGGGTGAGGTGTTTGGAGAATACAAAATTTTTACGCATATTTGAGGCAACTTATTAACCCTTTTTAAAGTCTTATCTAAAGTTGACACAAAAACATTTCTTTAATTTCGTTATCCTGCTTTTGCTAACCAATATTAGCTTAGGTCAAGCATTGTTTAGTGAGAACAAGGGGCAATGGGCGGGCGATTTTTCCTATCGTTGCAGGCTACCCAATGGATATTTATATGTACGAGCCACACAGATCGATTTTGTGCAGTTTGATTATTCTGTATTGCAACATGCAGGCAATCGTAAAACTATTACAGATAGAAGCAGTACAGCAACTATAAGCCCTGAGGATCCTTCGTATTTGTATAGTTTAAAAGGCCACCATTATATTCTCAAATTTGACGGGGCGAATGCCGCAGCCAATATTATTCCCTCACAACCTGAAAATTATTACGAAAACTATATACAGGGCAGTGACCCAAGCAAATGGAAAAGCGGAGTTAAGGTATATAAAAAAATAACTGTTGCCAATATATACAAAGGCGTTGATTTGGAAATATTGTCGCAAGAAGGGAAATACTTAAAATATAACTTTATTGTGCAGGCAGGGGCAGATATGACCCAGATTAATATGCTATATGAGGGATTGGATAAATTAACTTTAAGCAAGGGACAATTATTATTAAAAACATCCGTGGGCTCAAATACGGATGATAGGCCCATAGCATGGTACAACGATGGGAAGATGGAAACTGTGGCGGTAAAATATATATTAAAAAACAACCGAGTAACCTTTGGTACAACATATAATGCCAATCGTTCATTGTTAATTGACCCCAAACTTATTTTTTCAACTTACTCAGGTTCCTCTGCCGATAACTGGGGGCTAACAGGCACCTATGATACCCTGGGTCATGGGTATGCAGGTAGTACGATATATGAATATTTGCCGGGTGTATTTCCTACAAGCACCGGGGCATTCCAAACCAGTTTCCAGGGTGGTTCTACCTCTGGGGCTGAGTTATCAAGAGATATGGGCATCATTAAGTACAAGCCCGATGGCACAGGTATAATATATGCCACTTATGTGGGCGGCAACCACAATGAACAACCACACAGTATGGTAGTAAACCATGCTGGCGAACTATGTGTACTGGCCTCTACCTGGAGTAAAAATTTTCCTATATTTGGCGATACCGTAGCCCAAAGAAACCTGGCAGGCGAAAGTGATATTATAGTATTCCGCATGAGTGCCGATGGCAAAACAATGTTGAGCAGCACCTATATAGGAGGTACCAAACGTGATGGACAAAATGGAACTCTATCAAATGGGTCAGCGGGGTTGAGTAATGATAGCAAAGTAGCTTGGAACTATGGCGATATATATAGGGGCGAAATAGTGAACGATGATAATGATTTTCTATATATAGCTGGTAGTACCCAGAGCAGCGAATTTGATAATTTCCCGGTAAGAAATGCGTATCAAACCAATAACGGGGGCGGCAAACAGGATGGCTGCGTATTTAAGCTCGCACCCGATTTGAAACGTATTATATGGGGAACTTATGTGGGCGGCGATGATTGGGATGTGTGCAACGGATTACATATAGCACCCGACCAAAGTATATTTGTGGGCGGTGGCACTACCAGCCAAACTTGGCGGCATGCTTTCAATGGAATTGGCACAAATTTTTTTGGTGGGGTAGAAGATGGTTTTTTAATGCATATAAGCACGGATGGTAAGTTGCTCAACGCTTCATTTGTAGGAAGCCCAGGTTACGACCAAGTATTTTTGGTACAAACCGATAGAGATGGCAACCCCTATATATATGGACAAACCAATGGGCAGTATCCGGTTACGCCACCTATATATACCAATCCTGGAAGCGGTATGTTCATTACCAAAATGTCGCCCGACTTAACAAAGATTCTTCGCTCTACCGTATTTGGTTCAGGCCGTGTGCCGCCAGATATTTCTCCATCGGCATTTTTGGTTGACAAGTGCGAACGTGTATTCATATCGGGATGGGGAGGCAATACCAACAGTGCCGATGAAGGGGCCCATGGCGGTTCTACTTTAAGAATGCCTGTTACTGCCAATGCCTATGATAAAAAAACAGATGGTTCCGATTTTTATTTGGCAGTTTTTAACCGCAATTTAGATACGATTATATATGGTACTTTTTTTGGCGGTCATGTGCAAAATGCAAACGGCAGCCCCTTGGCTGAGCATGTGGACGGTGGCACCAGCAGGTTCGATTTTGAGGGCAAGGTTTACCAATCGGTATGTGCGGGTTGCGGCGGATCTGATGGATTCCCAACTACGGCAGGTGCTTTTTCTCAAACAAATAATAGTGATAACTGCAACAATGCGTTGTTCAAAATAGATTTTGAAAACCTAAACTATAAACCTTCTGCCGATAGCAATGTATATGAACTCTTTGCTTCCGACACTTTAGAATTTACCTTTACCTCCATTGACAAAGACCGGTATGATTCGGTATTTGTTAATCCATACAGCACCATACTCTTCCCCGGCAGCAATGCCTCCATGCCTGCTGACAGTGGCTTGCGAACAGCTACCAGTCGTTTTAAATGGTACACAGGTTGCCAGAATATTTCTAAGGATACTGTTTTAATTACGGTAATTGCCCGAGACAATAATATATGCCCCAAGCCCGATTCTGGGATTGCCATTTTTAAAGTATTTGTGAAACCCCCGCCCGATGTACAGCCTCCCAATGTGGTATGTGTTTCTAACATAGATCAGAATACCTCAAAAATAACTTGGGAAGGTTTGGATACAGGCCGTTATTGGGCATATTATATATTATACCGCCGTGACCCCACAGGTGTCCAAACAGTGTTGGATACTATATATCCAGGCGATAAAAATGAATATATAGATGGCAATAGTCCCAATCACCAAGTGGCCAACTATTGTTATTATATGCAAGGTGTGAATATATGCGACAAGCCCGGAGATACCAGCTACGAAGCATGTTCAGCCGATGCTTTTAAAAATCCGATACAACCCCCATATCTTATCAGGGCCACGGTGGTCAATAATTCGAAGGTGCGAATAGAATGGACCAAATACACAAAGCCCGATTTCGATAACTATCTAATATTTAAACACAGCCCATCCAAAGCACCCACCACGCAAATATATAAAGCTATTAAAAATGCAGATCAAACTTGGTTCGAAGATTCTGCGGTGCTGGTTGGCGACAGCAGTTACTGCTATAGTTTAAGGGTAACCGATAAATGCGGACATATAAGCAACTACAGCAATAAAGGGTGCAATATAGTATTGACCGGGCAAAGCAAACCCTATATGCACGACCTGCAATGGACTGACTACTATGATTGGCCAAATACAGGCGTTGATTATTTTTATTTATATAGAAGTGACAGCAACCCACTGATGCAGCAGGTTGAATATTTCAACAAAACAAAATTTGCCCATACTGATAGCACCATGAGCTACGATTGGGGCAGGTACTGTTACCGGGTAGATGCACACGAGGCATTCGGTGGGCATGGTGCCATAAGCCAATCCAATATAGTTTGTTTGCAGCAATTGCCCTTGCTGTGGGTTCCCAATACCTTTAGCCCCAATGATGATGGATTAAATGATCTGTGGGGATTTTTGCCTGTGTTTGTAAAAGAGTTTCATATACGTGTGTATAACCGCTGGGGCGAACTGGTGTTTGAATCGAAAGACCGCTATAAGCAGTGGGACGGAACTTATAAAGGCAAACACAACAGTAATGATATGTATATATGGTATGTTTCATACCGTGGCTGGGATGTGCGGGAGCATAACCAAAGTGGTATTGTTTATACGTTGTATTGATATCTTACAATAACCCGAGACGATTTATAATCGTCTCGCACAAGGCACGCGGTTTGTAACCGCAGTAAAACATTCTCCTACCGAAATACTTTTTACTGGTTGCAAACCAAAATCCCTATTCAAGACGATTACAAATCGTCTCGGGTTGGTTTCTATTATATTAAACCGAAAAATTAACATTACATAAATCCACAATAAACGTACTCGGTTTTTGGTAGTGGGAGAACAT
>JAYVCI010000027.1:0-4272 GCA_043750035.1 Chitinophagaceae bacterium
AGCCGATACAGGCGGAACCCATTGGGGGCAGAATATTTTTATAGATTATCATAAACGCCAATTTGCTGCCTATCCTAATTATGATAACAAACTGGGGCAAGGCGTAAAAACTACGATACAATATTTTGATTTTACCCTTACGTATATGCCTTGGCATAACTTGTTTGTGGAGTTGAATTATATATATAGAAACCAAAGCAGTGCAGTGCCGAGTCTTAATTTAAAATCGAATATGATATCCCTGAGTTTGAGATTGAATTTGCCCAAACGAGATATGTTGTTTTAATCCTATATTAATTAGGAAATACTATAGAAAATGAAAACTGCAATTATTACAGGAATAAGCAAAGGAATTGGAAAAGCCTTATGCGAATTACTATTGTCCAAAAACTATAAAGTAGCTGGACTCGGCCAGCACAAGCCAGATACAGAGCATGAGCATCTCACTTTTATAAAAGCAGATGTGCGAAATTATACAGAAGTTGCAGAAGCAATTTCACAAATAAAAGTATTATATAATAATCAGATTGATGTATTGATTAACAATGCAGGATTGGGATATTTTGGGAATTTGGAAGATATGCCCGTAGAACAATGGCATGAAATGTTTGATACCAATGTGGATGGAATTTTTTATACCTGTAAAGAAATTATCCCAACAATGAAACAACAGCAAAGCGGACATATTATCAATATTGCTTCCACTGCCGCTTTGGAAGGAATGGCTCAAGTATCGGCCTACTGTGCAAGCAAATGGGCGGTGAAGGGCTTAACAGAGAGCCTGTGGCGTGAGTTGCGTGACTATAAAATAAAAGTGACCTGTGTGTATCCCGGCTCAACAAAAACAGATTTCTTCAGAAACAGTCCCAGAATAAAACCGCACGATTATATGTTGATGCCCGAAGATGTGGCACAAATGATTGTATATGCAATAGAAACGCCAGCCAATTTTCATCAGGTAAATTTAGAGGTGCGGCCGCTGCAGCCGAAGGGACCGAAGGTGTAAAAAAGATAGAGAAGGAATGACGAACAAGGATTAACGATTTTTGATTTTAGAAGTGCTTAAATCAAAAATCGTTAATCCTTGTTCTTAAATCAAGATACAGATGATGAGATATATTATAAAATTCGCATTCAAACAAGACTTTCTGAAGTAGAAGTAATAAATTGGTACTAAAGCAATAGATGTTTTAAAATTGCTTTTAGTATGATTTAATTCGCTTTCTATCTTCACTTGGTTGATGTATTTATACCGAAACTGTATCTGTATTAGGCCAATAAATATTTTTTTGCAAGTGGCCTAAACAGCTACTAGGTCGGCATTACAATTATTTTTTGTAACATTGCAGTATGTTTTACAGACGGAAAATTATATTGGCATTGCTGCAAGCCTTTGAAGGGAAATTGCCCAAGATATCATTGCAGAAATTGCTTTTCCTTTTTGCAAGCCAACAAGACAAGCCTGATTATGATTTTGTGCCTTATCACTTCGGATGTTATTCCTTTTCAGCAAAAAAAAACACATTAAACCCAAGCCCCAACGAGACGATATATAAAAACCCAAATCCCAGCGGGACGAAATATCGGTAGCGAAAAAGAACACAAAACTCAACACCCAACGAGACGATATATATAGCAAAAGAACACAAAACCCAAGTCCCAGCGGGACGAAATATCGGTAGAAAAAAAAAGAACACACGAAACCTAAGTCCCGTAGGGACGAAATATTATAATGCATGGCAAACACATATACCCAAATACATATTCAATTTGTTTTCGCTGTTAAATACAGAGATGGCGTTATACATGCTTCATGGAAAGACGAATTATATAAATATATAACAGGTGTTGTTCAAAACAACAAACATAAAATGATCTGTATTAATGGAATGCCTGACCATATTCATATATTTATTGGAGTTAGACCCACACAATCTATTTCTGATTTGATGCAAGATGTAAAGGGGAATTCATCGAAATGGATTAATGAAAAGAATTTTGTAAAAGGCAAATTTGAATGGCAAGAAGGCTATGGAGCTTTTTCCTATAGCAAATCGCAAATGAAGGATGTTATAAAGTATATTGAGAACCAAGAACAACATCATCAAAAGAAAACATTTAGAGAAGAATACATAGAATTTCTTCAAAAATTTGAAATAGAATATGATGAGAAATATATATTTAAAGAGTTGATTTAATATTTCGTCCCTACAGGACTTGGCTTTTTATTCCATATTTATTGCTACCGATATTTCGTCCCGCTGGGACTTGAGTTTTTTCGTCTGTTATTGCTACCGATATTTCGTTCCTATGGAACTAAAAAATGCCCCAGAGGGGCAATATATCGGTAGCAAAAAAAATGTATAGGTTTTAAAAGTCCCGTAGGGATGAAATATTAGATATGTGTTCACATGGTAGATTCGGGAGACCATAATTATACATCATTCATACCTATGAAACATTTCTATAATATCGCGTCAGCCGCATGAGGGACAGCAGCCGGCATCCACGATAGCTATCGGGATACAGGCGTATGGCTCTTATCCACACCCCCTTGTTAATCATTACTTGATAACCCTAATACTGTATCTGTATTAGGCCAATAAATTATTTTTGGCATGTGGCCTAAACAGCTACTAGGTCGGTATTACTCCCGATTGGTCGGGACTAAACTACAAAATAGACCAAAAACTATTTTGTAGTAAGAATTGGTATAACAATTATTTTTCGTAATATTGCAATATGTTTTACAGGCGGAAAATTATATTGGCATTGCTGCAAGCTTTTGAAGGGAAATTACCCAAGATATCATTGCAGAAATTGCTTTTCCTTTTTGCAAACCAACAAGATAAGCCTGATTATGATTTTGTACCTTATCACTTCGGCTGTTATTCCTTTTCGGCAAATGCTGATTTAACAGCGATGGTTAGGCACGGATTATTGGGTGATGATAAAAATAGTTTTAGTAAAATTGATGCAATAAACTATTCCTCCGCTTTAACTGAAAAAGATAAAAAAATACTCAGTGATATTAGAAATACTTATGCTAAGTTGAGTACAAACTCTTTGATGAAATTAACTTATACAAACTATGCATATTATGCAATTAATAGTATCAAAGCCAAAGAAATTTTAACAGAGGAACAATATACAAAAGTTTTAAAAGCAAAACCTGTAGGTAATACTACAACCCTTTACACCATTGGCTATGAAGGAATCTCGTTGGAAGAATATTTGAATAGGCTAATTAAAAATGATGTGAAAGTATTGGTTGATGTGCGGAACAATCCATTGAGTATGAAATTTGGTTTTTCAAAAACACAATTGAAAAATTTTTGTGCAAGTTTAAATATTGAATATATGCATATTCCCGAAGTAGGCATACAATCGAGCCAAAGACAAGAATTAAATTCGCAGGCTGATTATGATAATCTTTTTGATGCGTACAAAAAATTAAACTTAAAAGAAACAACAAGCTATCAAGATCAGATTTTGGAGTTGTTAATTAGTAAAAAAAGAATTGCTTTAACTTGTTTTGAAGCAAATATATGCCAATGCCATAGAAAGCATTTGGCAGAAGCAATAACAAAATTGGCTAAATGGGATTTCGAATTAAAACATATATAAGGTATGGCATTAACAAAAGTATTAATTGCCGTAAAAACTTATCCCACTTTATCAAACAAATACGATGAACTGGTTTGTACTGCTGGTTTTAAGGAAGATGGAACATGGGTTAGAATTTATCCAATCCCTTTTCGCAAACTCGATTATGATAAACAATACAGCAAATATGATTGGATTGAAGTTGACCTTGAAAAGAATACTTCTGATTTTCGTTTAGAAAGTCACAAACCAAAATCCATTGATGCTGCTTTTAGCATTAAACACCATTTAGGAACAGAAGATAGTTGGAGATTGAGGAAAGAAATTGTTCTTCAAAATGTATATACCAATCTAACCGAACTTATAGCTGAAGCCAAGGATAAAAATAAATATACTTCACTTGCCGTTTTCAAACCAAAAGAAATTTTGGATTTTAAAATTGAGAAAACAGAACGAGAATGGGATAAGAAAAAACTTGCTACCCTTAAAGCAAATGCTCAGCAATTGAACCTTTTCAAAAACTCAGAAAATCCATTTGAAGTTGTTCGAAAATTACCCTACAAATTTTCCTATAAATTTACCAGTGATGATGGAATAGAAAGAACGCTCATGATTGAAGATTGGGAAATAGGAGCTTTATATTGGAACAGTTTTAAAAGACACGAA
>JAYVCI010000028.1:0-3675 GCA_043750035.1 Chitinophagaceae bacterium
GGCTTCTATTTCAGGAACGCTCATTGAGGTTATTTGTAATTTTTGCATGTGCAAATATACGAAGTATTTTGTAATATTATATATTAGTTTTAATATATATTCAAAACAAGAAATTCTAGCTGAGCTTAGTAATGCTGAAAAATCAATTGTATTTGGTGCTGATAGTTTTTTATGTGAAACGCATATCGATGAAGTTTTAGATACTTATTATGTAAAGATTGGAACCATTGTGCTTTTTGGAACAGAATTACGCATACCTACTCCTTATGATAAAGCTAGGCGAATATTAACCAAAGAGAAAATGATACTTGAATATAAACAAACGGACTTTTATGTAAATCTGACTAAAAATTTATAAGTAACTTTACGATGAAACAGATCACCAAAAAATATACAAACAACCAAGTCAATGTTAACCAAAATGAAAGGTGCTAAGGTGCCTTCTCCTCAAACACCCCAATGGCCTTGTTCTTCCATACATTGTCCCAAGTAAAATATCTGCCGTTCATGGCTACGTACACACCAATGGGAAGCGTTTGGGCAAATGCGAGTGCTGAACCCAAGTTGAACAAACCATCACTGCTGCCAAATTTGTAAGGCACCATTGCACCTGTTAGAATGATTGTTTTATCATAATTTTTTGCTGCTAAATAAGTTGCAGTATCGGTCATGGTGTCTGTGCCGTGGGTAATCACCAACCGCTTTTCGGTACATGCTGAAACCTCAGCAGCTATGCGTTCACGGTCATTATCCGTCATGTCCAAACTGTCTATTAGCATGGGAATAGCTACAGATACATTGAGCAAGCACCGCCCCAAGCCCAGCATATCGTGCAAATGCGTTTCCTTAAAAAACAGTTGTCCGCTCAGTTCATTATATTCTTTGTCGAAAGTGCCGCCGGTAACGATAATTCTGATTTGCATAGTTTAATGTGTAATTTTGCTGCAAATAACGAAACCCTTTCGTTTATTTGCCGAACAATAATGAAAAAAAATATTCTCTTCTATTTTACCATCTTCCTTTTTATGTGTTGTACTAGCAAAGATTCCTATCCCCCGGGAATAAATATTACCAGCCCTTACGATGGCAAGCAGCTTTATAAAGGGGATGTGCTCAGTATAGATTTTATATTGTCGGACAATGAAGCGATAAGTAGTTATAGTATAAAACTGAGCAATGAAACTACGCAAAAAGAAGAACTGGTGCAAACAGAAAGTGTGGGACTAAAACAGTTTAGGGTTCAAAAATCGTGGACGCTAACGTATAATATCAAGTCTACCTTATTACTTCATATTGAGGCCAGCGACAAAAAAGGAAATAAAGCTATTGAAAATTATTTGCTGTATGCCAATTGAATGAAATTACGTTCGCCGCGGCGAACGTAATTCAACTCTCCCTATTCAATAATTTCTCTGCCAAACTATATAATGGTTTCTTGGCTTCGGGGCTTACCTCTATTGCAGCCAGCAGGTCCATCGCATCATGATAATAGTTTTCCATCAGGGTTTTTGCTTGTTGGTGTACGCCCAGTTTATTATATAGTGAAGTTATCATTTCTACTTTTTCTGTGGGGTCTGGATTGGGGTGGTGTAACCAAAACTCAAATAATTTTCTTTCTTCACCTGTTGCTTTTTCCAATGCTGAAATAAGCAAAAAAGTTTTTTTGTTTGCCATAATATCGCCGCCTATTTGTTTGCCAAAAGCATCGCCCTGTGCATATACATCGAGTATGTCATCTTGCAACTGAAACGAGATACCCAGCTTCACGCCAAAATGATACAAATGATTGGCATAGGTAGGTGGTGCTTGTGCCACAATAGCTCCAAGTTTGAGCGAACAACCCAATAATACTGCGGTCTTTAGGGTTATCATGTCCAAATATTCTTGTATGGAAACTTCTGTTTTATTTTCAAAACCCATGTCCAACATTTGTCCATCGCACACTTGGATGGCAGTGGCACTGAACAGTTCCATGGCTTGTTTGCACACCTCATTGTCCAATTGTTGCAGCAGTTGGTAGGCATTCACCAACATCACATCACCAGTAAGGATGGCAGTTGCCGAATTCCATTTTTGATGCACCGTTTCTTTGCCCCTACGCATGGGTGCCTGGTCCATAATATCATCGTGTACCAAACTAAAATTGTGAAATACCTCCACAGCCAAAGCAGCAGGCAAAGCAGCGGCAGGGTCTGCATCAAACATTTGGCACGACATCAATGCAAGTATGGGTCGTATGCGTTTTCCACCCAAGTTCATCAGGTATTTTTGCTGCTCGGCGGTCTGGTATCCCTGAGTTGCGGTATTATAATCGTTGATGCCTTGGTTGAGCAATTGTATGAGCGATTCCACAGATAATAATTTTTCTGCAAATTTATGTAATTAATAATCGCAATTATTCGTGTAATTCGTGGCAAAATGATTATTCGGAAAATAATTGGCGGATTTATGTTGGTACTTGCTTGTTCACTGGCAAAAGCACAGCTAACCTTGCCCGTGCATATCACCCTTTCCAATTCTACCCAAGATTTGGCCTTATATAAATCGTTCAACAGAAAATTTCAGACAGACTCGGCCCATTTTCCGCAATTGCTCGAAAAACTCAAAGGTACTTTATCCGCTTTCGGGTATATGGACCCAAATATCGAAACCAAAAAAATGGATTCTGCTTATGTATTATATATTTCCAAAGGTATTAAGTATGAATATCTATTAAAAAGTTTCAATGATACTTCTAATATTCTGCAAGCGGATACCAAAAATATATATAATACTTTGAACAAGAATATAACAGGTTCAATTTTGGAAAAAACGTTAAAGAAATTTTTAAACATCTATGAAAACAATGGTTATCCATTTGCCAGTTTCTATATTAAACCAACTGCCTTAAATGCGGGTAATATTCAGGCAAACCTCATATTTAACGCAGGACCGCAGTTTATAATAGACCAAGTGGAAATAATAGGTGATGCCAAATTGCGGCAAAGTTTTATAGAATATTACATCGGTATTAAAAAAGGAAACTATTATAATGAAGCAATGATTGTATCTGCCGATAATAAATTGCGACAACTGGGTTTTGTAGAAGTATATAAACCCATACAGGTATATTTTGAAGGAACGAAAGCAAAAATTCGTATTTTCATAAACCAAAGCAAGGCAAATAATTTTGACGGTGTGGTAGGTTTGCAGCCCGATGAAACGGGCAAACGCAATTTTATATTAACAGGTGAGTTCCATTTGCAATTGCCCAATTTACTAAACCGCGGTATAGAAACAAATTTAGATTATCGCAGTTTTGCAGGAAGCTCGCAGGATTTTAAAACCAAAATAAATATTCCCAATTTTTTAAAAAGCCCTTTGGGTTTGGATGCTGCAATTTCTATATTGAAATTTGATACCACTTATATAGATGTAAATACCCAATTGGGGTTTCGCTATCAGCCCAATCCCTCAAATTATCTCCGCGTTTTTTATGAACACCAAAATATATTCTTGCTCAATGTGGATACTGCTGCTATCCGACAAACAAAACAATTACCTAATTTCAACGATTTAAAAGCAGGGAATTATGGTATCAATATCTATTTGAAAAAATTGGATTTTGCCCCCAATCCGCTTAAAGGGTATTCGCTGGATGCCACAGCCCAAGTGGGATTGCGTAATTTGCAAAAG
>JAYVCI010000029.1:0-27891 GCA_043750035.1 Chitinophagaceae bacterium
GGGCTGCTTAGAGGTCTATCTGCTCTCATCCTTTTTCACTTCCTATTTCATATTTAAGATAAGTGATTTATCTTAAATTGCAAACATAGGAGAGGTTTATAATACATACAAAGATAAAACATGATTAAAAAAAGCTATTTTATTACCCTATATATTATAGTTTGCTGCATGATTACAAATGCAGAAACAAGCAATCCAGAAATTGACAGTTTGGTAAAACTATTGCCCAAAACAGCAGGGCTGAAAAAAGCAGGGGTATTAAGTGAATTATCCTATCAGTATATGCTGGTTTCTGAGATTGAAAAATGTAGAATATATGCCCAGCAAGAACTAGAGCTAGCCCAAAAACACAACGACCAAAAATCAATTGCAAGCGGGTATAACGATCTGGCTATTGCATACTGGGCCTCGGGCAATATAACTTTATCCCTCGATTATAATTTAAAAGCATTAGCAATACGTGAGAAACTGGGCGACTCAAACCTGATAGCCTCCTCTATCAGTAAAATTGCCAATGTATATATCAATCAAACAAAATATACCGAAGCCCTGGAAATGCAGTTACGAGCATTGCGTATATATGAACAGCAAAATAATACACAAAGCAGGGCTTTAATTATGGGCAATATTGCTGTAACTTACAGAAATATTGCAAACTATAAATTGTCTTATCAGTATTTTTATAACTGCCTTAAACTTGCACGAGAAAATGGCTTAAAACATGCCGAGGGTGTATGTTTAGAAGGGATTGGACAGATTAAAGAAACTGAAAGAAACTATGATACTGCACTGATATTATTTAGGCAGGCCGAAAAAATATTTGAAGCAGAACAAAGCTACAGTGAATACAATATTTGTTTGCTTAGTATCGGTCGCATATTGAAAGCACAATTCAAAAACAAGGAAGCATTGACCTATTATTTAAAAGCATATCATACTTCTGCGGAGCTGGGAGATAGCTCTACATTTGCAGGGGCAGCTACTAATTTAAGTACTTTATACATTAGGTTAGGAAAGCCAGAGCAAGCCTTAACTTATTCGCTACAAGCTAAATATATTTGTGAACTGTTTGGCTACCGCCGCGATTTGATTACCATATATAAAGATTTGGGAATTATATATACCTATAAAAAAATGGATGACTCTTCCGAATTTTATTGGAACAAACACGAAGCACTGGCCGATTCTTTATATACAAGCGAACAAGCAGAAAAAGCCATGGAGTATGAAACAAAATTTCAAACTGAAAAAAAGGAAAAACAAATAGTAGAACAAAATTTGGAACTGAGCAAACGCAATTTACTTATCATATCTTTAAGCAGTGCCGTTGTATTGGTTATTTTGGGTTGGTTATTATATAATTATAGGATTAAGGCCAAGCAACAAACAGAAAAACTGCACCAAAAAGAACTCCAATCAAAAGCTATAATAGAAGCCGAAGAACGTGAAAGGGTAAGGATTGCCAAAGATTTGCACGATGGCGTGGGACAGTTATTGGCTGCTGCAAGAATGCAAGTAAGTGGTCTTGGTTCTGTTTTTGAAAATGAAGATATTTCACAAAAAGCAAGCTATGATAATGCCTTGTCACTGCTCGACGAATCGGCCAAAGAGGTAAGGGCAGTTTCGCATAGTATGATACCGAACGCCTTAATTCGTAAAGGGCTATCTGCTGCTGTTCGTGAATTTGTTGATAGATTGGTGAGTGACAAACTAAAAGTAGATTTAGAACTGGTGGGATTAGACCAACGACTAGATGCCAATACCGAAACAGTCTTATATAGAGTATTACAAGAAATCATAAGCAATGTCGTTCGTCACTCAGGTGCAAATTATATAAGTATACAATTTATAAAACATGATACAGAAATCGTATTGATGGTGGAAGACAACGGCAGAGGTTTTGATTTGCAAAAAGTGCTCGGCGATGAAAAGTCAGGTATCGGTTTGTGTAATATACAAAGCCGCGTAGAGTACTTGAAGGGCTCTCTAGACTTTGATGCAGCGGTGGGACGTGGAACTATAGTGACAGTGCTGGTTCCAGTTGTGTAATATATTCGGTAAATTAGCTTCGGGCCAATATCAGTTGCACAACTTCTGTTTCTGCTTAAATGACCGGGCTACTTTTTGAAGTATTAGAATATGTTCGTAGCTTTTGCTGTAGGCTTCCATATTATAACTAATTTCTTTACCATCAATATATAGTTTATAGAAATATTTTACAGTAAAATCACTGCGTTGTATTCCTTGAAATTCGTAAGCGGTGAGATTGTCTATCTTTAGTTTTGTAAACTTTAGGTTTTGTAATACCAATCCCTCTGGTTTTTCTTTCTTGTACTCTTTTATGCTTTTGGGGCAAATCAATTCGTCAGGTCTTAAAAATACTTCCAAAACACTGCTGTCAAAATCGTCATTGCTTTCAAAACTTACCCGTTCAAATGGCACTACTTCAACCGTTTGAAGTTTAGAACCAGAAAAGTCCAAATCAAAATCCAAGGTCTGTTGGGCACTATATTTATAAGTAGAATCTATAATAAATGAGAAAGCTGATTTCCGCATCTCTGCCATCGTTTTAATATTATTATTATCGTCCATTAGCACCACCTCAATCTGTCTTTCTCCATCAACCATAATTAGCATGGCATAAGATGAAAAACATTCATTGTCTTCTTTCTCAAAATAATAAGAATTGAAACCATTTATAATATAATGTTTGGGCTTTATTATATAATTACTGCACTGCCTAATCAATTTATTTTGATCAAAATTTGTTTCTTTAATATATATAAATTCTTTTCGATCTGCTGAATGAAAACCATGCCCCGTCCTGTTTGGCAAAAAACCTTCGGGCGGCAACATGGCCCAGTCTGTACCGGGCAACCTACAATAATTGCTTTCAAATTTATTTGTTATAATACTGTCTGCTGATGGGTCTGCCGTAGCTGATCCTATAGCTAGTATTATACAAAGCGATATATAGAATATTTTATACAACAGATTTTAAGTTTTGTTGAGCTTTAGGTTCAAGTCCCGTAAAATCTGATACCAATGTTTCTGCAAATGCTGAAAAAGCATCCAATAAAGAGTAACACGTTCCACCCACCTTCCCATTCTCCTTTGTCTGGTAGAGGCTGATACCGAACAGACCAAACCATCAAACTTATTAAGCAAATGCTTGACAATAGTAGTTTTACCGCTACCAGAAGGTGCAGAAAAAATGATAAGTTTACCTCCTTTTTTCATGTTTTGGAAGGCAAAGATAAACCATCATCTATGTATCAACAATTTATTAACGGTTTCTATTCCCCCAAAAACTTACATATCCGTTTTGCTTTCAACTAAATAGCTCTAATACAGGTACAAATAAACCTAAAAAATGAGACAGGTTTGCCTATTTGTGCTTTATATTTGCCCCCCTATTTTTAACCCTAGCAATGGCAGGCAAAGAGTCCAAATATAACAAAGAGCAATACACAAAATGGTTTAACACCATGTTGTTGATGAGGCGTTTTGAAGAAAAAGTTGCTCAATTATATGGCCAACAAAAAATAAAAGGTTTTTGCCATTTATATATTGGCCAAGAAGCAGTGGTTGCTGGCACCATGAGTGCTATTGAAAAAGAAGACCGCATTATTACTGCTTATCGTGACCATGCCCATGCACTTGGTTGTGGCATAACGGCAAAAGCTGTAATGGCCGAGCTGTATGGAAAATCAACCGGATGCTCAAAGGGCAAAGGCGGCTCAATGCACTTGTTTAGTAAAGAACATAATTTTTTCGGTGGGCACGGCATTGTGGGGGGCCAGATACCTTTGGGTGCTGGCATGGCTTTAGCCGACCAATACCGTGGCGGCAAGCAAATTACTGTTTGTTATATGGGCGACGGGGCTGTTCGTCAAGGAGCCCTGCACGAAGCATTCAATATGGCTATGCTGTGGAAATTGCCCGTAATTTTTGTTTGCGAAAACAATGGTTATGCAATGGGCACTTCTGTAGAGCGTACAACAAATATGGTTGATATATATAAAATTGGCCTGGGCTACGATATGCCCTCAAAAGAAGTGGACGGAATGACCGTAGAAACTGTGCATGAGGCAATAGCCGATGCAGCACAGCATTGCAGAGAGGGCAAGGGCCCAGTTTTTCTTGAAATAAGAACATACCGATATCGTGGGCACAGTATGAGCGACCCGGCAAAATACCGCTCAAAAGAAGAAGTAGAAGAATACAAACACCAAGACCCGCTTGAAGAAGTGAGGAATATTTTGGTTTCAAATAAATATCTTTCGGAAAAGGAAATTGAAGATATGGAAACAGAAATTGCAACAGAAATTAATGAAAGCGTTCAGTTTGCCGAAGATTCGCCCTACCCCGATCATGCTGAAATATACGCAGATGTATATGTAGAGAACGATTATCCTTTTATCACACAATAAATCAAAAAATTATATAATAATATCAATCAAAAATGGAACAGAACGAAACAACAGAATTTAATCAAGAAAATTTGGATGTAAAATCCAATAGGCACAAAAAGAAATTTTATTGGTCTACTTTTTTCATGAATAATAAAAAAGGATTAACCATAGGGGGCAGTGCCATTGTACTACTTTTGGGGTGCTATTTGGGCTACAAATATTTTATTGTAGAACCTGGCCAGGAAGAAGCAAATATCAAAGCATATAAAGCTGAAGACATCATGGATTTTGATGATTCGCTTACTTTGGCTATGAACGGAGATCCCAAAATGGGAATTACCGGACTAAAAGAGATAGCTGACGAGTATGGCTATACAAAAGCCGGTAAGCGTGCCGCTTTAAGGGTGGGTAAAATATTACTAGAACAAGGTAAACCCGATGAGGCTATTGAATACCTAGAAAAATTTGACCTTAATGATAAAGTGGGCCAAACCCACGCATTTGGCAACCTGGGACAAGCCTATGCTGATAAAAAAGATTATGACAAAGCAGCCAGCTATTTTCAAAAAGCTGCCGACCAAGCAAAGCTATTAAACATATCTTCTCGTTATCAAAAACTTGCAGGGTTAGCTTATGAAGAATTAAAGGAATACGACAAAGCCGTTGATTGTTATCAGAAAGTTCAAAAAGAATATTTCAATAGCGATCAAGCACGCGATATAGATAAATATATAGAACGTGCCAAAGGACTTGCCAAAACTAAAAAATAATTTATTATAGATTCAGCAAAACCCTTGGCTCATTTAAGTTATTTGCCAAGGGTTTTTTTATTTTTAACCGTACCAAATGACTCAAGCTCCATCAGAAGATTATAAAACACTTAGGGTAAATAATGCCGATAAAATAATTATAGGGATAGCTACTGCACAATGGAATGCACACATCACCCAAAAACTATTACAGGGATCTATAGAAGTACTTAAATATTATAATATACAATTTGTAGAAATACTGGTTCCGGGCAGCTTTGAATTACCTTTAGCTGCTCAAAAACTAGCACAGCGAAACGACATTACTGCTGTTATTTGTTTGGGATGTGTAATACAGGGCGATACCAAACATTTTGATTATGTTTGTCAAGCCTCAGCTCAAGGGATTTTGGAAGTGGGTCTTAAATATAACAAGCCCGTAATATTCGGGTTGCTTACCACAAATAACGAACAACAAGCTCTCGACCGTGCCGGGGGCGTATTGGGCAATAAGGGTATAGAGGCGGCAGTTACAGCAATTAAAATGATGGCTATTTCATGGATATAGTTTTTTATGGTACCCCTTCGTTTGCTGTTCCTTCTTTAAGGGCTATAGTAGAAGCGGGATACAGAGTAAAAGCTGTAGTTACCATGCCCGATAAAGAAGCAGGAAGAGGAATGAAACCAACACCTGCTGCCGTTAAAATTGCGGCCATCGAATTGGGCATTCCTGTATTGCAACCTGAAAAAATGAAAGCCCCAGAATTCATTGAGCAACTGAAAGAAATAAACCCCGACTTGCAAATCGTTATTGCTTTCAGAATGATGCCTGAAGTTGTCTGGAATTATCCAAAACTTGGCACTTTTAACCTGCATGCATCTATGCTGCCCCAATACAGGGGTGCGGCACCCATTAACCGGGCTATTATGAATGGCGAAGAACGAACTGGCCTCACTACCTTTTTTTTGAAGCATGAAATAGATACAGGCAATATTATTTTACAAAAAGAAATCTCAATCGGTAATACAGAAACCTCTGGACAGTTGCATGATAGAATGATGCTTGAGGGAGCTGAACTAGTGGTACAAAGTTTAAAACTGATTGAGAAGGGAAATCTTGAATTACAACCTCAAATAGAAAGCCCAAACCTTAAGCATGCACCCAAAATATTTAAAGCTGATTGTGAAATAAAATGGGCTTCTAAATGTGAAGATATATACAATCAGATACGTGGCTTAAGTCCATTCCCTACAGCATACACCACTATTAATGGCGAGCAGCTAAAAATATACTTTGCAAATTTTGAAATTGCTAACCATATTGGAATTCCCGGGGAAATCATTATAGAAAAACACCTGATGAAGATTACCTGTAATGATGGTTTTATTTGCCCAACCGAAGTGCAACAGGCGGGCAAAAAAAGAATGAATATTATAGATTACTTAAACGGCTTAAAGGGTCAAAGTTCAATGTTAGCTGGTTCTTGATTAGGCTTATTGCTTGGTAATTTCCATTTTGCCATTGATTTTCGGTGATAGTAAACAGCAAATAACAGTAACAGGATGGAAGCTATAAATGCTCCCACAAAACTGAACATTGAAAATATCAATGTCCCAATTATGGGTGCTAGTAAGCCCCTTATCCCTGTAAGCGAACAATGAATTGCCTGATAAGTGGCAACCTGATCATTGGGGGCAAAATAACTGCTTCCAATCCCCCACAATATAGTCATACTGCTTTGAAAAAAACCGTATGCCAGATAAGCCAATCCCAAAAATATAAATATGCGAATACTATTTAGTGGAACTGTTTGGGGGAAATAAAATGCGGCAACCATCAATACAAAAAACAAGGCACATAACAAAAAACTCATATTCCCAAATCTTCTTGGGTCTTTTCTGTCAAGTATTAAACCAAACAATGGGAAGGTAAATATGGCCAAAACTAAAGCTATTCCCTTATATCCTGCCACCTCACTATAGTTTAAGTTGTATTTGTCATTCAAAAATTTTGCAACCACACCCAGGTTCATTAAAAAAGCAACACCATATATCATCATACCAATTTGAAAATCCCTAAAGGGTTTGTTCTCGGTAAGTATTTTAATGGATTTATCTAAAGTATTGCCCCATGATTCAAATAAGCTAATATCATCATAATACTTTTGTTCTGTTTCATTTTTTATTTTTGATATCAGATAAATGGAAAATAAACCAATGAGCCCCAACACGGGATATACATAAGCAAACGATTTAGGAAACTCATCCAACAGCCAACCAAACAACAAACTCGATATTAACTGGGTGAACAAGTTAATTGACCATGAGTAACTATATAGTTTGCCTAACTTATCTGGACTATAATTCAATTTGAGCAAGTGGTTTATAAGTGGGATAGTAAAAGGCGAAGCAAAATAAAAAAGCAGGAATACTATTAAAAAAACATTCTGAACCCAGTCGCTTTGCAATTGATCCTGGGGCAAAATGGGGAAGAAAATAAAAAGCAGCAAAGGGATTCTAGTGAATAGCCCTATTCGTGAAAGCAATCTTTTTTTATTGGCTACCTTTTCATAGAACTGGGTAAAAAAAATACTAAAAGGTAATACCAATACCCCCAACTGAAACAACAAACTTATCTTAAATAAATCAGGGTGGAAATTCTTTTGAAATACAAACTCATTCAAAGTGAAACTGCCCAGTATAAGACCATCCAAAAGACTATATACCGTATGCAATAAAAAGGTACGCCGCTCGTTTTCAGTTAAGTCGGTGTACACATTAAGTACGCTGTTCATATAGTTTGGCTTCACAAAAAAAATAAATTAGGCAAAAAAAAAGCGGACTAAAGCCCGCTTTTTAAATATTTTTGATAGAATTAAGCTTTGTATATTTTTATCCTAACTTCATACCGTGAACCAACACCATTCACTAAACGTATTTCAAGTTCGATAGTTTTACCTGAAGGAAGGGCATCCCAATTTGCATACGAACGGTTTTTTTCATCTAAATTAGTTTCGCCTCCGTTTGTGTTTTGAGCTTGCATACTTTCACTAAAGAAAACCGTTTTCATGTGTTCACCAGCATTGTCAAAAGTCCATGATTGCATACCGTCAGTACAGCCAGCTAATTTTTTCTTTAATTCGTTAAATTTAGCAAGGGCATCATTTTCACTGGCCCCGGTTATCATAGTGGCCACATACCATCCGCTGTTTTCTTCTATCACACACGATTTAGCTCCTGAAATAGTTTGAGAAGCATCCCACTGCCCATCGTATTCGGCACTGGTATATTTGCCTTTCAAGGCTTCAAAGCCACTGGTAGAAGCATCGGCTACAGTTTTAATGTTACCGCAAAGGTCTTGTGCCGTAGTAACGCCATAGGCGAACAATAGTGCGGCAAATAATGATAGTTTTTTCATGACAGATTTATTTCTATACTTTTTTGCAAAATAAAGACACTTTTACCGTTTATTCAAACATTTCAACATATAAATGTTTAAAAACATTCCAGTTACTTGATTTTAAGGGCATTGCAGTTATCGAATTAAATGTACCACACCATTCTTGCTATATTCATAACCATCCATTCCCCTGCCTCTCAGTACCCACATGTAAATACCATCGGGCATTTGAGCGTTATGGAACGTACCATCCCACCCAAGTGTATGGTCGGTAGTATAGAATACTTCTTGCCCCCAACGATTATATACAATAAACTCAAATTTCTTAATCTCGTCTTCTAGGTTTAAGTTAGTATTGAACACCGATATCAGGGTTGGCTTGAAAACCTCATTCTTAGCTGGGCCTCTTCCATTGGGTGTAAAGGCATTGGGAATCCATACACGCGATGGAACCACTGCACAAGCTACATTAGAAATACTTGTATCGCCAAAGGGGTCATTTTCGAGTGCCACAATGCGGTAACAGTAATTAGTTGTTATTTCTTCATGCACATCATTATCAATAAATGGGGTGGCAAAAGTATTAAGTTTTGCCAAATCTCGCCAGATGCCATTATAATTTAATTGCACTATGTATTCTTTTATCCCATTTGCCCAATACTCATAAGGATTCCAGTCCAAATTAACATATTCGTTTACAACTTTGGCAGTCAATAACATCGTTTTTCCAATATCAGAACTGGTGGGGCTATAGCTTTCGCAATAGTCCTCCACGCTCACTCTATAAGTATAGGAAGTAGTTTTCACATCTACATTTACATCGGTAAAATCGGTTTGGTTATTTGCCACAATACCGTAACGATTTGCCCAGGTGTTGCCTCCGTCCACACTCCTGTCCACTATATAGTTTTTAATTGCACTGTGGGTACTTGCGTTCCAATTGGTATGGGTATAAAGGTCATTTACTACCGTTGATCTGGATATACCTACTGCTGTATCTGGGCTGCTATAGGGTGGGTGGTTCATGCTTTTGTTGCTTAACGATTGGTATAAACCATTGCGGCTATAGGCCAGTATTACATATTGATAATCAAAATCACAAAGGAGGGAGTCAACTATAAAAGTATCTGTGGGTTGCACCGTTTTAAACAAACTTAAGGCGTCGAAGTTTCCTGATAGTCCTGTATTTTTATATACCTCATATTTTAAAATGCCGTTCACTCCCCATCCTATGTATGGTGTCCATGATACGAGATTGGTCATTGGGGCATAGGTAGATGCCTTTAACAACATGGTGGTATGCATCACACCGGGCAACGATGAATATTTACAGGTATCAGTTGTTGTTATATAATAACTATAGGTTTGGTTGTTCACCAAACTAGCACCGCCATCGTTAAACGTAACATCTGTTGCATTAGAACTGCTATATACATTAAGAGGGTTGGGGTCTATCCGGTATAATTTGTTATCATAAAAACTAGGGTCTGTGTTTAGATCCCAAAATACATTTACCTGTTCAAAGCCTGAAGTGGTATCTACTGTTATATATTTAAGTTCGGTAACAACAGGTGGAATAGAATCGTCAACAAATATAAAATTGGTTTTTGTGATGGTGTCTTTACAGCCATTTGAATTGGTAATATAAAATGACACTGTTTTGAAACCTGGGGAAGGGTAAGTATGTGCAGCGGGGAACTGATTGGTGTCAGTGGTTGCATCGCCAAAATCCCAAAGCCAGTTTGTTTCAGCCACATCAGAAACACTAACATCTGTAAATGATACTGATTCTCCAAAACAGGTACTTGGTTTATTGCTCACAAAATCTGCAGTAGGCTTTATATATACGGTGAATAAATTTGTTATTGTACTAGAATCCGAACATCCCAACGAACTTGTTGCAATCAATTTAACTGAGTGCTTTCCTGGGGGCAGCGATACTACAGGGTTCTGTGCAGTAAAATCTATCGTACCATCTACATCTATATCCCACTGGTAACCATTGGCATATGCATATAATGTTGAGTCGCCGAACAAAGCTGAAGTAAAGGGCTCGCAACCTTTAGCTATGGGTGTGTACATTTTGGGTTTAGGCTTATTATTAACCGATACCCGGGCCGGTATGGTTATACTATCTGGGCAATTGTTTAAATTAGTAGCCCAAAGCTTTACATCATATTGACCAATGCCAAACCCAATTTTTGGGTTTACTAAAGTAGAAGTAACACCATTGCCAAAATCCCACTTATAACTGTTGGCATATAAAGTTGTATTGCTAAAGGTTACTACAAGCGTATCACAACCTATCGAATCATTTACAGAATAAGAGGGCATGGCTCTGCGATATACGGTAATCAAATTATTCTTAATTACAGAGTCAACGCATCCGAACAAGTTAAAACAATATTGTTTAACTGTATAAGTGCCGGGCACATAACTGTGCGTTGGATTTCTGAGGTTTGAAAATGTGCCGTCTCCAAAATCCCATAATACGCTATCGGTAATAGTTGATGAATCTGTAAATTGTGCAGTAAATGGCTCGCAGCCCTGTGTTTTGTCAACCACAAATTTGGGCTTTGGAATATCGTACACTTCTATTAA
The DNA here is from genome assembly GCA_043750035.1 of Chitinophagaceae bacterium. Taxonomy (GTDB): domain Bacteria; phylum Bacteroidota; class Bacteroidia; order UKL13-3; family UKL13-3; genus CANJUD01. The sequence continues at coordinate 11,166 of JAYVCI010000029.1, forward strand.
GGTATCATAAGTAAGCGAATCTGGGCAACTATTTACATTGGTTGCCCAAAGTTTTACTTTATAATATCCTGGTGAATAAACATGTGTTGGGTTTGCGGCTGTTGATGTTGCCCCGTCTCCAAAATCCCAAGCATAGCCCGTTGCATTGGTAGATGAATTTGTGAATATGGCTGTTAAACTATTGCATTCTGCGGTATCGTTTACCGAGAAGGCAAGGTTTGCTCGTTTGTAACTAACAATATAATTTGTTTTAATTATCGAATCTGCACACCCCGAACCATTGGTTACCCATAATTTAATGGTATAGGTGCCTGGATCGAAGTGAACCACAGGAAACTGGCTTGTGGAATCTGTGCCGTACAAATAGTTAAATGTAGCTGGTGTAATGGTCCAACGCCACACGGTTGAATATTTAGAAGTATCTGTAAGCTGTATCTCCATGGGCTCACATTGCTTTGTGGTGTCTGACCTGAAATATGCTTTGGCCCGTTTGTACACAACAACACTGTCGGGATTTTTATTGCTGGCCAACGGGTATTGGGCATAGCAACCTGCATCATCGGTGCCTGACAAGGATGGGTAATATACATTGTACAAAGAGGCTCCAGGAGAATAGTAGGTATGGCTTGTGGGAACACTGCCATTTGTTTGCGTATTGCCATCTCCAAAGTCAAATGTGGGTTGCTTTATTTTGTAGCTTTTGTCAACTATCGAAATTGTAAGTGGTTCACAGCCAATATTATTAGCTAAGTTAAATTTGGGAACCGGTCCGCTAAATTTAATGAAGCAAGGGATAAACAAGGTGTCCGAACAACCATAAGCATCGGTGGTAATCAAAGTAACGTCTTTACACGAGTCGTTGGTTTGATAATAGTTAACTGCACTATCGCTGGTGGAGGTTAGGGTATTGCCGTCACCGAAATCCCATTTATATAATACAGCATTAATAGATTGGCCTGAATAAAAACGTGCCAACTGGGGTGCACAGTAAAAGAAAGTATCGCTTGCAGAGAATTTGGGCACGGTTCTTTGAATACATATAAAATGAGAAATCGTATCGCTGCAGGTCGCTTTATACACTGTTTGTCTTATCTGATAACACCCTGAATCTAAAAATTTCACTTTGGGGCTTGTGAGTGTTCCGTAAATAGTTGAGTCGAAAGTTACCTTTGAGGCCATTGAGGCGGGCAATACTTCCCACTTAAAGGAGGAAGGGCTATTTTGTGAACCATCGGTGATAGAAATGTCTTCTTTTACACAACCGCCCTGGGGTATGTTGAACCCTGCAACCACACCAATGTTTATATAGCCTGTTTTTGTGATAATATATTCACAACCATCCGAGTTTGTTATCTTTAATGTGACATCATAAGTTCCATTATCTCCAAAAGTAATATTGGTACTGGGAAGTGTATCCTTTGCAATGGTTACATTTGTGCTGGGGTTTACCGACCACACATATCTAAGTGTTTTTGAAGTTTTTATTGGGTGATAATTTACACTCAGTGGATATAATAGGGTGTCGAATTTAATAGCTGTGTTTTTGCAGCCCGAAGTAGTGGCAGCCTGGAAATCGCCCGTTAGATAGCCCACGTTTATATACTTCATTCGTGTAACACTATCTTTGCATGTTCCAGGTTTATATACATAGCTTACATCATATATCCCAGGGTCGTTAAATACCACAAATGATGACCCTGTTAGCCAGCTAGAACTGTCTTTGTTTTTATAATACCATTGTTCTTGTGCTCCTAAATTGGTAGTCGGGAATTCCTTGGGTGAAATATAAGTGGTAAAATTAACTCCATTGCCCGCACAAATAAAAGTTGTATCTGCCTCTATGGAATCTATTTTAGCAAATGCGACAGTTATTGTATCCCATATTGTATCCCTGCACCCAGCATCAGTATATACCATAAGCTGCACCAAATATTTTCCTGTATCTGTAAACTTGTGACGCACCGTATCCATACCCACAAACTGCGTGTATTTAAACCTAAGAATTTTAGTCGTATCTAGTTTATTAAAAATGGTGATCTCTTTTCTGATTGTATCTTTGGTAAATGGGAATGTGGTGTTTTTTATCAAAACAGAATCATAAGGACAAAGCACTTTGGGGCTAATACTCATAGTTGCTTTGGGGTCTTTAATTTTTAAATATCCTGCATTTGTAGTAAAACTATCCACACAACCATTTGCGGTATTTTTTATTTTCAACTTTACAGTATAGTCGCCAGGTTTTTTTTGAGTAGTAATAAAGATGCTGTCTGCGGCATTCGGTGTTGTTGTTGAATCAGAGCTAGGAGTAAATTTCCCCGCACTGTCTGAAATTTTCCATTCATAGGTATTGGTGCCCGTGGTTGGCAGCCATCCTTGTAATGCCGAAAGAGATCTAAGTTTAAAAGTTGCGGGGGCTGAACAATAGTAATAGATACTATCAAGAGCACCAAGTGCGGCTCTAGGGTATAACACCGTAATAGGCCAGCTATAATAGGTTTTACAAGCATTCCATGTAAACCGAAGATTTACTGTACTTACCCCATAATTTGCAAATGCACCAACAAAGGTGTCTGACTTGGCACTGGGCTGGTATAAAGACCAATTGTTTGAGGAATACCAATAAGCCACGCCGCCTGTAAAAGAAGCACGGTTTTTTATAATAAAGGTATCATTTACCCCTTTGCAAAGGGCCGTATCCTTAACACTAATTTGAAGGGCTGCAGTATCACCGGTCCGCAGAAAATCTTTCTTATACTTGGTGAAAGTGCATCCTACAGAGTTGGTTATTTGTAAAGACACATCATATTGACCTACCGATGAGTATGTGACCTTTGGAGGTGTCAAGTTTGTATCGGATGATGGGCTTCCGCCTGAAAAGCTCCACAGATAACTTGTCAGGGTGGTCCCATTGCTACTTACTGACGGGGTAAATGTGGCTTTGTGTATTAAACACCCCGCTGTATCGGGTGAGGTGAAATCAACATCTACTTTATTATATACACAAGTTGCAGAATCATAAGTTTTACTTATAACACAACCATCGGTGTTCTTCAGGTTTACGATTACTTTTTTACAGCCTGTCGTGGTTATTTTATGCTTAATATTTCGGTTGTTTTGATAAACAGTTCCGTCAATAATAATAATACTGCTTACAATATTTGGGGTACTGTCAATAATAGTTAAAGTATCAGGGCCGAAACACAATATAGCTGGCGAGAAGGATATTTTGGGTGCAGTAGCCACACCTAGTTTGTACATGCTGTCCCGCACTATGGTGCAAAGTAGGCTGCCATTGCCGTCAAGCACTTCAACTTTTATGTTGATATAGCCATTATAGCCCACATATTGTTTGCTTGCAGTATCGGCATATTGATTTATCGAACTTGCTCCAAAATAATATTTAAACTGGGAGCCAGAAGGGTAGCCCGATATTTTAAGCCTTACCGTATAGTAATCGCAGGAACTGTCCTTATCTATGTATATGGTAGAGTCACTGGTATTGGTATAGTTGCGAATCGTTTTTACGGCCTTCAAAACCAAACTGGAGCACTGAGCATTTGCTACGTTGCTATAGCTAGATAACAGCATGAAAATGCTTGCTATTATTGAGGGTAAAACAATACATTTGTATAGTTTTATCATAGAGTTAATTGGGTAAAATTTTAACATGCGAATTTAGAGGTTTGTAAGTGAATATTAAAAATTATTTTACGGTGCTTATAATCAAGTTGTTCTCATTATTTTCTGATGCCATAAAGTTTTTCGAAGTTCTCAGAAAATCTATATTAACCAATTCTCCATCAGAATTTTGTATAACAAATACCTGTTCTTTGTCAAATAAGTTCATCTTTAGGTCAGTTAGCAGGTCACTTACTTTTTTAGCTCCGTTCATGCCTTTCAACATTATTTTGTCAGAGGGTTTCCAAAGTCGGAGGGTAATGGGGTACGATAGTTTCTTTTTTGCGATAGCAATTGCTGTAGGACCTAATAAAACATCATTAGAAGCATGTTGAATTTGCAATTCCCGATCTCCTACTTTTTGTCTAAATGAACCTATCTGTTCTTCTGTGATTTTATATATGGGTAGTTTTCTTTCCATTTTTTCTCTGAGTATTAAACATTCACGGTCTTTCAAAATTTGGTGAGATGTTGTTTCCCATATTTTGCCAGACTGTGACTGAAATGACAAAAAAATGCTCTGTGAGGTTGCGTAATTGAAACCATATTTTTTTAAAATTTCCCACAGCAATACTTCATTAACTTTGTTTTTCAGTAACTTATCTATCTGTATGTATAAATATTCTTTTTTCTTTTTAATACATTTTTTTTCAATCTCGCTCAAATTTATAGCTATAAAATCAATATACTGCTGAGTAGCTCTACTATTGTCATATACTGTTTCTTCAATATTTGGGTTTATTTTTTTCAATAATGGTATTACCTCGTGCCTTAGGAAATTGCGGCTATAGTCATTGCTTTTATTGCTTACATCTTCACGCCATTCAATGCTTAGTTCTTTGCAAATGGTATCAATCTCTTTTCTATTATAACATAACATGGGCCTCGCCACATGGGCTCTCTTCTCCCAAATACCAGCATAGCCCCTTAGTTTAGAACCCTTAACAAGGTTATGCAGTATAGTTTCCAGGTTGTCATCCTTGTGGTGGGCTGTTAAAATATAATTGAAACCGTGTTTATTGTAAAGCTCTTCAAACCATTCATATCTTAAGTTACGAGCTGCTTCTTGCGTAGCGTATTTGTTTTGTTTTGCGTATTTTTTTGTGTCAAACTTGGTTGAGAAAAAAGGGATTCCATGTTCTTTACAGTATAATTTCACAAACTTCTCATCGCCTAAACTATCATCGCCCCTAAGTTGGAAATTGCAATGGGCAACCGAAATATCATAACCAGCTTCCACAAGCAAATGCACCATCAGCATAGAGTCTTTGCCACCACTAACAGCCGCAAGCAACTTATCCAGTTTAGAAAAAAGAGAATTGGACTTGATATGTTTTTCAAATTTTGTTTGTATGCCCCGCATTGCTTTTTAACCCACAAAATAAAGCTTACAGGCTTACAAATCCAATTTTACACAGTATTTGCACTTAATTTTGTGACCTCATCTATTTATATTGAAACTCCACAGTTCCCAGATACTCGTTTTAATTTTTGCATTTTTTTGCAATTGTGCCATTACTTATGCACAACAAGTTACGCGTATCGAAATACTGAACAGCAATGAAATGAGCTTTGACCAAAACAGGTATGGCAATGTAAAAAGGCTCATTGGCAACGTTGCTCTAAAAAACGAAAACACAATAATGACCTGCGATAGTGCCTATATGTATGATGAAGACCAAAGTTTTGAAGCATTTTCAAATGTAAAAATAAATCAAGCAGATAGTGTTACCGTAACAGCAAGGCATTTGCTTTACAGCAGCAAAGATAAAATGGCTCACTTGGATGGGAATGTATCGCTATCACAAGGTAAAATGACTTTAAATACCGAAAAACTCGATTATTCGCTAAAAGATAAAAAAGCATATTATACCACACCCGGAAAGCTCACTAACAAAGAAAGTGTGCTTACAAGCTTGCGTGGCGAGTATTGGACACAGGATAAAGAAGCCCATTTTAGGCAGCGAGTAAAACTTACCAATCCGGAGTATTTGTTGCTAACAGATACGCTTATCTATAATACTGCCAATGAAGAGTCTAAATTTTTTGGCCCAACAACTATTGTAACCAAAACCGACAGTATATATGCCCGCAGAGGGTGGTACGATACCAAAACAGAGGTAGGTAAATTTGCCGACAATGTTGCCATAAAAACGGGTAGCCAAATGCTGAATAGCGATAGCTTGTACTACGACCAAAAGCTGGGGAAAGGCTATGCCCATGGACACATCCATTTTTTTGACAGCACTGAAAAAATGCACCTGGAGGGAAATGAGGGTTATTATAATAAGGCACCCCAAATGATACAGATGAATAACAATGCATTCGCCACCAAAATTATGGGACAAGACACGGTATATATATGGGCTGACACTTTATACTACCAGGGCGATTCCATAAAGCACGACCGCAGAATGAATGCCTGGGGCAAAGTAAGGCTCTTCAAAAATGATGTACAGGCCGTTTGCGATACGCTTTGTTATATGATTGATGATAGCAATGTCTCCATGTTCAAAAACCCAATCTTGTGGAGCTCAAATAACCAGCTTACCGCAGATAGCATTTTTATATACCTGAGCAACGATCAAATACACCACATCATTCTTCAAAAAAAAGGATTTATTGCTTCTCATGAAAAAGGGCCCCACTACAACCAAATAAAGGGTGATAGTGTGGTAGGGATTTTTGCTTTGGGTGAGCTTGAACGCGTAAAAGTATTTGGTAATGGGCAAAGTTTATATTACGCTCGTGAAGACAGCAACAAATATATTGGATTGAACGAAATAGATTGCCCCATAATGGAAGTTTTTATCGCTCTTGAAAAAGTTAAGGGGATTAAGTTTTTAGGCAAAAGCAAAGCGGTACTTCACCCCATAGAAAAAACCAATACTGAAAAATTTAGGTTAAAAGGTTTTACCTGGAAAGAGAACCTACGCCCCACTAAGCCCATCTCCTATTTTTAACACAGTAATTAACAAAATGTTAAAAAAATATTTTTTTTGCAAGCAACTATTTTGCTAAAATTGCGTACTTATACTTAAACGTATAAAATTTTTACCCAATAGCACCATTTTTTTATTTTAACGCTACTAAAATGACAAACTCAAAATTTATTTGGCCGCTTTTAATAACCGCTATTGTGTTTTGCATTGCAGCTCAGTTAACTGGCTCTCAGTTAAGGCTTACTTTGGTTGTGTTGGCAGTATCTCCATTGTTTGTACTAGCTCTTACGTTGGCCAAGCGATATATGACAGACGAGCATTTGATTGAAGACGATACGATTTAGAGAGCCGAATTGTAAAAAAAAACCGTTAGCTGTCTAACGGTTTTTTTTTGCTCAATAATTGGCAAGCCCACAGATGTAAATATTAGGTTAAGCCACAATTGTGTTGCCGAAGAGATTGCTAAGAGGTTAAGGACAATGCTATTGTGCTTATTTAACAATACAAAATAAATAAGAAAGAGCAAGAATACTGATTATATGTAACTTTTTGTTTGGCCAATCGGTAATCCTAGGGCAATTTTGCCGGCAATGAAAAAAACACACAACGACAAACCATCAAAAGGGTTTTTCCATCTTTATTGGTCCAAGCTTAGCCGCAATCAGCGGTTTTGGTTTGTTACTTTATCAAGTCTTAACGTCCTCTTTTTTCTTATTATGCTCATTGCTGCAGGGGCGGGCATTGTTCCTATTGGCACTTTATTGCTCCTTGGGGAAGGGCTGTTATTTCTGTATTACCATTATTTCAATGCATCCAAGCCTAAAAACAAGGTGCGTGAGTGGGTAGATGCCATAGCCTTTGCCGTGGTGGCAGCTACAATTATCCGGAGTGCCTTTATGGAAGCCTATACCATACCCACGCCCAGCATGGAGCGATCGCTGCTTATCGGCGATTTTTTGTTTGTGAGCAAGTTTCACTATGGCCCGCGTATGCCTATCACGCCGCTATCGTTTCCGTTTGCCCACCACACTTTACCTTTTACCGAGAAAAGAAAAAGCTATATCCAATCACTACAACTGCCCTATTACCGCTTGCCGGGTTTTAGCAGTGTGCAGCGTGGCGACGACGTGGTATTTAACTGGCCCGCAGATAAAGAAAACAACCGGCCGGTAGATAAAAAAGAAAACTATATTAAACGCTGTATTGCCATTGCTGGCGATACCTTGCAACTAATAAACAGCGAGGTATATATTAATGGGAAACTACAACCCAAGCCTGAAAAATATTTGGCAGACTATACCATTACTGTTACCTCGCCTTTGGATCCCGCTACCCTTCGCGACATGGGTTTTAGGTACAACCCAGAACTATATAATAACAAAGATTTTTTTCCTGGTTCCCCTACCAATTACGACAATATTACCCCCGACAATAATGGAACTTATAGAGCCTATGCCACAACCGAACAAGCAGAACAACTAAAAAAACTGCCCAATGTGAGCAAAATGGAACGTAATATATACAAACAAGACCAGCCAATAGGAGACCCCATGCACAGTGATTTTGGTTTCAGGGCACCCGATGCTTATCACTGGTCGCTCGATTTTTATGGACCTTTGGTTATACCCAAAAAAGGAATGACAGTGCCCTTGGACAGTGCCCATTATTTTATATATGAAAAAGCAATACGTGACTATGAGGGGTTGAAAGATATACAATGGACTGCCGGCAAGGCTTACAACGGGAGTGTATTGCTAAACAGCTACACATTTAAAATGGACTATTACTGGATGATGGGAGATAACCGCTATAACTCGCAAGACAGCCGTTTTTGGGGGTTTGTTCCCGAAGACCATATTGTTGGCAAAGCGGTGTTTATATGGCTAAGTTGGGACAGCTATGCCAAAGGGCTAAACAAAGTACGCTGGGATAGGTTGTTCCATCTGCCCAATTAATATTATCTGTATATAGATAATAACAGTAAAGGATGAAATCTGCAATATTAGCCCAGTTAAACACACCCCTGCAAATAGCCGAAAGCCCTAAGCCTGAAGTGGGTGCAAGTGAGGTATTGGTAGCGATAAAGGCTGCCGCACTTAACCACCGCGATGTATTTGTGCAACAGGGGCTGTATGCAGGTATTAAAATTCCCGTAATACTCGGTTCTGATGGTTCGGGCGTGGTTACTGAGGTTGCTGATGGTGTAGATTTAACATGGATGCACAAAGAGGTGATTATGAACCCAGGGCTTAACTGGGGCAATAACCAAAAACACCAGGCCAAGGATTATATAATTATGGGTACTCCTACCAATGGCACCTTTGCAGAATATGTGTCTATATCCGCTGAACTTATCCACCCAAAACCCACCCATTTGGATTGGCACCAAGCAGCGGCATTACCGCTTGCAGGGCTTACAGCCTATCGTGCATTAATGGTACAAGGCAATTTGCAACCCAGTGATAAAGTACTCATAACGGGTGTGGGCGGAGGTGTTGCCCAAATGGCAATGCAGTTTGCAATAGCAAATGGTAACGAAGTATGGGTTACTACCAGCAGTGCTGCTAAATTACAAAAAGCTATAGAGATGGGTGCAAGTGGCGGTATAAATTATAAAAAAGACCGCTGGAATAAAGAGCTGGTGCAACATGCAGGAGAATTTGATGTTATTATTGAATCTGCATGCGGTAGCGGCTTTGGATCGGTAATAGATTGCTGCAAACCGGGTGGTAAAATTGTTGTTTTTGGCGGCACCGCAGGTAACATAGGAAACATTATCCCTGCCAAAATTTTTTGGCGGCAAATAGCTATCATTGGTTCCACTATGGGTTCTAATGAAGATTTTGTGAATATGTTGGCTTTTGTGAACAAGCATAAAATTACACCAATAGTTAGTCATATATTTCCTTTGGAACAGGCACAAGATGCTTTGGATTTGTTGCACACAGGGAATCAATTCGGAAAAGTAGTGCTTACAATTTCATAATACTTTTATAAAGTATAGAACTCCGTTTTTTCTGTATTATGGACCCTCACCACGCCTATACTTACTAGGTTTACCAGCATTCGCTGTGCCCGCCAACGTGCTATGTTCAGCATGTTGCACAATTCTTTTACAGTAATGCGGTCGTGGCTTGTCAAAAAATCGAGCAGTGCTTTTTCTTTTGAGGTATAGCTAATCTTCACACCCTCATCGCTGTTTTGCTTACGCAATACGTCAACCATTACTTTGCTTGCCAGTAAACTTTCATCCTTTAACCGGATGTAAACCCACCACTTCCCATTTTCGTCTTTGGCCGAGTATGGCCGGTGCTCGCCTTTTGGGATTGTCACCTCCAAAATGGTTCTGCCTTCAAACTCCCACTCTTCAATCGTTATATCTATGGCTGGTTTACAAAAGAATCCTGCGGCCATGTCAAGCATATATTTTTCTTCGTCGCTCCGAATCCCGCTGATGCTGCCATTGTCGTTAACCCCCACCAACAATTTGCCGCCCTTGTGGTTGGCAAACGAAACCATGGTTTTGGCTATCTTGCTTACTGATGTTATCGTTTTCTTAAAGTCGAGTATTTCACTTTCGCCATTTACAATCAATTGATATATATACTTTGGGACACTCATAGAACAATGGCCACAAAATAAATGATGGCAAATAATATATTCAAAAATATTTATCCCTATATTTGTATAACAATATTGCGGCAGCGGAATAATCTAAGAAATTTCATTAAATTCCCGATACTGAAAAAACAAAATGTTTTAGAAAAAAATCCCACGCAACACAACCATCCTAAAAGTAAATTTGTCATTACAACAACCTTGTGACTAAGCGAAACCATATAGACGAACTAGAGGAACAGAAAATCATAGAGGGGGCAATAAAAAAAGACCATGCCTGCCAAAAGTGGATTTACGAAAAATTCGCTAACAAAATGATGGCTGTTTGTTTACGCTACACAGCCGATGCTGATGAGGCCAAAGATTTATTGCAGGATTCTTTCATCCGTGTGTTCGATTACCTGCACCAGTTTGGCCACAAAGGCTCACTAGAAGGATGGGTGAGACGGGTGGTTGTAACCTCGGCACTGAACCATTACAATGTGGCCAAGCGGAGGTTTGGGGATGTAGACATTGATACGGTAGATTGGGAAAAGGGGGCATCGTACACACCATACAATGCACAATACACAATGGAGGAGTTGACCAAGCTGATAAAACAGCTTCCGCCAATGGCCCAAACAGTGTTCAACCTCTTTGCCGTGGATGGATACAGCCATAACGAGATAGGAAAGATGCTAAACATTAGCGATGGCACTTCTAAAAGCAATCTGTTTAGAGCAAGGGCATTATTACAAGAAAAATTAAAACAATTAGAACAACATAGTTATGGACAAGTTAGACAACATAGATAATCTGTTTGCCAAGTTGGGCGACGATGAAAAACAAGCTCCAAGTGGTGCTTGGGAATATATATTAGCCGACCAGAAAAGGAAAAGAAGGGCGGGACTAATATGGTGGTATTATGGCTCCGTGGGGTTATTGCTAATTGCTGGTTTAATGGGCTATTATCAGTTCAAATCTGATAACACCACTTTACAATCTAACAATACTACTCAAGAAAAAGTATGGGCGAAAGATGCCAACACTTCAAATAATATAACAAGCAATAAAAATTTGATTGAGACTACGGGTACGCCCAGAAAAACCTTAGCAAATATAGTAGTAGCACCTTATACCACTAATAAAACTAGCCGCCCGGTCAATAATCCATATAATGATATGGCTGAAAATACAGCATCCATTGCCGTTGTTGAACCTGATAAAGAGGCAGAGCAACCTAGAGCAAATGTGACAGAAGAAGAAGTATTAATTACCGAGGTACCCGTTGACAAAAAAACCATAGACCAGACAAAAGAAGATAAAGAGAAGGCTATCAGAAAAAACCCTCCCGTGAAAATACAAAAATGGTTTGTTGAACCTGTCGTAATGGGAACCTATTCCTTCCGCAAGCTTAAGGGTGGTGCAGATATGGCTGATTATATAAGCCAACGCAACAACTCTGAGATAAGGTTGTTAAAACTTGGGGCTGGGATAAATGTGGGCTATTCTTTAAATAAAAATTGGAATGTGCAAAGTGGGCTGTTATATAATATACAGGGCTTGAGTGCAAGTTACACCGTATCTACAGCACAAAAGAAGGTTTTTGTGGAAGTTGACCCTACAATGAAAAAATATGATACTACTGCAAGCTATATTTATATAAAAGATTCCGTTTATAAATTAGAAAAAGGCAATGCAATTAATGGCGATCAAAAGTTTCATTACATAAGAATCCCTGTCTTGTTTGAATGGCAAACAAATATCAAGAAAACTGCATTTATTTTTTATGCAGGTGGAGGTATGTCTGTGAATATATTGCTTGCTGCTCGTGGAGATATTCAAGATTATCAAAGTATGCAATCAGGTGTTTTTATTCCCATAAATCAAGTTTCAGTTCAACGCATCGGCATTGACATGATGGGTCGTTGTGGTTGGCTATTGCCTATCTTGGGAAGACCTGATCTGAAAATATCTGGTGGTATCCGTGGTATGTATAGTCCTATTTCAGCATTCAGTAAAGAAGTGCCTATCAAACAGCACAACTTCTCAGTAGGAGTGGAAGTTGGAATAAGGAAATTATTGAAATAGTATAATTGAAAAGGGAAGGATACTATACCCCCGCCTCAACTATTTGTGCTACATTATACTTGCCTGCTTCCAGTTTTTCTTTAACCACTTTAAAAGCTTTTATGGTTCGCTCCACATCTGCTATAGTATGCACCGCTGTAGGTATAAGTCGAAGCATGATCACATCTTTGGGCACTACCGGATAAACTACTATCGAGCAAAATATATCATAGTTCTCACGCAAGTCCAAAGTAAGTGCAGTGGCCTCAGGAATTGTTCCATTTAAAAGCACGGGCGTAACAGGTGTGGTGGTAATACCGATATTAAAACCTGCATCACGCAATCCATTTTGAAGTGCATTTACTATTTTCCACAGGTTTGCTTTTAGTTCGGGTTGTGTTCTTAAAAGTTCTAATCTTTTCCTGGCTCCTTCTACCAATGGCATGGGCAACGATTTGGCAAATATTTGTGAGCGTGAATTATAACGCAGATAGTCCACCATCTTTTTAGTGCTGCCTATAAAAGCACCTATTGATGCCATGCTTTTTGCAAACGTACTGAAATACAAATCTATTCCGTCCATACATTCTTGTTCCTCGCCTGTGCCTGCTCCTGTTTTGCCCATAGTGCCAAATCCATGAGCATCATCCACAAAGATGCGGAAACTATATTTTTCTTTAAGTGCTATAATATCTTTTAAGTTGCCCTGTGCCCCGCTCATTCCAAAAACACCTTCGGTAATTAGTATAATAGAACCAGAGGTATCTTTAACCAATTCGGTAGCTCTTTGCAGTTGCTTTTCGGCACTGGCCACATCGTTATGTTTAAATATAAAACGCTTGCCAGCATGAAGCCTAACGCCATCAACAATACATGCATGGCTTTCGGCATCATACACAATTACATCATGCCTATCAACCAACGCATCAATGGCACTCACCATTCCCTGGTAGCCAAAATTTAAAAGAATAACTTCTTCCTTGCCTATAAAACTTGCCAGCTCACGCTCCAATGATTCATGATTGCTACTTTCGCCACTCATCATTCTTGCACCCATGGGGTATGCCATTCCGTATTTTGCAGCAGCTTCTGCATCGGCTTTGCGTACTGCCGGATGGTTGGCTAGCCCTAAGTAATTATTGAGGCTCCATACCAGTTTTTCTTTGCCCCTAAAAAACATGTGAGACCCTATCTCGCCTTCTAGTTTTGGAAATGTGTAATACCCGTGCGATTGTTTGGCGTGCATACCAAGCGGCCCCATATTACGTTCAAGTTTTTCAAATAAATCTTGCATGTTGTTTTTTTTGCTGGCAAAGATAAGCAGGCAACGATATTGAAGGAATAGTTGCTTAGGGCAAAAAAAACATTGTTGGGAGCAGAGCAGAAGCATGCTGCAAGGAAAACGAACTTGTTGGGGGTTATGCGATATTTTGTCAGCACCGGGAAACTTCCGTTGAACTCCAGCTTTTTTCTAACAAATTAATGGGGACAACTATTGAAAAGGTTTGAAACTGTCCAAGAGTTTGCGATAAGAAAGGGATAAGGATTTAAGGGTTTTTTGTTGTGTTCAACCACGACCCGAGACGATTTATAATCGTATTGTGCAAGGAATGCTGTGTGTAGCCGCAGTATATTTTTTTATCGAATATCTTTTGGTTGCAAACCCAAAGCCCTATTCAATACGATTGCAAATCGTCTCGGGCTGGAAGGGGGTGGGGATAAAATAAAAATTAGTTTTTTCATACTGCAAACATATCTTTGCGAACAAAACAAAACCGATTATTACTCAAAAAGGTCTTACTTGATGTAATGTAACATTTACTTTTTATGTGATGCAGACCATTTGTCTTTATATATATATTTGCACCATTATTGCTATCATGCAAACCTAAATTATTATGTGGGAAACATTCATAAAAATACTTGAAAGCCCTGCGGGAAGTTTTGCTTCTATCGCTATGATTTTTGGCGTATTGTTTTTTCTTGTATACAAAGGGGGTCAAGTAGTAGAAAGGTTTAAGGTTATTAATAAGTTTGAAACAAACATAGACACTATCAAAACTGATATAATGGAAATAAAGGCTTTTATTTCTGTATTTAGGAGAGAAAACAATGAGTTCACGAAAAGGCAAAGCCCTATATCTTTAACAGTACTTGGGAAACAAGTTGCTGATGACATAAAAGCGGAAGAAACAACTGGGCTAAAATGGACAGACATAGAACCTACAATCAAAAAGAAACTTAACCATGATGCAAACCCCTATACTATACAGGAAGCGTGTTTTGAACTGGGTAAAAAGTATTACGACTTCTTAAATTCAAACGAGTTAGACACTCTAAAAACATACGCATATAAAAAAGGGTACAATATGTACGATTTTGAAAACATATTTGGAGTTATAATAAGAGATATTTATTTCAAAAAGAACAAAATAAATGTTGTCGATGTAGATAAGCATGACCCAAACAAAACTTCTTGATTTTAAAAATCATTATTGTGTGTCAATTAGTTGTAAACTGAACTACCTTTAACCATGACATTACCAAAATTTTTTATCATATTCTCCTAATTGAGCCACATATTTTCTGAACAAAGAAAAAAGGTGGAGCCCTATTCAAGACGATTGCAAATCGTCTCGGGTTGGTTAGTGGTCAGTTTTGCGTCATTGCGGGCTTGACCCGCAATCCCCCGAATTGAAGAAGTTTTTTGTTTTGAAATGAAGGTTGTAGTTTTGTGGGGTGAAGAATAATGTCCTTGTTGCTTTGATGAATAATAAAAACGATTTTAGGATTGCTAAAGAAAATTTGTGGTACAGAATACCTATAAAAAATGCTCCTCCAATTATTAGAAATGGAAATGCAAAATTAATTTCATTTTATCACACAAGTGAATTTGAAAAAGAGAAGTCTACAATTCAGTGGTTTGCTGAAATAAGAAAAATATCAGTTGTAAAAAGAAAAGAATTGTTCCCTAATGAAATTCAAAATGAAAAAACAGATAAAGAATATTTTAAAATAGAGTTTGCACCACTTAAACAATTACCAATACCGATTATCAGTTTAAGACCAAGAAGAATTTTATTTATTCCTACTTCAGAAGAAAAATTTTTTAGTTCTAAAGAAATAAATTTTCTATTTAATAATAGTTCATTAGAAAATAAATTCTGGAATGAGATGATGAAAAACAGTATGTATGCTGAACGTGAGTATTTCATTTCAGTAAGTAAAAGGAATTTCTTTCTTGACTTTGCTTTATTTTGTAAAAATAAAAATATAGATATTGAAGTTGATGGCGACCATTATCACATGGATAATGATAGCGTGCGAAATGATAAACAGAGAAATAATCTTTTGGAAAGTAAGGGATGGTCAGTTCTTCGATTTACAAGTAAGGATATTGAAAATGATTTAAATGGTTCTATGAATATTGTTAGAGAAACCGTAAATAAATATGGGGGAATTCAAGATGCGAAAAATCCAAGTGAGTTTAACTATTTAACCAATGATGAAGGGCAAAGCAGAATGTTTGGATAACCCCACAATGGCATCTACGACCCCGAGACAATTAATAATCGTATTGTGCAAGGAATGCTGTGTGTAGCCGCAGTATATTTTTTTATCGAATATCTTTTGGTTGCAAACCCAAAGCCTTTTTCAATACGATTGCAAATTGTCTCGGGTGGGAAGGGGGTGGCTGGTTGGCGACAAGGCCAACCAGAGGCAGGAATTTTTTGCCCCTTATCGGAACGCAATGATGCGTAGGGGGCAAAAAATTTTTTGCCCCTACAACAATATATCCCCTACCCCAAAATTCTCGGCATATACCTTACCCAGTTCCACATAGGCATTCGCATTCGCTCTCACTTTCTCCCTTTGCTCTTCACTCAATCGTTTTATTATTCTAGCGGGAACTCCTACCACCAATGAACCTTCAGGTATTTGCATCCCTTCGGGCACCAAAGTATTTGCACCTATAATACAATAATCGCCCACGCTTGCATTGTTTAATACGGTTGCATTCATCCCTACCAGTACATAGTTGCCCAGTGTTGCACCATGTATTACTGCCCCATGGCCTATAGTACAATCGTGCCCAATGTTTACTGGCACTCCTGGATCGACATGCACCACGGCATTGTCTTGTATATTACTGCGAGCACCAATATTTACTTGGTCATTATCGGCACGGATTACTGCTCCAAATAAAATGGTACAATTGTGGCCCAAAGTAACTTGGCCAAGCACTGTGGCATTGGGAGCAATCCATACTTCGTTTCCTTTTTGTATGGCTTTTTTAAATATATTTGTATCTATCGGCATAGTGGAGATATTTTGTTTCAAAAGTATAGGTTTTAATAAGGCTGTGCAACCATTTTTAAAAATGATGTGGTTAACAAATGTATCATAAAAAACTTAATTATTATACTTGCATGTTTCCC
>JAYVCI010000030.1:0-11692 GCA_043750035.1 Chitinophagaceae bacterium
TTTGATGCTAGGGTGCGAAAAGGATTAGGAATTGCAGTAAATCTATCAGCCACAGCAGCACAAGCACAGCTTAATTTTGAAGCACCCACAGCTAACACAGAAAACGAAGGTGTTGAATATGTGTGCGAACTCAAATTCGACGGATTGAGCATCAGCCTCACCTACGAAAACGGAAAACTACAAAGAGCCGTTACCCGGGGCGATGGTACCCAAGGCGATGATGTGACCACCAATGTAAAAACCATCCGCAGCATCCCGTTGCATTTGCAAAAAGGCAATTGGCCACAAACTTTTGAAATACGCGGAGAAGTATTCATGCACCGCAAAACTTTTGACAGATTGAATGAGGAATATGCGGCTGAGCTGCGAGAGAAAGGATTGGACGAAGAAGAAATAAAAGAAAAGCTATATAAGAACCCACGAAACTTTGCCAGCGGTACACTTAAAATGCAGGACAGTGCTGAGGTGGCCAAACGCCCGCTCGATGCGTTTCTATACTTCTTATATATTGATGATAATCCATTTGACAACCATATACAAAGTTTGCAAGCCGCTGCCGATTGGGGTTTCAAAGTATCAGACCATGCAACAGTGTGCAAAAACTTAAATGATATATATAAGTTTATCGATTATTGGGATAAGGAACGCCATAATTTGAGTTACGAAATTGATGGCGTGGTAATAAAAGTGAACGATTATCACCAACAAGAAGAGCTGGGTTTTACCGCCAAAATTCCGCGTTGGGCTATATCCTATAAGTTTAAAGCGGAGAGTGTTTCCACCATTCTGGAAAAAATAACGTACCAAGTAGGCCGAACAGGATCAATAACTCCCGTTGCCAATTTAAAACCTGTACAACTTGCAGGCACTACTGTTAAGAGAGCATCACTGCATAATGCCAACGAAATTGAGCGATTGGATTTGCGTGAGGGCGATACCGTTTATGTAGAAAAGGGCGGTGAAATTATTCCCAAAATTACGGGTGTTGATTTATCGAAAAGAAAAAACGACCACCCACATATATATATAACACATTGCCCTGAGTGTGGAACTGAACTGATAAGAAAAGATGGGGAAGCCAATCACTATTGCCCCAATGAGAATAGTTGTCCGCCGCAGATAGTAGGGAAGATAGAACATTTTATTGGTCGTAAAGCTATGGATATTGATAGCCTGGGTGGCGAAACCGTGGAAGGATTATATAAAAAAGGATTGATACAAAGTGCCGCCGACTTATATAGTCTCACGTATGATAAACTAATAGGGCTTGAGTTTGAAACAACTCCCTCTCCTTTGGAAAGGGGGCAAGAGGGTGAGGTCAAGAAACGCTCACTACAGGATAAATCCGTTCAAAATATTTTGGCAGGGATTGAGCAATCGAAGCAGATACCTTTTGAGAGATTGTTGTTCGGCTTAGGAATTCGTATGGTAGGAGAAACAGTAGCGAAAAAGTTGGCAAAAGCCTTTGGTGATATCCACAAATTATCGGAAGTAAGCGTTGAGGAAATGATATTGGTGGATGAGATAGGCGATAAGATAGCCGAGAGTGTACATAATTATTTTAGAGACCCCAAAACCAAACACATAATTGATAAACTGAGCAAAGCAGAAGTTCAATTAAGTATTAAAGAAGACGAGAACCAATCGCCCCAAACAAATATACTGGAAGGTAAAAGTTTTGTGATAAGTGGCGTATTTGCAAAATACAGTAGAGACGAATTAAAGTGCATGATAGAAAATAACGGCGGAAGAAACGTGGGCAGTATTTCAAAAAGCCTAAATTATTTATTGGCAGGCGATAAAATGGGGCCCGAAAAACTAAAGAAAGCCACCGACCTAAGTATTCCCATCATCAGCGAAGATGACTTTGAAAAGATGGTTGGCGGGGAATGATTCACAACCATTCGGGACATTCAATATCACGTCCTTACAGGACTTTTGTCAGGGTCATACTCTTTATCTACCGATATTTCGTCCCCATGGGACTTTGCCTATAAGTCCTGTAGGGACGAAATATCGGTAGAAACAATAATGTAATTTTGAAAGTCCTGTAGGGACGGAATATTATCCGCCACATATCGTCGTCTTCGGAATAATTAGGGAGTGATCAAATCATTTTTCCACAATATAATTAAAATATTGGGTATAAAATGACCCAGTTTAGATTAAAATATCAGAAAAAAACAGGGTGCATTTATTGAGAAAATATAATTTTAAACAATTGACCTATTGATATTTGAATACCACAATCTGGGTTCACTTAAAAAGTTTTATATATCGTGTGCAACCATAATTTTTAACACAGCGTTAAGGCATTTAAAAAGAGGACAAAAACGGGAAATTTCACCAAGAAGTTACAACCTGTTAAAAAATTCTTTTTATTTGTTGCCCCAAAAGCTGTGTCGCGGTGCAATAAATTTTGATACTGAACAAGTTGACACATTACTCGGATTAAACAAAGAAAAAAACAATGACCATGAAAAAGATTTTCATTCTAGCATTAGGTTGCCTTTTATTTACAGGCATCAACGCACAAAGTTCCGATGGCGAAATGCGAGGCATCGTAACCGATGCCAAAACCAAAGCTTCATTGCCCGGTGTGCAAGTCTCCATATACAAAGAAGGTTCAGAGGCAGGTGCTACCTATACCGATAAGGTGGGTGGATTTAGTTTCAAACCCCTTACGCCAGGCGATTATATTGTTATTTATACTTTAAAGGGCTATGACACAGATAGCTTTAGCTTAAAAGTTTCTGTTGGAGTAATAGCTTTTGCAGACTATGAAATGAATGCTCTCATTAAAGATGAAGTTATTATGCCAGGATTCACTAAAAAAGATAAAAAAGATAAAAGGCCACCCTTGATACCTAGAGACGGAAATGGAACTACTTTCGATGTAAAAACTATTAGTAGTCTTGGAGGTAACCGAGATGTCACTGCTTTTGCAGCGAGAGGTACTGGTTTTGGAGGTGGTATTGGAAATATAGGAGGTGCCCGTGGTAATGGCAATATTGTTTTTATTGATGGTGTTCGTTCTAATAGTCCAATACCCCGTGGCAGTATAGATCAAGTACAGGTATTGGTGGGTGGCATACCTGCCATGTACGGAGACTTTACCGGGGGTGTAGTAAATTATACCTTAAAAGGTCCTTCGCGTGTAACGCATGGCGGCATAGAAGTAATTACATCCAAACTTACCGACCCCTATAATTACAATTTGGTTGAAGGATATTTGCAAGGGCCGCTATGGATAAGGAACAAGCGGAAAAAAACCGAGCAAGTTGTTCTGGGTTATTCCATAGGTGGCAATTACACATACATAAAGGACGCAAGCCCAAGTGCTATTGGAAACTGGTATTTGAAAGATGATGTATTGAAAAGGATAGAACAAACACCTTTGCTGCCATCTAAACTAGGCACAGGTGGTTATATGAACACTGCTGAATTTGTAACCAAAGACGATATGGTGAACGACAAGGCACGCCGCAATTCCCCCAGTTATAGCTATAACTTAAACGGAGCCTTGAAATTCCAGCCTACCAAAAAAGTTAGAATTGATTTGGGTGGTTTTTATTCCTATAGAGATGCTATCAATTACAGTCTTGGTAATACCTTATTTAATTATTCGCAGAATAACCACTCTACAGGCAGCACCATTACAGGTTATGTAAAGTTTACCCATACCCTAAAAAGTGCTGAAAAGAAAAAAGGGGATGAAGATGAAAGTAAATCCATCGTGAGCAATGCCTATTACCAAATTAGGTTGGATTACACACAGGCCAACAACCTTACCCTGGATGCCACACATAAAGATAAAATTTTTGATTACGGGTATATTGGCTCATTTACTAGCAAACGTGCCCCGAACTACGAGTTAATAGGAGGTGGAGTAAATGCCCCCAAGCAGCAATTCAAAACCAATATTAATGGACATGATACCACTATATCCATAAGCACCTACTATCAGCAAGCAGGCTATTCCGATACCGCTGTTTGGTTTGTCCCCGATGCACAAAATCGCAACGCTGTGCGGGCAAATTATACCAAAAATTATTATGCCTACCAGGAACAACTTGGTCGCAGAGTGTTTAACCTAGACCAGATAAGGTCGAACCTGGCACTTCTTAATGGCGATAACCCTAATAGCGTTTACTCTATGTGGAGCAATGTGGGTTCTCCCGGTTCGGGCTATGGCAAATCGCAAAGTGAGATATATACTTTGTTTGCCATGAGTGAAATTACTTTGCAAAGCAAGCGTGACCCCAATAAAAAGCATGACCTTCAATTTGGTATTATATACGAGCAGCGTTTCTCACGCCAGTGGAATATAACAGCCTCCAACGGAAACGCTACCACGACTGCACTATGGTCTTTGATGAGGCAGCTTGGCAAACAAGCTGAACCCACACTCGATCGCTCTAACCCTGATTTACGATTTGATGCAAATGGTGTTTTCCAAGATACTGTGTATTACAATTCTGTAGTAAGGAGTGAAGGTGTGTTTACCGGTAACCTGCGTAAACACTTGATGGATGTGGGGGCAAAAGATTACAATGGCAACCCTATAGGACCCAATTCTTATCTGGATGTGGACATGTATGGGCCTGAGCATTATAAACTGGATTATTTTAGTCCCGATGAATTGCTCAACAATGGCAATTCTTATATCAATTATTTTGGCTACGATTATTTGGGCAAGAAACTAAAAGGTAACAAACCAAGTTTTGCTGATTTCTTCAATGATTCGGCAAAACGCACCATTGGAGCTTTCCAGCCTATTTACCAATCGGCCTTTATACAGGACAAGTTTGCATTTAAAGAACTGATTTTCCGCGTGGGTCTTCGTATTGACCAATACGATGCCAACCAATCTGTATTGAAAGACCCTTTTTGCCTATATCCTGCTAAATCGGTAAGAGAAGTAAGGGCAGAAAACAGCAAGTTGTCAGCACAGTTAAACTCCCAAATGGATGATGATGCAGTGGTTTATGTAAATGACATAGAAAACCCCACTTCTATTTTGGGCTACCGTGCCAGTAACCAAAATAGTAACCTAACCAAATGGTACGACGAGAATGGTTTACAATTAAACGACCCTACAGTATTAGCTAACGATCGCAGAAACTCATCGGGACGTATTGCTCCCTATTTGGTTGACAATAACCCCAAACAAAAATTAACCGTTAATTCTTTCCAGGCATACCGCCCCAAGTTGTACTTTATGCCCCGTATTTGGTTCAAATTCCCAATAAACGACGAGTCACAGTTTTTTGTAAACTATGATGTATTGACCCAAAGGCCGCCCGAAGGTGTAGTGGCCACCGTGGATGATTATTACTTTTTACAACAGCGTTCTACCGAGGTTATCAATAACCCTGCATTGAAACCTGTGCGTAAAACAGACTATGAACTGGGTTTCAAACAACAAATTTCAAACAATTCAGCACTAAGCCTTACTGCATCTTATAGCGAAATGCGTGACTTGGTTCAGCTTTTTAAATACAACCAAGCCTATCCAATAAGTTACACCACTTTTGGCAACCTCGACTTTGGAACTGTAAAAAGTTTCCGTGTAGAATATGAAATCAGAGACGCAGGCCCAAATAAAAACATCAATCTTTCTGCCAATTATATGTTGCAGTTTGCTGATGGTACGGGCTCAAACGCAGCTTCTAGCCAATCGTTGCTTAATGCAGGCCAGCCCAATCTTCGCACTTTGTTCCCTTTGGATTACGATACCAGGCATAATATTAAGGGAATTTTCGATTTCCATTATAATGATAAAGACGGCCCCAAAATTAAAGGTGGTAAGGATGCCAATGGCAAAGCCACAGATATATACCCCTTGCAAAATGCAGGTGTAAACTTTACCTTCCAGGCACAAAGCGGTACTCCCTATACTTCAAACTCTCAACCCATTAACGAGGGACAAGCAGGTGTGGTGCAGCGTTCACAAATTAGGGGCACGGTAAACGGTTCGCGTAACCCATGGAGGTACTTAATTGATCTGACCATAGATAAAACAGTATTAATTAAAAGTACAGGTGAAAAGAAGAAAGCCCCAAAAGCTGTGAATGTATATTTATGGATAAACAATATATTCAATATACAAAACATTACCCGAGTTTATCGCTACACAGGTTCGGCCAGTGATGATGGTTATCTTTCTTCAGAAATTGGTCGTAAAGCTGCGGCCACTGCCAACTCAGCACAATCGTTCACCGATTTGTATAATGTCCGCGTAAATAGCCCTGCTAATTATTACAATCCCAGGTTGTTCAGGATCGGTCTAAAATATAATTTCTAATTAAAAATATTAAACACAAAAAGGTTATGAAAATCACGAATATATTTATCAAGCAAAGCAAATGGTTGCTCGCAGCATTATTAGTAGGTGTGGTGGGAAATGTGTCGCAAGCCCGCGAAATAATAGGTACGCCCCCATCGCATGTTGACAATAATTTGTTCCGCACCATGGCCGTTGGTTGTAAAGCACCCACTGCTCAGGTAGATCTGGACATCAACAATGTACGTACCACCATCCTGAACGGTGGCGACATGTGGTGGAACCTGATAAGTGCCAAGTATGAAGTACCCAAAATAACCGATCCCAATGGCATTCGCAAGCACTCCATATTTGCTGGGTCACTATGGATAGGTGGGGTAGATGCGGGTAATAACTTAAAACTCGCAGCTATGACTTATCGCCAAAATGGTATAGATTTTTTTGCAGGTGCTATAGACTCTGTATCTTCTCTTACCTCATCAGCTAAAATTGCCCCTGAACGCTGTGAATATTATGATAAGGTATATAAAGTTACCCGCGAAGAAATAGATCTTTTTATAAAAGACCCTAATTCCAACCTTACCAAAGCTATATTAGACTGGCCGGGTAATGGGAATATAGGCTATGGAGAAGAATTTTACATGGCTCCTTATATTAATATGTCAGGAGGGCCGGAATACAATCCCACACAGGGCGATTATCCCGATGTGAAAGGCGACCAGGCATTGTGGTTTGTATATAATGATATCGGTAATATACATTCCGAAACACAAGGTGTGCCCATTGGGCTGCAGCTTAAAACAACAGCTTTTGCTTTTACTACCAATGATGAAATAAATAATATGACCTTTTATTCCACTGAAATAACAAATTACGGCGAACCTGTAAAAGATTGTTATTTTGGGCAATGGATTGACCCTGACTTGGGTAACTATTCCGATGACTATGTAGGTTGTGATGAATCAAGAAACTTGGGCTATTGTTACAATGGCGATGATAATGACGAGGGGATTTTAGGCTATGGTTTAAATCCACCTACTGTTGGGTTAGATTTTTTTAGAGGCCCTAAAGATGAGAACGGTTTGGAATTGCCATTGTTTGCATTTATGTATTATAACAATGATTTTAGTGTGATAGGCAACCCTACCAAACCCCTGCATTATTATAACTACCTCAGGGCACTTTGGCAAGACGGGCAGCATGTAACCACGGGAGGCAATGGCCGAGGAGGTTCAACCCCCTATAATTTTATGTTTAATGGAGACCCGGTAAATAATTCGGGATGGACTGAAAAAAATGCAGGAAATACCCCAGCCGACCGTAGATTTCTACAAAGTGCCGGCCCGCTTACCTTAAAAACAGGTGCACGCAATGAAGTTACCATTGGTGCTGTGTGGGCAAGAAGCAGCATTGGTGGTGCCACAGGTTCACTCAGCTTGCTTAGAATTGCCGATGATAAAGCCCAATTGCTTTTTGACAATAATTTTAAATTGATTGATGGCCCAAGGTCGCCAGATTTAAGTATAAAAGAATATGACAATGAACTAATAGTAACACTTGAAAAAACAGATGAGAGTGAGAATTATAGAGGAGCGGTGAGAAATTCATTTTCGAGAGACCCCAAAGATAGTTTTATATATAAATATCAGGGGTATCAAATATATCAGTTGAAAGATGCTGGAGTTACCACCGGCGATTTGGATAATATTGAAAAGGCTAGGATTGTAAGACAAATGGACGTGCAGGATGATGTTACACAATTAATAAATAGGTATTTCGATCCTGTTGTTAGCCAAGTAGTACCTATCTCAAAAGTAATAGGAAATAATGCGGGTATTATACATTCGTTTAGTGTAAAGGAAGATTTATTTGCCACGGGCGACAAACGCTTGGTTAATTTCAAACAATACCATTTTATGGTAATTGCCTATGCTAATTTAACCAACGATACTAAAAATCAAAATGGAGAAAAATATCTAGCTGGTCGGCTCAATGTAAAGCGTTACACAGCTATCCCACATAAACCAGACCCGACAAGCAGTGGTTCAAAAATTAATTCATTATATGGTTCAGGCCCAATGATAAAACGTATAGAAGGACAAGGTAACGGTGGCAATTCTCTTGAATTAACCAAAGCATCTATGGAACAAATATTACGTGATGGCAAAATGGAATTCCCTACCTATACCAATGGCTATGGCCCAATAAAAGTAACTGTAATTGACCCCTTGAAAGTACCCAAAGCAGATTTTGAATTTATTATAAAAGATATACCCAAAGTGGTGGTTAATCCAACTAATGTTTTAACCGATACTGCTATATGGATTCTCTACAATAAAACTACACTTAAAGAAACTTATTCTAATAATACACTCAAAAAATTCAATGAGCAGATTATCAAAGAATATGGCTTCTCTATTAGTATGAAACAGCCCAATCAGCCTGGGGTAAATGATAATATAGACAAAACTTATGGGGCTATAGAATCATCAGTAGAATTTAGCGACCCCACGCGTAAATGGTTAACGGGTGTGAAAGATGTAGATGGTAGTCCTACTAGCAATTGGATTCGTTCAGGTGTAGTAGGAGGTGGTGCAACAAATTATGGGATTGATGCTCAGTGTGGTTTTAATGACGCTTCAAAATATACCTATGATTTTGCGAAATGCGGGATAACTGCCTTGGATGCTGATCCATTGGATCCCTATGAAAATTATGAAAAAATATGTGATGGTAGAATGGCACCTTATAAACTATGTTCGAGAGCGGCAAGAAATGCAGCAGGAGATAATACTTATGGGCCTGCTTTTGAAGGCTCAAGTGTGTCAAGCAAAAGCGAAAACTCAATGGCAAACATACCCAGTATAGATCTGGTACTTACGCCAGACCAAAGCAAATGGACCCGTTGTGTGGTAGTAGAAATGAGCGAAGACCCAGCATTAGCTGAGGGAAATAGATTAAAATGGAGTATGCGTGACCACGCATCGTGGACCGGACGCATGGTTAAAGACCCTTCTGGCAACTATGTGCCTGAGTATGATGTAGCGGACAGAGGCCGTTCGTGGTTTCCCGGCTATGCCATTAATATAGAAACAGGCGAAAGATTAAATATAATCATGGCCGAAAACTCTTGGCTTAAAGGATATAATGGAGCAGATATGTTGTGGAACCCTACCGCTGATGTTGCTAATTTTAATGGGTTACTGAGGGGCGGTATGCACTATTTATATGTATGTGCACCTGTTAAGTATGGTAACTATACAGGACCAACTTATGATGAAGGTTTATCATACCAGCAAATATTAACCACTGCTGGCAATAATGCAACTACCAAGCGTCAGGTAACCTCGCAAGTGCAATGGGTTACCATGCCATATATGGTTAGTGGGTATAATATTACCTACGATGGAGGCAAACTTAATATCCCCAGTGAGGTGCGTTACCGTGTGCGTGTGGCAAAACCTTATGCAAAATATACCACTTCGTCAACGGTAAATAATAGCTACCCTTACTATTCGTTCAATACAAATGACATAGCGGTTGACCATTCCCTTGACCTGGGCAAAATAGCGATGGATAAAATAAATGTGGTGCCAAACCCTTATTACGGTGCTTCAAATTACGAAAATTCGCAGTTAGATACACGGGTGAAATTTATTAACCTGCCTCCCAAATGTATCATAAATATATATTCGCTTAGCGGTACTTTGGTAAGGCAAATAAAGAAAGACGACGATAATACTTATATAGACTGGGATATGAAAAACCAGGCACAAGTGCCCATAGCCAGTGGATTGTATATAGTGCATATAGATGGTTATTTACTTGGAGAAAAAATAATAAAATGGTACGGCGTTATGAGGCCCGTGGACTTGGATACTTTCTAATTTTTCTAAAAATATTAAAATACATTACTGAAATGAACTACATGAAATATATAACAGCAGTTTTGGCCATTGCTATCGCAGCCAATGCATTTGCAGGCAACCCTGACCGCAGGGGAACCAATGGGGGCGAGCAATTGCTTATTAATCCATGGGCAAGGAGTAACGGATGGGCCAATGTAAATACCTCAAGCGTGCAAGGTATAGAAGCAACCTGGATCAATGTTGCCGGACTGGCACATACCAAGCAAACAGAGCTTGTGTTTTCTCATACTCGCTATTTGGCAGGCATTAATATCAACAACTTCGGATTGTCGCAAGTAATGGGCAAAAGTGGCGGTGTACTTGGCCTTTCGCTTATGAACATTAACTCAGGCGATATACAACGTACCACATATCAACAACCAGAAGGAGGCTTGGGAACATACAGTGTACAGTTTACCAATTTAGCTATGTCGTACGCCAAAAAATTCTCTGAGAAAATATCAGGAGGGATGTTGGTGCGTTTTATTAGCGAGGGCACTGCTGAGGTTACAGGTTCAACCACCACACTCGATGCCGGTGTTCAATACCGCACGGCTACCAGTGGCGATGAACAAATTAGAAGATTAAAGGGCAACGATTTTAAACTGGGCATCTCTGTAAAAAACATAGGCCCCGATATTTCGTATGCGGGCGATGGAATGAGCATTCGCACACAAGACCCAACTAAACCATATAGCTCTACTACCCAGCAGCGTTCAGCCAAAGATGGAATGCCATCGGTGGTAAATATCGGCATGAGCTACGATTTCCGCTTAGATAAAGGTGCCGAAGTGTATTTTAGCCGGCTTACTTTGGCGGGTAATTTCACCTCACATTCCTATCAAGATAATACAGGGGCAATGGGGTTGGAATATGCGTATAAAAACTTTTTTATGTTACGTTCAGGTCTTTTATATCAGAAAGGAATATTCAGCAGCGATGCTCGCAACACCGCTTATACAGGTTTTCATGCAGGTTTTACATTGGAGTTGCCATTTGGTAAAAACAAATCTAGCTTTGCACTCGATTATTCATTCAAGCAAACCAAGCCATTTGGCAATATGCACACCTTTGGCGTAAGGATCGATTTGGGTGGCAAAGACAATGATTGATCAGAAAAAATAGGGGACTAAAAATATTATCATATATCCAAACGTTCCGGCTCTTTTTAGGGTCGGGACGTTTGTTTTTAAATATCAACACCAAAAAATAATACCAATATTATGGAAGTACAGTATTTTACAAAAGAAGGACTAGAAAACTTGAAAAAGGAATTGCTGCAAATGAAAACTGTGGAAAGACCTAAAATATCTCAGCAAATAGCAGAAGCCAGAGACAAAGGCGACCTGAGTGAAAATGCCGAATACGATGCTGCCAAAGAAGCCCAGGGTTTAATGGAAGCCAAAATATCGCAAATGGAAAAACTATTGGGCAATGCACGCCTATTGGATGAAGATAAAATAGATACCAGCAAAGTAATGGTATTGTGCAAAGTAAA
>JAYVCI010000031.1:0-12773 GCA_043750035.1 Chitinophagaceae bacterium
CCCTCCCGATAGCTATCGGGAAGCTATCGGGGCAAACCTTTTACAACTCAATCTCCACTTCTCCACTACCATCCGTATTCATTAACACCAAGCTAGTCTGTATAAAAATTCTATTAGCTCCCACATAGTGCCAAGAACTTTTTTGCAGTAATATTTTACCAGATTGTGATATAGAAAGAGAACGATACGAATCGTGAGGGCAGGATTGTTTCAAAAAAGTTAATTTTTTTGTTTGCATGTTAAATGCATATATCCCGTTATTAGCAACTACAATGGCATTAATACCATCCTGCATCCAATAGGAATCATAAAATTCATTCTCATAGTTCTGCGGCCATAGAAACAACTTGATGAATGAATCCAAATATAGGTCTGTATAGCCTATTGTATTACCCCCTGCACCTAACACTATGTTTGTATCCTTACCTTGCCAACAACCTGTCAATGGGTGTTTAAAACTATCTAGAGCAACCCCAAACTCATCATACATCATACCTCCATATTTATTGTCAGCATAACATCCAAATTTAGTGCCTTCCAAATTCCATTCGGGAGAATAATGTCCGATTGGTCCAAAAGTTAACTGTGTTAACTGTGTTCCATCATCTTTTATTTTCCATATCTGCCCATCACTTGTAGGAAGCAGTATCCATCTTTTTCTGCTCCATTTGGCCCTATTGAAAAGTTGTCCTTTGTATAGTTTTTTTTTATCTTTTGTTATAATGTTGTATTTAATTAATTCTCGTTTATATCCTAAGTAATAAATAATCTCGTTAGCGTTATTGGGATTAAAATATGGGAACTCTATATTTAGACTGTCAGCATATATTATAGGATCAGTGTAAAATACTCCTTGTGGCATTGTGTCAAAGCCATTGCTTGGGCAGTCTCTCGGATAGGGCTGCAAAGGTATCTGTTCGTCTTTGTGGCAACTTGAGAATATTGCTAGGAGTGATAACATAACCGATATAAAACTTCTCACTTTTTTCATAAAACCTTAGTCTTTAATAAACTTTCTCACTACTGTTTCTCTATCTGTTTTTATGTAAAAAAAATATACTCCTGTTCCCCAATCCCCAACATCAAAACTAATATTACCTGAACTTTTGTTAATGCTCTCGATATGTGCCACAAATCTACCTGTTAAATCATATACATCAATATTGATAGTTTTCGGTTCATAATTAAAACCATAATCAATAATTGCCTGGTTTGATGAAGGGTTAGGATAAATTATCAAGTCACTTGCAATTATTGTTTTTTGTGCAACCGAAGTAAGTGTTGGGTCATACATTTCCAATGACCAGTCTCTTGATATCATACTGGGAATTGTAGGGACAAAAAACAGCAAGGTCCCAAATATATGGTGTCGTGTTAGTTTCCAACAATATGTCACCGTTGTGACGGTGGCAGTAGTGCCAGATACTGAAACACTGGATGTGTAATAAGGAGTATTCGTTACAGTGGGATTACTACTGAAACCCAATTTATCTAAGCAATTTATTGGCCAATTATCAATAATTTGGTAGGTGCTAGAAGGAAGTGTATAAGTATATTGGTCTGTAATTGTAACCAAGTAGCCATCATAATGTCCTTTGGGTGCACCAATTTTCTCAGGCAAATATATATTTGTGCTTAAAGTTGTCGATGTTGATATGACCCTTGATGGGCTCTTAATATGTTGAATAAAATGGCCTTTCTGTTTATCAACTTGCACCAATAACTTACCTGCGTTAATCCGCCCCCAACCGTTATATATATCAGGACCCGTATTATATGTATATTTTTGCGGTGGGTCTGGGCTTAAACCTGTTACATCATCAGAATATTTTTTAAATAGCATTTTTACGTCGTCTGGATGAAGGTTATTGGGATAGCTCTGCATAGTGTTATGCCTGCTCATCATCAATGCAGCAACACCAGCAGCATGGGGGGTAGCTGCTGAAGTGCCGCCAAACCATTGGTATCTAGAATCAGCCCCATAAACGTCCCCTTGTAAAGGAGGATTATGAACGGATGTAGTTAAAACAATATCTGCTGAACCTGGAGCTATCACATCAACACCATTATCATACATAGATTCAGTATAAGCATCTCCATTATATCCCTTCATTTTATGTTTTCCATCTGTTCCACTTCCTCCAATATTAAATACCAACCTGTCACCATAGCATGCTGGGTACATTTTTGCCGTTAATTTCTTAACACCAACATTGTTAGGTACATTTCCTCTTGCTGCAAAAACAGCACAACCATTTACATAACAATTCCTTACTGCTTTCAAAAGCAGTTTGCCATTATTTGGACCCGACCAACTACAGCTAGCTATATGCAAACCAAATCCATATGTGTTCGTCGTGGATGAAGACGCTTCTGTTAGGCCATCTGACATTGTACTTTCACTGCCTCCATCCATTTTGGGTGTGAAAATTGCCAATGAATATAGGTCAACACCCGTAGGTCCATTCATAAAGGTACCCAAATCGCCGCCAGCTATTCCAGCCATCCCAATATAGGTATTGGTATTAGTATTATAATTATTCCTAAATGCTCCAATAATGCCTGCACAAGCCGTTCCATGGTCGCCAAAATCTTGCCATTTGTCTGCATTTACAGAGTTTACGTAATCCCTTCCACCTTTAATTTTAGATCCAGAATAACTACGATCCCCAAACTCATCATGTTTCCAATCGATAGGTGAATCCAAGATACCGACTTTAACATAATATTTGCCGCTTTCAATATCCCATGCCGGACCGATATTGATACTTTCATTTGGATGTCCTGATCTTGCATGTAATGAGGATTGGTCGCCATAATATGGGTCATCGGCACTAGCTGCTCCCATACACACATAATTGGGCTCTGCAAATTCAATAATTGTATCTAGGCAATTTAAACTATCGGCTGCTGATAGAGTAGCCAAAGAACTGGGAATAGCCAAGATAAAAGCACTCCATAATGGTTCCATATGGATGGTATCTCCTAATCTGGTTATGGAAAGGCTGTCCCCAGTAGTCATGCGTTTAAATATCTTATATATTTTTAATCCCGTCTCATAATTACTGCCCAATCCTAGTTTCTCATAAATCATATTTGAATAATTGGAATCGAGGATAACCTCATTGAGCATCCCTGATTGCCACTCTATATTGTCTACTATTGCAGTGTTTACATACTCTGGTTTAAAACTAACTACCACTTGGTCTTTAATGTAAAATATACTTTGTGATGTGTCTGTAACTGTATCTAAAATAGCTTCGTTATTTAATATCTCGTAATCATATTTAATAGTTGCATATCTCATAGTATCTGATGCGTCCCTCGACATTCCAGTTAAATAAACAGAGCCGCTATTGTTGCATTTGACACTTAGAGCCATATCATTAGTATCTCCCGAACCATTAAAATATTTTTCCCATTTAAGGATTCCTGAAGAGTCGTATTCTATAGCTACAATATCCGAATTATTTATCCTATCTGCTGTGCCAGCAATTATTACGTTTCCATTTGACTCTACAAACAGTTTACTTGCTTTTGCATATTGAGTTTCGCTATCGGCTGGGTATCTATTGCTCCACAGTTCAGTCCCTGCCCTGTTGTATTTTTTTGTAATAAAATCAATTCCATTGTTAAGTTTTCTTGTCTGACCTGTTATAAATATATTCCCATGAATATCTACGCCAATGTCAGTGGCAGCATCGTCCAGTCCCTGCCCATCAAATGTTTTCGTCCATTTGGAAACTAGAGCTGAACTAAGCTTTGCGGTCTGGATATCATAATTAGAGTTTGCATAGGTATAACCAGTTATTATTATATTGTCTGAATCATCCTCTGCAATAGCAACAGCAACGTCTTGCCCGTGACCAGGCACATTTATCCTGTTGGTATTCAACAGTGCACCACTTTCTCCAGCATATTTGAGTGTTGTGAAATCCCAGTTGGTAGTTGTGCCTGCCGAGCTTCCTGTTATCACGACATCGCCTGCAGAATTAATAACCATCGCAGTGGCAAAATCTGTTTTTGCGGTATAGTCATATGTACTTTGCCATATCTTGGTTCCGCTGCTATTATATTTTATTAAAGCATAGTTATATAGAGTGGCGGCAGCATAAGTGCTCCCCGCAATATAAATATCACCCACACTATTAACCGCGATACAGGAAGGGACATCATTGAAGCTGCCGGTGCCGGTCCATTTAGCGGTCCAGGTCAATGTACCAGCACTGCTGTATTTTAAGATAGCCATATCCAGACCACTACCCACAGTGGTTGTGGCTGCAGCCACATAGACATCGCCATTTGTGCCCGCAACGATTGCAACTCCATAATCTAAAGTACTTGAAGTGCCATTATATGTTGTTTGCCACATAATGTTCCCACTAATATCATATTTTACAACAAATACATCCGTATTGTTTGAACCTACGTATTTGCTTCCAGTAACTGTTAAACAGCCATAGGAGTCAAAGGTTGATGAAGCCCAGTTTACTGTATCGGGTCGCCCAATAGAGCTAGCCCATTTTTTTGTTACAATTGTTTGAGATTGTGCGTTTGTATTATTCATAAAGACAATAAACAGCACAATAATAAAGAAAAATGCTTTTTTCATTTGATTAATAATTAAGTGATGTAAAGAAAGATAATTTTAACTAAGCCAGAGCCTCGCAATTGAAATCAAAGCGAGAAATGCTTTGTTCTATAAACTCAAGGTTGAGAATATTGGAACTGTTGATTGTTTTTCACTGTTTTGTTTTAAGTTAGGTTTTAATAATTGTTTTACGCTTATATATTAATACAAAAGGGTGTGAGCCTCCTGTACATGCCTAAACCGGGTGCTGCAACGCACCTACCAAGAACAAGACAAGAAAGAACACACCCCGTTGCAGGGTGCATCCCCTCATGCTCGTTTACTCTTGGTAATAGGAATTGTTGCAGAATTCGGAATAGAGAAACGACTGAAGAAATGCTATATTGAATAGCTTGATATAAGAACTTTGGAATTGCAAACGTATGAGAAAAGAATTGGAATCGCAAATTTTTGTTTTATGATATAAACGACTTGCTAAATAAAGAAAGGTTTGCTTTGATGCGTCAGCCGCATGAGGGATAGAAGCGGAAAGCCCACAGTGAAGGCTTCCGGAACGAGGACTTGTAGCGGATTAGCCCGACCCGATGCTTCAGAGGGGCATGCCCAAATAAGAAACAAAAAAGGCCACCCAAACAGGCAGCCTTTCTATATATAATGTTATGTATCGTCCTAAGTCTATCTTCGATAATTCCGATAGCTATCGGAACAGACTGACAGACTTCTATTATCTTCCGCCTCCGCCACCGCCTCTGCGGTCACCGCCGCCTCCACCGCCACCTGGGCCACGGCGTTCACGGCGTTCTCCGCCTCCACCACCGCCACTTCTGCGGTCTCTGCGATCGCCACCGCCACGGTTGTCGCCGCCACGGTTATCGCCACCACTACGGTTGCTGCTGGTCATTCCTATGTTAGGGCTAAGGTCACGTTTGCCTAGCACTTCGCCACGGCATATCCATACTTTCACACCTATTTTTCCATATACTGTTAGTGCTTCGCTCAATGCATAGTCAATATCAGCACGGAAAGTGTGCAAGGGTGTGCGTCCTTCTTTGTATTGTTCGCTACGGGCAATCTCGGCACCACCTAAGCGGCCTGATACCATTACCTTGATTCCTTCAGCACCCATACGCATGGTTGATGAGATAGACATCTTAACGGCTCTTTTAAAAGAAACACGTGCTTCTAATTGTTGAGCGATAGAGTCTGCTACCAATTTGGCATCCAACTCAGGACGTTTAATTTCAAATATATTTATTTGAATATCCTTTTTGGTAAGCTTTTTAATTTCTTCTTTTATCTTGTCCACCTCGGCACCACCTTTACCAATAACAATACCTGGACGGCTTGTGTGAACGGTGATGATGATACGCTTAAGTGTGCGTTCGATAACGATGCGGGCAATGCCACCTTTCGCTATACGTGCTTTCAAATAATTTCTTATTTTCTCGTCTTCGAGTAATTTTTCAGCGGCATTGCGGCCACCAAACCAATTAGAGTCCCAACCTTTGATGATTCCAAGCCTAAAGCCTACGGGGTTAACTTTTTGTCCCATGTATTAATTATTATTTTCGGTTATTGTTTCGGTTGTTTCTTCTACTACTGCATCATTGTTTGTAGCTACTTTGCTATCAACTATCAAAGTAATATGGTTTGAGCGTTTGCGGATACGGTATCCACGTCCTTGTGGAGCTGGTCTCATGCGTTTGGCCATGGTACCCCCATCTACATATACTGTTTTCACAAACAATTCGCTTTCTTCTACGCGGTTACCCGGGTTCTTTTGTTCCCAGTTTGATATGGCAGATTTCAATAGTTTCTCAACATAGTTGGCATATATCTGCCTGTTGTTAAACTTAAGGGTATTTAAAGCCCTTTCTACCTTTTCGCCCCTAATCATATCTACAATCAGTCTCATTTTACGAGGCGATGTGGGGCAGTTATTTAATATTGCTACAGCTTCCATTTTCTAATTAGTTTTTCTTTTCTGGATGAGATTTGAATGAGCGGGTTGGGGAGAATTCTCCCAGTTTATGCCCCACCATATTTTCAGTAACATACACAGGTATAAATTTATTTCCGTTATGTACAGCAAATGTTTGCCCCACAAAGTCGGGAGTTATCATAGTACGGCGTGACCATGTTTTAATCACCGATTTCTTTTTTGATTCAATCAAAGCCATCACTTTCTTTTCAAGCTTGATATCAACGAATGGTCCTTTTTTAAGTGAACGAGGCATAGTGTTTTATTATATTATTTTTTACGGCGGTCTATGATATATTGATTAGAAGCTTTCTTCTTGTCACGTGTTTTGTAACCTTTGGCTAGCAATCCTTTGCGTGAACGAGGGTGTCCGCCTGAAGCACGACCTTCGCCACCACCCATCGGGTGATCCACGGGGTTCATCGCTACTGGTCTTGTACGTGGGCGGCGGCCCAACCAACGTGAACGACCGGCTTTACCGCTGCGTTGTTGGTTATGGTCTGAGTTAGATACGGAGCCAATAGTGGCCAAGCAGGTAACTAAAATCATACGGGTTTCGCCTGAGGGCATTTTCATGGTAGCATACCGTCCGTCGCGGGCAAGTAATTGTGCATACCCACCGGCACCACGAGCTATGATTCCACCTTGGCCAGGCCTAAGTTCTACATTGTGAACTACGGATCCCAGTGGCACTTCGGAAAGTGGCAAAGCATTGCCAATATCTGGAGCTGAACCAGGACCGCTCATCACCGTTTGTCCTACTTTAATTCCAGCGGGAGCAATGATATAGCGTTTTTCGCCATCACTATAAGTAATCAATGAAATAAAACTTGAACGGTTTGGATCATATTCTACTGTATCAACAATAGCTTTTTCTCCATGTCTCTCACGTTTGAAATCAACAATACGGTATCTTCTTTTGTGTCCGCCACCGATATGACGCATGGTCATCTTTCCTGAATCGTTACGTCCACCTGATTTTTTCAGGTCAACCACTAACGATTTCTCCGGCTTGCTAGCAGTAAGCTCTTCAAATTTAAGAGCTACTTTAAACCTAGTTCCGGGTGTTATTGGGTTATATCTTCTAACTGCCATTGCTGTAATTATATGTTAGCGTAAAAATCTATTTCTTGTCCATCTTTCAAAGTGATGATGGCTTTTTTGAAGGCTGCTTTTTTACCATGCACAAGTCCCTGTTTGGTATTACGCGATTTGCGTTTGCCATTATACACCATCGTGTTCACAGCTTCTACTTCCACTGCATACATGGTAGTAACAGCTTTTGCAATCTGGTCTTTGCTTGCATCACGGGTCACGATAAAGCCATATTTATGTAGCTTGTCCGTAATCTTCTGCATCTTCTCTGTTACCAGTGGTTTTATTAAAATATTCATCTTCGTCTTACTTTAAAAGTTCTTCAATTTTCTGTACCGAGTTTTCCATTAAAATCAATGTTTGGCAGTTCAACAAATCATAAGTGTTGATATCGCCAGCGGCCATAATTTTCCCTTTTGCAAGGTTTCTGCCTGATAAGTATATATTCTTATTATAATCGTCAGTAACGAATAAGAATTTCTTGTCTGCCAAATTTAAGTTAGTAATCATTTCAGTAAAACTTTTTGTTTTAGGAGCATCGAAAGCGAATTGCTCAATAACAGTAATACTGTTATCTTTGGCTTTGCTCGACAAGGCCGATTTACGGGCAAGTGTCTTAACTTTCTTGTTCAATTTAAAATGGTAGTCACGTGGATGCGGACCGAAAATCCTAGCTCCACCTACTATAGTTCCCGATTTGATAGAACCTGCACGGGCACCACCGGTACCTTTTTGACGTTTCAATTTCCTGGTTGAACCTGACATTTGCGAACGCTCTTTTGAGCTATGTGTTCCTTGTCTTTTGTTGGCCAAAATTTGCTTTACATCAAGCCACATTACATGTTCATTGGGTGCAACACCAAATACACTAGAATCTAATTTGGCTTTGCGTCCGGTTTCAGAACCGCTTAAGTTATATATACTAAGTTCCATGTTATTTTTCTATTAAAATATATGAACCATTGGAACCCGGTACCGCACCTTTGATTACCAACAGGTTGTTTTCTTTGTTTATTTTCAGAACCGATAAGTTCATCATCTTAACACGGGTACCACCCATACGCCCTGCCATACGCATACCTTTGAAAACCCTTGAAGGGAACGAAGATGCACCTAATGAACCTGGAGCACGAAGACGGTTATGCTGTCCGTGTGTTGAACCACCTACACCTGCAAAGCCGTGGCGTTTTACAACACCTTGGAATCCTTTGCCTTTGGTATTTGCTATAGCATCTACAAAATCACCTTCTTCAAATAAGTCAACAGTAACAGTATCGCCCAAGCTCAATGCTTGGTCGAAATGAAACTCAGCAACTTTCGATTTGGGTGTAGTTTTAGCTTTTGCAAAATGGCCAATCATGGGCTTGCCTGCATTCTTAACTTTGGCTTCACCAAAACCTAATTGAA
The DNA here is from genome assembly GCA_043750035.1 of Chitinophagaceae bacterium. Taxonomy (GTDB): domain Bacteria; phylum Bacteroidota; class Bacteroidia; order UKL13-3; family UKL13-3; genus CANJUD01. The sequence goes on from JAYVCI010000031.1 coordinate 9,075, forward strand.
TAGCGGCATAGCCATCACTTTCTACAGTTTTTACTTGTGTTACTACACATGGGCCGGCCTGTATTACCGTGCAAGCGAACTTCTTACCTTCGGGGGTAATAACGCTGGTCATGCCTATTTTTTTTCCTATTATTCCTGACATTGTCGTATCCTAATTATCAAACTTTAATTTCTACATCAACCCCACTGGGCAATTCTAATTTCATCAACGCATCCACGGTTTTAGAGGTGGAACTGTAAATGTCCAGCAAACGCTTGTATGAGCATTGTTGGAACTGTTCACGGGCCTTCTTGTTAACGTGAGGCGAACGTAAAACGGTAAATATTTTCTTATCGGTAGGTAATGGTATGGGACCACTAACTATTGCACCGGTAGATTTAACCGTTTTCACAATCTTCTCTGCAGACTTGTCAACCAAGTTGTAGTCGAATGATTTGAGTTTTATTCTGATCTTCTGTGAAACCATGTTGTTGTTTATTCTTTAATTATTAGTTAGATGCTTTTTTGCCGTTTATTTTCGCCAATACTTCTTCTGCGATATTCTTTGGTGCATCAGCATAGTGGCTGAACTCCATGGTAGATGTGGCACGACCTGAAGTTATGGTACGCAACTGAGTTACATATCCAAACATTTCGCCCAAAGGTACTTTGGCTTTTACTACTTGTGAACCTGCACGCGAATCCATACCGTCCAATTGACCACGACGTTTGTTCAAGTCTCCTATTACGTCACCCATATTTTCTTCTGGGGTAAGTACTTCTACTTTCATAATAGGCTCCAATAATACGGGGGATGCCTTGCGACATGCTTCTCTGAAAGCAATACGGGCACACAGTTCAAACGACATTGAATCCGAGTCAACGGCGTGGAATGAACCATCGAATAAACGGACACGAAGATTTTCGACAGGGAATCCTGCCAAAACTCCATTGGACATGGCTGAATTAAATCCTTTCTGTACTGATGGGATATATTCTTTAGGAATTGATCCACCTACTATTTCGTTGATAAATTCTAAGCCTTTTGTTTCTTCTGTTGGAGGCATTAATTCAAATTGTATATCGGCAAATTTACCACGACCACCTGTTTGCTTTTTGTAAACCTCGCGGTGCAAAACTGGCTGTGTAATGGTTTCTTTATAGGCAACCTGTGGGGCACCTTGGTTAATTTCTACTTTAAACTCACGACGTAAACGATCTACAATTATTTCTAAATGCAGTTCGCCCATTCCTGAGATAATATTTTGTCCTGTTTCCTCGTCAGTATGGATTTTGAATGTTGGATCTTCCTCAGCAAGTTTAGCTAGTGACATGCTCAATTTATCTACATCGGCTTGCACTTTAGGTTCGATAGCCAAACTGATAACGGGTACTGGGAAATTCATTGCTTCCAATACTATAGGATGCTTCTCGTCGCACAAAGTGTCACCCGTGCGGATATCTTTGAAACCAACTGCTGCACCAATATCACCAGCACCAAGAAACTCGATGGGATTTTGCTTATTAGCATGCATTTGGAATATACGAGATATACGTTCTTTATTTCCGGTACGGGTATTATATACATACGAACCTGCATCTAATTTACCTGAATAAGCACGCATAAAAGCCAAACGTCCCACAAAAGGATCGGTAGCAATTTTGAATGCAAGTGCGGTAAATGGTTCGTTATAATCGGGTTTACGAGAAACCTCTTCGTCAGTATTTGGATTGATACCTATTACGCTTTCACGATCCATTGGGCTAGGCATTAATTCCATAACCAGATCAAGCATCGTTTGTACGCCTTTATTTTTGAATGATGAACCACATACCATCGGAACTATTTTCATAGCCAGGCATGCTTTACGCAAAGCATCCAATATTTCACGCTCAGTGATAGAAGCTGGGTCATCAAAGAATTTTACCAATAAATTTTCATCATAGTCAGAAACTGCTTCTAGCAATTTTCCACGCCATTCAGTGGCTTCCTCAATCATATCTTCTGGGATAGGAATCTCTTTAAAAGTCATTCCTTTATCATGCTCATTCCATACCATACCGCGGAAGTTGATTAAGTCAACAACCCCAGTAAAATTATCTTCAGCTCCGATAGGTAATTGTAATGGAACAGCATTGCTGCCTAACATTTCCCTTACTTGTTTTACAACCATCAAAAAGTCTGCACCGGCACGGTCCATTTTATTAACGAAACCTATACGGGCAACATTGTAGTTATTTGCCAAACGCCAGTTGGTTTCCGATTGTGGCTCAACACCATCAACGGCTGAGAACAAAAACACCAAACCATCAAGCACACGCAATGAACGGTTTACTTCAACCGTAAAATCCACGTGACCTGGGGTATCAATAATATTAATATGGTATTCTTTTGTTTCAGGTAGCTTTAAGCCATCTTTCATGGGATAGTTCCAGGTAACTGTGGTAGCAGCAGAAGTAATGGTAATTCCACGTTCTTGCTCCTGAGCCATCCAGTCCATAGTGGCGGCACCATCGTGTACTTCGCCTATTTTATGATTTACACCTGCATAATATAATATACGCTCAGTAGTGGTGGTTTTACCCGCATCAATATGGGCAGCAATCCCAATGTTTCTAGTATATTTTAAATCCCTTGCCATCTGTTTTTTTAAGCTCTAAAGTGTGAGAATGCTTTATTGGCATCCGCCATTTTGTGTGTGTCTTCTTTCTTTTTTACTGATGCACCTTCACTTTTTGAAGCTGCTATAATTTCGGATGCCAAACGTTGTGGCATTGATTTTTCGTTACGTTTGCGTGAGTATGCAATCATCCATTTCATACCCAATAATATTTTACGCTCAGGACCCACTTCAATAGGAATCTGGAAGTTTGCACCCCCTACCCTACGAGCTTTGGTTTCAACTGAAGGCATTACATTGTTCAATGCTTTTTTCCAAACATCAATTCCACGCTCCTGTGTTTTTCCCTCTACAATATCCAATGATTCATAGAATATTTTAAAGGCTAAACCTTTTTTGCCTTCCCACATCATGTGGTTTACAAAACGTGTTACCATTACATCGTTGTACTTTGAATCGGGCAGAATGATGCGTTTTTTTGGTTTCGCTTTTCTCATCTTATCGGTATAATATTATTGATGGGTCTTAGTTAATTATTTTTTCTTTTTGGTTGTTGCAGCAACTGCTCCCGCTTTTGGCCTTTTGGCACCGTATTTAGAGCGGCGTTGTCTGCGTCCGTCCACACCTGCTGTATCTAATGCACCACGGATAATGTGATAACGAACCCCGGGTAAATCTTTCACCCTTCCGCCACGTATCAATACTATGGAGTGCTCCTGCAGGTTATGACCTTCGCCAGGTATGTAAGCATTTACTTCATTACCATTGGTAAGACGCACACGGGCTACTTTACGTAGTGCCGAATTTGGTTTTTTGGGAGTGGTGGTGTACACACGGGTACAAACACCTCTGCGTTGGGGGCAAGAATCGAGGGCTGGAGATTTAGACTTCTCGGCCTTGCTCTCTCTGCCTTTTCTTACTAATTGTTGGATGGTTGGCATTCTATTTTGCTAGTTTTAAAAAACGGACTGCAAAAGTAGGCATATCTACCGAAACTACAAACGGGGGAATAAAAATTTTTTTTAAATGCTGAGGTGTATCCTAAAACCTGATTAAATCATTCATAAACAAGTGTTTTAATATTGGACGAGGACTTCC
>JAYVCI010000032.1:0-5101 GCA_043750035.1 Chitinophagaceae bacterium
CGATATGATACAGACATTAATGTGCATCCCTTAATGTCGCTTGAAAAAGTGATGGGAATGGCCCAACAAGCTAAGGACAATGGGGCATCACGCCTATGTATGGGTGCTGCCTGGCGTGAAGTGCGTGACAACAGCGACTTTGATAGAATACTTGAAATGGTAACTGAAGTAAATGATTTGGGATTGGAAGTTTGTTGCACATTAGGCATGCTAACTTATGAACAAGCCGAACGCTTAAAAGAAGCAGGTTGCTTTGCTTATAATCATAATTTGGATACATCATCCGATCATTATGATAAGATTATTACTACCCGCACTTATGATGATAGATTGAACACCATACAAAATGTTCGTAAAGCAAAAATGACGGTTTGCAGTGGTGGTATTATAGGACTTGGCGAAACCGATGATGACAGAATGAAAATGCTGCATACCTTGGCTACCATGGAAGTTCATCCAGAATCAGTTCCGATTAACGCACTAGTTCCTGTAAAAAATACACCGCTCGAACATAATGAAAGAGTACAAATAGATGCGATGCTTCGTATGATAGCCACGGCAAGAATTATTATGCCGAAAAGTGTGGTGCGTTTGTCAGCAGGCAGAAACGAGATGAGCATAGCAGAGCAAGCATTATGTTTTATGGCAGGAGCAAATTCAATTTTTGCAGGGGAGAAATTATTGACCACGCCCAACCCAACATTCGATACCGATATGGCCATGTTTGGATTATTGGGGTTGACACCCAGAAAACCTTTTAAAGACAGAAACCTACAAACTGTTACAGCAGCGACCAATGCCATGAGTAATGAGTGAAAATAGTTTTTTTGAACAGGATTTAACAGCACGAATCAATAAAAGAAAAGAGGCGGGATTACTTCGCAGTTTAATGGTCAATAATCATTTGGTCGATTTTTGCTCGAATGATTATATAGGTTTTTCTCGACATCCCGATTTATATATACCTTCTGAAAAGCCAATGGCATCAGGTGCCACAGGCTCTCGATTGATTTCTGGAAATTCTATGATAGCAGAAGAAACCGAAGAACTGATTGCAAAATATCATGATACACCTGCTGCATTATTTTTCAATACGGGCTATATGGCCAATGTGGGATTATTATCATGCCTGCCCGAGAAAGATGATACTTATATATATGATGAATTGGTGCATGCAAGTATGATAGATGGTATGCGGTTGAGTTTGGCTAAAAGATATAAGTTCAAACACAACAGCCTGCTCGATTTGGAACAAAAACTACGTGCTGCAAGTGGTAGTATATATGTGGTGGTGGAATCTATATATTCAATGGATGGCGATTCTGCACCATTACTTAATATTGCCAAACTATGCAAACAATATAAAGCTGCATTGATAGTGGATGAAGCACATGCTATAGGGATATTTGGCAAAGATGGCAAAGGATTGGTGAATGAACTGGGCATGGAAAAAGTAGTTTTTGCCCGCATTGTTACTTTTGGAAAAGCTTTGGGATTGCATGGTGCTGCGGTGCTTGGCAGTGCAAACTTGAGAGAATATATGATAAACTTTGCACGGTCATTTATATATACTACGGCATTGCCACCTCGCTATTATATACAAATACAAGAAGCGTATAAATTATTACCCCAAGCAAACAGAAAAAAACTATTTTCATTAATTGCAGTTTTTAAAGATGCGATTAAAAATATACAACAGGCTTCGTTTATTGATAGCCCCTCTCCTATTCAAGGAATTGTATTGGGCGATAATAACAAAGCAGTGAAATTAGCAAAACACTTAAAACAGGAAGGATTCTTCACCAAAGCTATTCTTTCGCCGACTGTAGCAAAGGGCACAGAGCGTTTGCGTATATGTTTGCATAGCTATAATACAGAAAAAGAAATATACAAACTGGTGGACGAAATACAAGTATTTTTAAAATGAAATTTATTATAGCTGGTATACATACAGGAATTGGCAAAACTATATGTTCTGCTATACTTGCAGAAGCACTCGGCTATGATTATTGGAAACCTATACAAGCTGGTGAATTAGAAAACTCAGATTCATTGTTTGTGAAAAACAATATATATAATACAAATTGCACCATACATCCTGAAGCATATCGTTTATCGCTAGCTGCTTCGCCACACTGGGCTGCACAGCATGATGGAATTACAATACAAAAAGAAAATATTATAATTCCAGAAACTAAAAATGGACTTATTATAGAAACCGCAGGCGGGGTGATGAGTCCCCTGGGTAATGATTTTTTGAATATTGATTTGATATCCTATTTTAATTTACCGGTGCTACTTGTTTCCAATAATTATTTGGGAAATATAAACCATACACTCCTTACTGTATCTGCATTACAACACAAGAATATTCCAATTATAGGAATTGTATTTTGCGGTGCGGAAGTAAAACCGAGTCAAGAATATATTATACATTATACCAAATTAAAACACCTGTTTTCCATTCCTAATTTTGACACCATAGATAAAAACTGTTTGACAAATTTTGCAAAAACTATTATACCACAATTGCAGCAAATAGTATTATGAACCTGGCAGAAAAAGATAAAGCATATATATGGCATCCCTTCACACAAATGAAGGGAGCAGCTACACCTATCCATATCGAGCGAGGTGAAGGGTGTTATTTATATACTGCCGATGGTAAAAAATATATTGATGCCGTTTCATCGTGGTGGGTAAATATACATGGGCATGTAAACCCATATATTGCTGAAAAAATATATGAGCAGAGCAAACAATTGGAGCATGTAATTTTTGCCGGATTTACGCATACACCTGCTATATTACTTGCTGAAAAATTATTGCAAATTCTTCCTGCACATTTCGCAAAAGTATTTTATTCTGACAATGGTTCTACCTCGGTAGAAGTGGCCTTGAAGATGGCCTTGCAGTATTGGTATAACAAAGGTGAGAAACATAAAACGAAAATTATCGCCTTAGAAAATGCGTATCATGGTGATACATTTGGTTCCATGTCAGTAGGGGAACGAAATACATTTAATGCTCCTTTTGATCCGCTGTTATTTGAAGTATATCATATACCAATTCCAACAGAAAAAAATATAGATAGCTGTATACAGAAACTTCACAAACTTGCTTCACAAAACAATGTAGCCGCATTCATTATGGAGCCTTTGGTGCAAGGAGCGGCAGGTATGCAAATGTATGATCCTGACGAATTGGATTTGCTCATCAATATTGCACAAAAACATGATATACTTTGTATTGTGGATGAAGTGATGACAGGCTTTGGCAGAACAGGAAAAAATTTCGCCATTGAACATATAGCCGCACAACCCGATATTATATGTTTGTCAAAAGGAATTACGGGTGGATTTATGCCTTTGGCTGTAACTGTTTGTACCGAAGAAATATATCAAGCTTTCTATGATGATGAACAATCCAAAGCATTTTTTCATGGCCATTCCTATACTGCCAACCCCTTGAGTTGTGCGGCTGCACTGGCTAGTATGGAGTTATTGCTTTCTGAAAATTGCCAACAACAAATACAATATATATATAATTCGCATTTGGCATTTAGCAACAGGGTTCGCAGGAATAAATCGGTGAAAGAGGTTCGGGTAACTGGAACTATTATAGCTATAGAATTAAATACGCACGAAAGTTCGTCTTACTTTAATACTATAAGAAATAGTATATATGATTTTTGCTTGGGCAAAGGCGTATTGCTTCGTCCGCTTGGCAATGTTATATATATTATGCCACCGTATTGTATCACCTATCTAGAACTAGAAATTATATATAATACTATTGAAGAAGTAATAGCCCACCACCAAGCACAATTAATTAACGATAACCTACAATACGCCACAAATTAATGGAACATATATTAGCACAAATAGTAAGCAATTCTGCTACACATGCCAAGTGGCTCAATACTTTATCCATGATGGAAAACTCAGGAGCACGGAAAATAAAAAACTGTGAGCATCCAATTTTTGTGAATGAAATTATATTAAAACATGCCGCTGAAGAAGCCCGTCATGCCTACTATTTGAAGAAGCAAATACAAAAAATAGAAGTAGGTGCTTGCCCTACTTATGAGTCACAATATTTATTGGCTCCTGCATTCAGTTATTATTATTTGGATGTATTGGATGTGAAAATTTGTAAATATTTGAAAGCGAAACATGGATATACAAGTGATAAACTAAAGTATGCTGCATACCTATTGGTAACCTATGCTATAGAAGTGCGTGCCGATGAATTATATCCCATTTATCAGAATGTATTAACTGCCGCAAATAATTCCGTAAACGTAAAAAGTATTATAGCCGAAGAAGAAAATCATTTACTTGAAATGCGTGCCCAACTCCGCGTGTTCTCACCCGATTGGGAGCAGATGTGTGCCGATACCTGTGCAATGGAAAAAGAATTGTTTATGGATTGGTATAGGGAGTTGGGGAAAGAGATAATAGGGAGTTAAATCCTCTGTGAAACGCAAGCCCTCGCAAGACTTTGTCTTGTGAGTAGTATATGCAAGTCTCCAGACTTGCGGGCAGCATACTCCGTCAGTCTGGAGACTGACTGTATGATAATCACAAGTTACGCTTCGCTAAACTTGCGATGGCTGAGATTCAAGAGGACAGATTTAGAAGTATTGAGTTCATTTTATTTATTGTAGTTGCTCTCTTTAAGAATTATAGGGTAGGATGGTAGTTAAGAACTAACAATCCCAAAAGAGTCATTAACAGGGAAAAGATGTTTAGAATAACATAAATGACTAATCCACCCTTTGCCAATTTATTCACGTAAACGGAATTAAACCTTAACTTGCTAAAGGATTTAGTCATTATATAAATATTAAAAAGAAATAAGACTACTGTTACAATCAATACCCCATCCTGTATTTCGGGAGGAAAGATTGATTCAAACACTGATATACCACTATAAAGTTCAACTGAGTTTTCATCGGTAAAGATAATATTAATAAATGGAATAATGTATAATAACAATAAATATACTAACTATTTCATAGCATAGGCGACATTTTTTTCACAAAAAAAGGCGGCTACTAAATTTGTATTTTTTTGCAAGTCGGTCATTGTTTGTTTTA
>JAYVCI010000033.1:0-11894 GCA_043750035.1 Chitinophagaceae bacterium
GCCGCATGGCCCTGAATCCCGAATCCTGATTCCTGATTCCTGAATCCCAAAACAATACTGTTTCCTAATCTCATAAGTTGAGAATTCGGGAATCTGGATTCAGGGAACCTAATGTTCGACCCCGATGGGGTCGTAGGTTTATAACCAAACATATACAATAAAGCTGCGACCCCATCGGGGTCGAACATCTCATTACATATCCCGAATCCTGATTCCATTTTTTTTGCCTGTGTACTAATCACTTAAGGCATCCCCAAACATCTAACAAAACAATATTTGTATCTACATGTTTTATCATTAAATCTAAAAATTAAAAACATGACAAAAGCAATTATTATCTTGGCAACTGCAGCATATTTGCTCACTGCTTGCAAAAACAGCAATCAAAACAAGGAAGCCAAAACTGGCGATGCTACTGAAATCAAAAATGATACATTGGAAGGTGTTCAGAAGTACAATATAGTTACCAATGAATCTTCATTGGACTGGCAAGCCTATCAAGTAATGGTAAGTGGTGGTCATAAAGGAACTATTAAAATAGCTTCGGGTGAACTTACCGTTAATGCTGGAAACATTACAGGTGGAAATTTCAAAATGGATATGGGTACGATTGTTCCTGTTGGAATGGACAATGAAGAAATGAAAACAAAACTAACCAAGCACTTCAGAAGTCCAGACTTTTTTGATGCAGAAAAATATAAAGATGCTGAGTTTACTATTGCTGAGGTAGTGAAGGGAACTGGCGATGGTTCTCCCGAATCTTATTCGGGAACGCTCACCACCACAATCAAAGGCAACTTAAAAATAAAAGATATGACAAATATGATAGAGTTTCCGGCTACCATAAAAATGGAAGATGGAAAAATAACTGCATCTGCCAGCTTTAGCATCGACCGTAAAAAATGGAAACTAAACTATATGTCTGAGAAATCTTTTGGCGATAAAATTATCAAAGATATGATAGACATTGACTTTAAAGTTGTGATGAAGAAATAAGTTTATAAATCAGATGAATTAATGGAAAGCCGCTCAGTATTGGGTGGCTTTTTTATTTTATATTTTACTTCGCCGCGGCGAAATTATTTTAATTTTAAGCAATATCCTGGGTAAACTCAGCCCCGAATCCTGAATCCAGGTTCCCGAATCCATTTCAATAATCCCATTTCGGCTTTGTGAAATACAATAAAGTTCCATCTAAATCTTGGAAGTGCAGGTAATAATTTTTCGGCTCGCAATATATTTTGTTGAAATGAGATAAAAAAAATTAGCAAGCTCAACAGCGTTGGGCGACTGTTTATTCATTACAGGAGGTATTGTATCGGCCATACCTTTTTTCTTTTCATACATTAAATTGATTATGTATTATATTTGCACTATGGCAAAGAAAACCAAGGAAACCAGGCAAACTAAAGGACAAACTTAACGATTTGTTGAAGGTGCTATAAATAACAAGAAAGACAAGAAATAAAATAGGTGAAGCCAATTTCCAGGTATGTAACGGTTTTACTGAAAATTTCGATATAATTGCCATTCTTAAAAATCAATATCAATGAATAAAATATATTACACCGCCATCTTTTTAGTTTTGAGTAAAATCTCTTTATCTCAAAAAATTACCTACAATTACCTTGTTGATACTTCAAATGTGGAAGTGAAAAAGGTAAAAGAATTATTTGAAAATTATATTCATTCAAGACCTGATAGTATATATAACAACCCTTATTGGAGTGACTCTGAGAAAATATCTGGTCGCCATTTCGACATATTATATGGAGAATTTCAACCATCATTATACATGGGCTTTCCGGTGCATGTATTGAGCATAAAATCTAATAACCATGTTTATGAAATTAAAGCCATGTTCTCGTCATGCGAATCGGATGGTACACCTTATGTTTTAACTATAGTAAATTTTTATGCAAAGAAAGAAATAGAAAATTATAAATTGTATAATGCCTTATTTATTAACCGAAAACGTTGGCTCACTAATAAAATTGGATTAGTTTCATTCTACAGTCCGCTTTATCATAAGTTTGATTCGGCAAAGGCAAAAAAAATGAGTGACTTTGCAATTGAACTTTGTAAAAATTTAGAGTTAGAACCTGTACCTTTTGAATATTACCTGGCTGGTGATTTTGATGAACTACAAAATATAAAAGGTATTGATTACTGGCTTGGAATGGGAGGTGAGGTAAAACCTACTGGAAGAGGGGGTAATGGTAGTGTGTTTTGCAGCGGTATGGGCGAAAATTATTTTCACGAACCCTTTCATGTTTTGGTTGGATTAAAATATAAAAGTCATTTATGGGTGGCTGAAGGTATGGCTACTTATTTAGGAGGCAGCAGGGGGCAGCCGTTAAGTTGGCATATTACTAGAGTGAACAAATACCTTAAAGATAATTTGGAAATTAATCTAAACAATTTGTTATCCCTAAGAACCATGGACGAATATACCGATTTTCGTTATGTTTTAGGGGGGCTTATTGCAAAAAGGATATTTGAAAAAGGAGGTTGGAAATTAATAAGGGAATTTATGAATAGCGGTTATTCTGACGAAGATTATTATAATGCAATTGAAAAGTATTTAGGCATTAAGAGAAATGATTTGAATAAATATTTAAGACAAGAGCTGGAAATAGAAGAAAAAAGTAAAAAATAAAGCAAGGTTTAGATGGCTCACACAAGCCGCTGCCGGCACAGGCCCTTCAAGTAAGCCGGTAAGTATTATAGTTCAGAATTAAGAACACACGTCAATAAACAAATTAAATATTTAAAACAAGGGACAACTGCACTACATTTGTCGTCACATAATGGGTATGCCCAACAAAACATGCAGTAATTAGCCAAACCCATACAAGCACAAATAATCTATTAAAATATCATAAAACCAAGCACTATAATACATTCCCCCATTTCACCCAGGGCGGAAATTAGCGAAACAGGTTTCGCTAACTGGGATGGTGGGGGGGGATTTTAAAGCAACGCACTAATACTAATAAGAATGGATAAAAAGTGTTTTATAATTATGCCTTTCAGAGACGAACTAAAAAGCCTCTTTGAAAAACTTAAATTAATCTGTAGCGACTTAGGCATTGATTGCAGACGGTCAGATGAAATTGCAGTAGGCTCAATAACAAAGATAATATTTGAAGAAATTTATTTTGCCGATGCCAGCCATCGCAAGTTTAGCGAAGCGTAACTTGTGATTACCATACAGTCAGTCTCCAGACTGACGGAGAGTACTGCCCCAATCTATGATTCGTTCGGCCTCCGTTTTGCGTTTGCAAAGCCTTGCACACGCTCGCGTAAAAGACACTATCATATTACCAACGAATAGCATCCGCCACGGCGGAACGCCCGATAGCCAATTTTACTTTTCATCACCCAAATCCTGAATCCTGAATCCCATTCTGTATTTTTTGTTTATAACGCGTTTGCAAAGGACAGTGTTTGTGCTTTTGATTTGTGGGTTAAATATGGTTGCAGGAAAAGAAACCCCGTTGATGAAACAGTATGCTAGTTTCAAAGCTAAGTATCCCGATGCTTTGCTGTTGTTTCGTGTGGGCGATTTTTATGAAACGTTTGGCGAGGATGCAATTAAAGCGTCGCAGATTTTGGGTATTGTACTTACCAAAAGGGCCAATGGGCAGGCTAGCCATATAGAACTTGCCGGATTTCCTTACCATTCGTTGGATACTTATTTGCCCAAGCTTGTTCGTGCCGGGCTAAGAGTTGCCATCTGCGAGCAATTAGAAGACCCGAAACTTGCCAAGGGAATTGTAAAACGTGGTGTTACCGAATTGGTATCGCCAGGTGTGGCATATAGCGAGAAAATTGTAGATCATAAATCCAATAATTTTTTGGCTTCTATATATTTTGATAAAGACCAAACGGGTGTTGCATTTTTAGATATTTCTACAGGGGAGTTTATGGCCGCTCAGGGTAGTTTGGCTTATATTGATAAACTTATACAAAGTTTAAAACCTGCTGAAGTTTTGATATCAAAACCCCAACTCAAAACTTTCAAAACATTATATGCTGATAGTTTCTATACTTATGCAGTTGATGACTGGATTTTCATGCCCGATTTTGCCAAAGAAAAACTATTAAAACAATTTGAAACTACCACGCTCAAAGGTTTTGGAATTGATACACTCGAACTCGGAATTATAGCAGCAGGTGCAGCTTTGCATTATGTGCAGGAAAATTTGCAACAAGAAATTACGCATGTAAATGCTATTAGCCGATTGGACGAAAGTAAATATGTTTGGTTGGATAAATTTACGATCAGAAATTTAGAAATATTAAATACTGCGAGCGAAAAAGGAACAAGTTTAATTGATGTTTTGGATAAAACTTTAACGGCTATGGGAAGTCGTTTATTTAAGCGTTGGTTGGTATTGCCGCTCAAAGATTTGCAACCCATACAAGAGCGACTTGATTCAGTAGAATATTTCACAAAAAAACAAAATGATTATATACAATTAACGGAAGCTCTTCAACAAATGGGTGACCTCGAAAGACTGATTTCCAAAGTTGCCATGGGTCGTGTAAACCCTCGTGAATTGTATCATTTGAACCGTTCTATGCAATTATTGCCTGCTATAAAAACGCTATGCGAAAACAGCGGACAAACGGCTTTGATGCACCTCGGACAGCAATTGAATTTGTGTACACTTATTATAGATAAAATTGGTTTAACTGTAAATGCAGATGCCCCTGCTCTTATAAATAAAGGTGGTGTTATCAATGCAGGAATTGATACAGAATTGGATGACCTGCGAGCAATTTCTCATTCAGGGAAAGGTTATCTTTTGCAAATGCAACAACGCGAAGCCCTTGCTACTGGTATTACCTCATTGAAGATTGCATATAATAATGTATTTGGATATTATATAGAAGTAACGCATTTACACAAAAATAAAGTACCACCAGAATGGCACCGCAAACAAACCCTTACCAATGCCGAAAGATATATAACGCCCGAACTAAAAGAATATGAAGAAAAGATATTGGGAGCCGAGGATAAAATATTATCTCTGGAAGTAAAACTATATAATAACTTGGTGGCTGAAGTTGCAGGATATATTGGCCCTGTTCAGCAGAACGCCATGGTATTGGCCAAACTCGATTGCTTATGCAGTTATACAAAAACTGCACTGGAATATAATTTTTGCAAACCAAAATTAAATGAAAGCCACGAATTGCATTTGCTGGGTTGCCGTCATCCTGTAATAGAACGAAACATGAAAGCAGGCGAAAGTTATATACCCAATGACTTAATGTTGAACCGTGACGAGCAACAAATTATTATATTAACGGGGCCGAATATGTCGGGTAAATCTGCTTTGCTTCGTCAAACAGCATTGGCAGTTTTAATGGCCCAGGCAGGCAGTTTTGTAGCATGCACCGAAGCAAATATTGGGTTGGTTGATAAAGTATTTACCCGGGTGGGAGCGAGCGATAATTTATCAGGCGGTGAAAGTACCTTTATGGTCGAGATGACTGAAACTGCCAGTATTCTCAACAACCTCAGCGATCGCAGTTTAATATTATTAGATGAAATCGGCCGTGGCACCAGTACGTATGATGGGGTATCATTGGCATGGAGTATTACAGAATATTTAAACACGCAAAGTTTCAAACCCAAAACATTATTTGCTACACATTATCATGAATTAAATGAATTGGAGACAACACATCATGGTGTAAAAAACTATCATATATCATTAAAAGAAAGTGGCAACAAAATTATATTTTTACGCAAACTATTACCCGGTGGCAGCGAACATAGTTTTGGTATTCATGTAGCAAAAATGGCCGGCATACCACAGCAAGTTTTAAAACGTGCGAATGAAATACTTTCACACTTAGAAGCACAACGTGGAGAAATTGATGGAAATGATACAAAAAAAGTAATGAAGACTATACCCCAATCTACTTTCCAAATGAATATGTTTACTTTGGATGACCCGCTGTTGACCCGCATAAACGAAGAGTTCCGCAAGATTGATTTAAACCATATAACCCCGATGGAAGCTTTGTTGAAGATACAGTTTTTGAAGAATATATTTGACAAGGTGGATTAAATCAGTTGTGAGTTGTGGGTTGTGAGAGTTGCTGTCGCCAAAGGTTTATATCCTGCCTCCCGCAATGCTGCCTGTGGTTGTCCCGAATAAGATTCGGGATTGTGACCAACCACAAGGACACGTTAAATTCCATCCCGATAGCTATCGGGACTACAACTCTCCCTACATTTGCTCCCATGAAAAAATTCTTTATTTGGTTCACCATAATCATCCTGCTATTGGGTGGCGGTTATATTGTTTACCTCAAGTTTTTTGCATCATCCAAGAGCATTGATGCCATGGCCTGCATACCGGCAGATGCGATATATATTATAGAAACATCGCAGCCCATTAAAACATGGAAAAAAATTTCTGAATCAAAACCCTGGAACCATATTAAAACTCAAGCAACATTTGCCGAGATAACCAAAAGTGCCGATGCCCTAGACAAAATGATCAAAGACCATGATATCTTATTTGGTATTTTTGGCGACCGCAAAGTTTTTATATCGGCACACAAAACAAAGCCCAGCGATTATGATTTTCTTTATGTGGTAGATATGCAGGGAGCTGAAAAAATTGGGATGATAAAAGAAAGTATTGATATGCTTTGTAGTATAGGTGGGTTTAAAACCAAAACCAAGGAATACAAAAGCTATCAAATATCTGAGCACTTAGACCTGGCAACCGGGGAAACATTATATACCAGTATTTTGGGAAACCAATTGGCATGCAGCTATACAGGTAAACTGGTTGAAGCTGCAATTAATACTATTGATTCTCCCTATTTTACCAAACAAGAAAAATTTAAAGATGTATCTAACCGCACAGCCGATGGTGGTGCAATGAAATTATATTTGAATGCTGCTTATTATGACGATTTGATTGCATGCTACCAACAACCGCTTGATCAAGTAAACAAAGACATAAGCAATATTATAGACTTTGCAGGAATGAAAGGAACTATTGAAGATGATGAATTAAAACTGGAAGGAAACCTGAACCTACACGATTCAATGGACAATTATCTAACTGATATGCTTCAATTTGGTACCGGAAAATTGGGCAATAAAGAATATATAACCAATCAAGCAGCAATGTGCATGAGTTTGGGCTATGACAAGTTTAGTGATTTTTATGAAAAACTTGATAAAAGCATGCAACTTAATGATAAGGATTATGGCACTGTAAACAATAGTGTGAGTAGTACCGAAAAGTATTTAGGCATCTCAATCCGTAAAAACATTATATCGTGGATTGGCGATGAGGTAACTTACGTAACCCTCTCACCTAACGACTCTGTAAAAAATGCTGATTATGCCATTGTAATACATGCCAATAACAAAGCTGCCCTAAATGATAACATGGATTTGATTGCCAAACGCCTAAAACGACGTAGCCTGGGCACACTAAAAGTGCAACGTGAAGAATATAATAACCATACCATCAAACGGATGAAAGTGCGTGGCTTGTTCCGTAAAATGTTTGGAAAAACTTTCGAGAAATTTGATATGCCTTATTATACAATTATTGACGATAGAATTATATTTACCAATACAGAGTATAACATGCACCGCATGGTCGACGACTATGATGCTGATAATACTTTAGCCAAAAATGAGGATTATAATAAACTGACTGACCAGTTCAATAACAATTCCAATGTATTTGTTTACGTTAATATGGAGCAATATTTTCCACTGATGCGTTCCAGCGTGAAGCCAGATACTTATTATAAGATGAAACAAAATAAAAAGTATATTACTTGTTTCCCTAAAATGGGTTTTCAGATGACAGGAAATGGAAAATATTATGATGTTAAACTTCGCCTAGCCTTTAATGCCGATGAACCTAAAGTAAATACAGATTCTGTCCAAACGTTACAGGATACCACCCCTCCTATTGTAAACGACTCTCTCAAAACTGCCTATATAAATAATACTAAACAGGAATTTTATCCTACTGGCCAATTGAAATTGGAAGCCAAAATGAATGAAGAAAATAAGATGCATGGTGAATACAAAGAGTATTGGGAAAATGGCAAATTAAAGGTGAAGGGCAATTACGAAAACGGATTCAGAATGGGAGTATGGAAGTACTATAAAGAAACTGGAGAATATGATAGGAAAACGAGGTTTGAGTAGTCAGTAATTAGTAGTTAGTAATTAGTAGTTAGTAGTTAGTAGTTAGTAGTTAGTAGTTAGTAGTTAGTCCCATACGGCAGATAGCATATAACAGATAAACCCAAGCTCAACGTTAGTGGTTGGTCAAAAGACCAAACCACAGGCATAACGGCGGTACAAAAAAAGTGAACCGTGAAAACTAGCACTACAAATTATATATCTTTGCACGAAGATGGTCTTAATGGGTGTTAAAAATAAAGTTCTTAAAAGGATTGGTGAATGTGCTTCTCCGCCGCGGCGGGCCGGGTTGCATCCCGATAGCTATCGGGACTTTCATGCTATTAAGAGTCACCGTTCTTGTAGAACGGCGACAACCCGGCTGCCTTATGCTTGCGGTATCCTATATTTGTTGGATATTTTAAACATGAAAATCTATGGACAAAAATCTGATTGAACATATATCAAAATACAGAAAAAAGGTAAAAGCCGCTAATAAGGAATTAACCAAGAAGGAGGTGTTTAAAGACTTGCTTAACAGACTGTATTCGGGTGAAAAAGAAATTGAAAGTATTATTGATAAAATAACCGGTGGTTCAGAGGCAACAGTTCTAAATATTCCGAGGAAAGACAAACTTCACAGAGGCAGTGCAGATACCCTTTACAATAAAATCATTATCGAATTTGAGAATGACCTTAAAGTTACCTTAAAACACGCAAAGGAACAATTAGCGGGCTATTTACTTGGGCAATACAATTCAGGCGAAGGTTATAATTTTACTTTAATTGTATCTGATTTTATTACTTGGAAAGTATATGCACCTGATATAACTCAACTTGACAAGCTAGATAGTTTGAATGAAAATGAATTGAAATTAAACGAGGTTACAAGTGCCTCTTTTATTCTCACAGAACACAACTCAGAAGATTTTTACTATTGGATTGATAGATTTCTTTTTAAAGAAACAAAACAAAAAGCTACACTAAAAAGAATTGAAGAATCATTTGGATACCAAAGCAATGTTTTTATTGAATCATTCCTTTTGCTCTCAACCCATTTCAAAGGTGTTAAAAAATATGGAGAAGTTCAAGTCTCTTTAGAACAATGGAAAAAATTTCTATCAATAGCGTATGGCTCTTTTGATGCAAGCGAAAATAATTTCTTAGTTCATACCTATCTATCTGTATTTTCTAAAATGTTGGCTTACGCCGTAGTTAGCAACGATGATTATATAGATGATGATGAAATGAGAGGGATTGTTAATGGTAGTATTTTCCATAGATATAATATCCAAAATTTTGTTGATAATGACTTTTTTCATTGGATAGGAATTGAAAGGAATTTCTTAGGATTAAAAAAAGTTTTCCGTTTAATTGCACAAGAAATATCATCATACGATTTTAATAATGTTGATGAGGATATTTTAAAAGGTGTATATCAAGAATTAATTGACCTTGACACTCGACATGCCCTTGGAGAGTATTATACACCTGACTGGCTTTGTGAAAGAGTAGTAAATGAGTTTGATTTTAAAACAACTGATAAAATATTAGACCCTGCCTGCGGTAGTGGCTCATTTCTTCGTGCTGCCATTCACCGCATCAAACAACTCAATCCTGAAATTACAGTTGAGGAAATCAACAACAACATTTATGGAATTGATATACACCCTTTGAGTGTGCAGATTGCAAAAACAACAGTACTTATTGCACTTGGAAAAGATTTGATTCAATTTAAACGACCTATTCATATAAACATAATTCTTGCAAACGCATTGCTTGCTCCCGAAGGTGTAAATAATTTATTCGGCAATGACTTTACTTTAAATATTGATAAGAAAAAAATTATTCTAAGTACACAAATTTTAGACGATAACCTTTTGTTCAACACTGCTATTGAACTTTGTGATACTCTTGCAGATGATACGATGAATAAAACCGCAGTCAGTATTGAAACACTTATAAACAATATAAAACGGCAAACTAAAAATTATGGATTCAATGGAAATATTTCAGACAGCTTTTACAAATTATATCTTGGCTTAAAAGAAGTAAAAGAAAAAGGAAGAGATTCTATTTGGAGTTTCATTATAAAGAATCTCTACAAACCCTATTTCTTGAGCAAAAGATTTAATTATGTTATCGGCAATCCGCCCTGGTTCACTTACAGTTCAATAAAAAATGAAGAATATCAAAATTTATTAAGTCAACTTGCAGAGCAATATAATGTAAAACCAGAAACAGTAAAGAACTTTCCTAATCTTGAAATTGCAGCTATCTTTATGAGCTATTGCAGCAGCTACTTTTTAAAAGAAGAAGGAGAAATTGCCTTTGTTTTACCAAGAAGTTTTTTCAGTGCCGACCATCACGATAATACACGAAGCGGAAAGGCAAAAGGTTTTCGCTTGAAACAAATTTGGGATTTGAATGATGTTTCACCTTTATTCAGAATTCCAAGTGCAGTTTTATTTGCCGAAAAAACAGCAGGGAAAAGAACATTGCCAGCATCAGGACTTGCAGGAATTTCCTTTGCAGGGAATTTGCCTGCACACAACTGCAATTTAAAAACAGCAACCCCAAAGCTTTCTGAAACAGAAAACAAATGGTTTTACATCAAGCAAGGAAAATCATCTGCTTTCAGTACACGAAAAGTAAAAGCACAAACGAAGGTAAATCCATACAAAAATAGTTTTAAGAGAGGGGCAGAATTATCACCACGTGCCTTTTACTTTATTGAACTTACACAAAAAAATCCACCTGATTGGATCGGAAGGGATTTAAACATTAAGACTTCGAACGCTATTCAAGCTGATGCCAAAAGACCATGGAAAGGATTATCTTTTCAAGGTAAAATACAAAGCGACTTCTTATTCCGGACGGCATTATCAAAAAGCATTTTGCCTTTCGCTCTATACAAGCCCGATTTGATTGTTTTGCCAATAACTATTGAAGTGGACAGCCATGAGAAGAAGACAATCAAACTCCATTCAAAGGATGAACTTTACAATAAGGGATTCAGAGATGCCTGGAACTGGTTTAAAAATGCAGATAATATCTGGGCGTTACACTGCACAGAAAAAAACAAAAAAATAAAAGCATTAGAATATATCAACTGGAACAATAAGCTTGAAAACCAAAATCTCAATACTCCTTTCGTAGTCATTTACAATGCCTCTGCAAAAGATGCAAACGCAACAGTTGTAGAAAGAAAGAAATTAGATTTAGAATTTATAGTTGATACAAAGGCGTATGCTTTTTACACAAACAAAAAAGATGAAGCGTATTACTTAGCTGCAATTCTCAATTCAACAACGCCAAACTTGATGATGAAAGATTTCCAAACCAAAGGATTGTTCGGTGCAAGAGATGTTCACAAAAAAATTCTTGATATATATTATCCAAAATTTGACGAAAAAAACAAAGCACATTTACGCATTGCAGAACTAAGTGAGGCAGCCCACAAAACAGTTTCTACATTTCTTAAAACTATTGACACCACTAAGAAAGTTGAAGGATTACAATTAGGAAAAATTAGATTAGATATTAAAAAACACTTAGCTAAAGAGATGAAAGAGATTGATGAACTGGTTAAGGAAATAATAGAATAAATATTACTAACTATTTCATAGCATAGGCGACATTTTTTTCACAAAAAAAGGCGGCTACTAAATTTGTATTTTTTTGCAAGTCGGTCATTGTTTGTTTT
>JAYVCI010000034.1:0-26114 GCA_043750035.1 Chitinophagaceae bacterium
CTAAACTTGAAAGCAAATCACAACATATACCACCTTTGTTTATCCGCAATAAATATAATTAATTACTTGATACCATTAAAACCCCTCTACATATCCTCGTTGATATATAATAGCTCTATAATGGTTGTTCAATTTGGTATTGGGTTTATTACGCTTTTCCCAATAGTCATAACTCAAATTATCGGGATGCCAACGAAGTGGATTGGGCAATACCGCCACCAACCTTGCCGATTGATCTACATTTAATGCTTTGGTAGGTTTTTGATAATAATGTAGCGAGGCAGCCTCTACTCCAAAAATTGCAGGTCCTGTTTCTATAATATTGAGGTAAACTTCTAATATTCTTTTTTTATTCCATATAAGTTCCATCATTGCGGTAAAATATACCTCCATGCCTTTGCGAATATAACTTCGCACGGGTAACAGAAATACATTTTTGGCGGTCTGTTGGCTAATGGTACTCGCACCTTGGGTTTTGCCCCCCTCTCTATTATTTTCGGCAGCGTGCTTAATCTGTTTAAAATCGAAACCATAATGTTTGAAAAATTTAGGGTCTTCGCCCGTTAATGCACTCAAGGGTACTTCACGTCCCAATTCCTCGAGCGATTTCCATTTTTTGTTGATACCATTTTCCCGCTCTCCATTGTTATTCTGTATATATCTTTGCAACATTAAGGGTGTATAGTAAACAGGCACCACTCTATATATTATAATAGCCAACAAACTGGTTTGAAATATCAGCAGGAGAATACTTTTCAGGATGTTTTTTATTCGTTTCAGCATTATTTTAATAAAGGCAAATCAATATGTCCACAAATTTGCTGCAAACATAAAGGTTAATAGGTAAATGTAATCCGTGGCGGGGACACCAACCTATGTAAACAAAATAAAAAATATTAACGATAAAATATAAAATACACTAAGTGCACGCATTTCGAATAACAACATTCTCAATCATCGTCCTCATCATTATCGCTCTCGATTTGTATGTGTGGCAGGCCGTTCGTTTTTCTACCAAAAAACTAAATAAAAAATGGCGGAAAATTATCAAATATGCTTATTGGAGCATCACCTTGCTGTTTATCATATTGGCAGCAGTGGTTTTATTCAATGGCAACCTGGACATTATGTACCGCAATGCCATTTATGGTTCTTTTATGACTCTTTATTTTTCTAAACTTGTAATATGTATTTTTCTGTTGGTAGATGATATCAGACGTTTTTTTACCTTTATAATAGCTCTGTTCAAAAAGGATAAACCACAGCCATTGGTTGATTTACCCATATTGCCAGAAAACAGTTCATCGGGTAAAATATCACGCAGCAAATTCATAACAACATCTGCACTAATTGCGGGCGTTGCACCTTTAATTTTGATGACGCGGGGCATAGCGAAAAATGCATATAATTACCAAGTAATACCTGTTCCACTAAAGCTCGACAATCTTCCCTCTGCCTTTAAGGGATTAAAAATATTACAGATTAGCGATATACACAGTGGCAGTTGGTCCAACCAAGATGCAGTGAAAGCGGGCATGGATTTGATAAATGCCCAAAAAGCTGATATTGTTTTCTTTACTGGCGATTTGGTTAATTTTAAAACCGACGAAGCTTATCAATGGATGGATATATTAAGCCATATAAAAGCTCCGATGGGCGTGTTCAGCATTTTGGGCAATCATGATTACGGAGATTATTATTACAATGCTGATAATCCACAAAAAGAACAGAACATGCTCGACCTATATAAAGTACACAGCGATATGGGATGGCAATTAATGCGTAATGAACACCTAACGATTAGCAGGGGCGGGCAGCGAATAGGATTGATAGGGGTAGAAAACTGGGGCGATAAAGGTCGTTTCCCTAAAAAAGGTGATTTGCAAATAGCAACCAAAAACATGCCCGATGTACCTGTGAAACTTTTATTAAGCCACGACCCATCGCACTGGAACGCAAAAGTGAAACACGAAACCCCTGATATTGACATCATGTTCGCAGGCCATACGCATGGTGGTCAGTTTGGGATAGAAAACAGTTGGTTTAAATACAGTCCGGTGCAGCATGTATATAAAGAATGGGCTGGGATGTACCAAGATGGCAAACAAAAATTATATGTGAACCGAGGCTTTGGATTTATTGGGTTCCCCGGTAGGGTTGGGATTTTACCAGAGATTACGGTTTTTGAATTGGTCTAGCGGGATTCGGGATTCGGGGTGTAAGCCAGTGGTTGGCGATCTCGCTAAAAAAAACGAGACCTAACCACAGGCAGTTATATAAATCGGGGCGTCAGCCAAATCGTAAATTGTAAATCGTACATCGTAAATTCCTCGTCAGCCCCCGAATCCTGAATCCTGAATCCCGACCCCCTATTTCCTCAGAGTTTCTTCTGGCTTGTATTTCATAAAACGGTGGAGGATATTTGCCTCCCAGTACGCATCGCCTTTTACCCTAAAACCCAGTTGCTCATAGAAAGTAACTGCCTCATCTTGAGAGCCTAAATATATTTGCAAATTCTTGGGCATGTCTTCCAAAAGTTTTGCTACCAATGCTTTGCCAATTCCCTTACCTCTATATTCAGGCAATACACAAATTCTTTCCAGTTTATGTCCTACCTTGCTCTGCCTCCAGCGGGCAGCACCCACAGGTTCCGAATTCCAGTAAGCAATGTAGGTACGGCACTGTCTGGCCTTGTCGTATTTATCATATTCATCCCTGTCTGACACTCCCTGCTCAACTTGGAACACCGCTTTTCTAATCGCATAATGCATTTCGAGTTCCTTTCCGTCTTCGACTTTTTTTATCAGTAGCATAATTAAAATTTAGATAATGGTTTGTTTATGGTCGGCAAATATAAATACTTTTGGGTAAATATTTTTTGGTGCTTCTTTGCTTTTTCATTTATACCAAAACTGCATCTGTATTAGGCCAATAAACATTTTTTTGCAAGTGGCCTAAACAGCTACTTGGTGGGCATTACATTACTTCAATTCTATATATGAATCGTGTTTAGGCACAAACTTGCCAAATGAATTTAATATCAAATTATTCGCTGCACAAAATTTTTCAAAATCAGTTTTATGTGTTTCACTTACTGATAATAACAGTCCACCATTGGTCTGCGGGTCGTTTAGTAGTTGAAAATTTCGCATGTCCATAGTTCCTGTCACCTTTTTTTCTATAGCGTTCCAATTGCGGTAGGTATTATCGGGGATACAATTTTGGGCAAGCAGATCGTCTATGTTTTCATAAACTGGAATGCCCCCCGGATTAATTTCTGCCGACAAACCAGATGCCTCACACATCTCGACCAAATGACCCAGAAAACCGAAACCTGTAACATCGGTCATGGCATTTATATAACTCAAGCCTGCATATTTATACCCTATCGAATTCAATTGCGACATGCTGGAAATATGCAGTTCTATTCGGCTATGGTCTGTTTCATTTTCCAATTTTAGCAAGCCTTTTTTGATGGCTGCATTATAAATCCCACTTCCAATTGGCTTAGTGAGATAAAGCAAATCCCCAGGTTTTGCCCCCGCATTTGTTTTAAGTCTTTCTTTGCTTGCCAAGCCATTCACCGATAGTCCAAAGAAAGGTTCGGGACTGTTAATAGAATGACCGCCTGCTAAACTAATTCCTGCTTCTTTGCAAGTGTCAATACCGCCCTGAACAATTTGTTTTGCAATATCGGTACTGAGCTCATCAACTGGAAATCCCAGAACAGACAAGGCTAAAAGAGGCTTTCCCCCCATCGCATATATATCGCTGAGTGCATTGGCTGCTGCAATTTTCCCAAACAGATAGGGATCATCGACCACGGGTGTAAAAAAATCGACGGTAGATATGAGCAGTTGCCCATTACCGATATCGTATATGGCTGCATCGTCTTTGTTTTCAAAGCCCACCAATAATTTGGGGTCGGGCATTTGCAAGAGGCCGCTCAGTATTTCTGATAAAATAGCTGGGGCAATTTTACAACCGCATCCCGAGCCTTTGCTCATTTCAGTCAGTCTTCTGCCCATCTTCATCCGATTTGTTTTTTGCATCTTCTATTGCCTGAAAGCGTTTTTCGCGTTCTTCCATCTCTTGTATTTTACTTTTGGCAAAGGGTTTGAGAAAGATGCGGTAGAAAAAATATAAACATACACCCCCAATGAGAAACTCACTAATGAGCATAAACCAAAAATCAGGTCTTAGTAATCCGTCGTCCAATAATAACATGTTTAAAAATTTTTTGGCAAATTTACACTCCCTTTGCCTCAAATGCCTTAGAATTGCAATACTTTTCCGCTACAACAAAAACAAAATGAAAAGACTGGGAACAATTGCTATTATGTTATTCTGCTGTGTGCAAGTATTATTTGCACAAATAGAAATAAAAGAACCTTATAAAAAACTTAGTGAGCATACTGACGATATTAATCGCATAGTATATAGTATGCCGCTGCGATTGTTTGCCAGTGCCTCGTTCGATAAATCGGTAAGGATATATAATGAGGCGGGCGAGCAACAAAAATTTTATGCCGATGAGCACAAAGCCTCCGTTGAAGCATTGTGTTTTAGCAAAGATGGTAAATTCCTTTTTAGTGGTTCCAATGATTGGATGATTGTGCAATATGATGTGGCCGCAGGCAAAGTAGCCAAAACCTACGGAGGATTTAACCTTCCTGTAAAAGCTTTGGCATGTGATGCATCAGGCAAATTTCTTTTCGCCTCATTTGACGAAGACTCTATTAAAATATTTGATCTTTCATTAGGCGGTCAGCAAAAACGGGGCATACCCACTGCCGGAAGGGTAACATATATAATGCCCGGTTACGATGGCAAAAGTTTATTGGTTGCCACACAAAAACCTGAAGTAATAATTATGGACCTAAGAGGAAATCCTGTACTTACTTTAACTGGCCATACCGACCAAGTAAACCAAATAGCAGTGGCTCCAAACGGAAAATATATAGCAACAGCATCCAATGATAAAACGGTAATACTCTGGGACCCCAAGACTGGAAATAAAATACGCGTATTTACAGGCCACGAGCTTAAAGTAAATGGCGTAAGTTTTAGTGCCGATGGTAAATATATAGTAACTGCATCGAACGATAAAACTGTGAAAGTATGGGATGTGGAAAGTGGTAAACAAATTTATAACATCAGGACTAACAATTCTGCCAAATCAGCATTTGTTACCATGGACAAAAAATATGTTATTACAGGTGGGAAAGGCATTAGCAAAGAGAAAGATTATGGAATATATATGTGGAGCGTGGGGCTTGATACTTTGGACAAACCCATACCCGGTGGCAACAAACCTGGAATAAAACCAGTTGATAATAAAGGAAAAGGTATGAGCACTGTTGGGAATAACTCGGATACAGCTTCCAAGACGAGCACTATTACTACCACAAATACTACAACTACCACTACAAATCCTACTAACACTAACACTAATACCACTGCCGCTAAACCTGCTGCAAACAAACCCAAACCCGTGGTACAAACTCCAGACAAAAGCAACCCTAAACCCAAACCGAACGTTATCAATAGTACAACCCCTGGTTCAACGGTAGATACTGATTCGGCTAAGGTTACAATGAGTATAGACTCTGCCAGAATACAACAAATGCCTGTGCAAGTTGGTGACTCAACCTTGGATAATATTAATAATAAAAAGAAATCCAAATACCGAAAACTTAAGTAGGATTCGGGATTCGGGGAGGAAGATTATTATAATAAAAAATGCGATGTGTGATGTAGATTACAATAATAGAAAGATAAATATAAACTATCTGGCGTTAGCCCCCCCGAATCCTGAATCCCGAATCCTGAACCCCAAAATGACTCGTTTTATTTTATCTTTATATACTTTTTTTTTACTACTTGTATTTTCTTCATGCACCGATACTGCCACTGAAAAACCCAAAGGCAAAAACGACAGTATTCCAGAATCCTTGGCCAAACTGAACGAGAAAATTGCCAAGGATCCGGACAATGCCGAAAACTATTATATACGTTCCAAGTATTTTTTCGATAGTAAAAAACAATTTGAAGCTATTGAAGATATTGCCCATGCGGTAAAACTACAGCCCGAAAATCCATTATATCATTTTATGGGTGGCGAGTATTTATTTGCAATTGGCAAAACCCGCAGGTGTGCCGATGCCATGCTGGAAGCGGTGCGTATTAAACCAGATTATGCTGACGCTTGGCACCGCTTATCCGAATTATATATTATAGGAAAAGATTTCGACAGTGCCCAATGGTGCTTTAAGCAATTAGAACAAATTGACCCCACAAATCCCAAAACTCCTTTTTTCAAAGGCGAAATGTATAAAGATATAAAAGCGGATACAGGCCATGCCATTGCACTTTTTCAAAAAGCTACAGAACTGGATGGAACTTATTGGCAAGCGTGGTTGCAATTGGGTATTATATTTAGTGCGAGAAACAATCCATTGTGCTTGCAGTATTTTGCAAATGTATTGCGTAACAACAAAAACAATGTGGATGCACTGTATGCCCGTGGCGATTATTTGCGTAGGGCAGGCAAACTGGCCAATGCCGAAAATGACTTCAAATATGTAAAACAACTCGACCCCGGCCATTACCTGGCCAACTACAACTTGGGCGTTATATATTTCCAACAAAACAAACTCCCCCAAGCCCTCGATGAGTTTAGTATGACTATAGAAAAGAAAGAAGACTATGCTTATGCTTGGTACAGCCGTGGCTTGTGCTACTACCAAATGGGAAATAAAGCTGCTGCCAAAAAGGATTTAGAAAAATGTATTGAATTGGATAAGGAGCATTTTAAAAATGCGGAGGTGCTTTTGAAGAAGATGTAATTAATTTACGACGATGTACGATCCGCCGCGGCGGACGATTTACGATGTTTGCTGATGCCTGATTATTATATGAAACCAAGGTCTTTCGATCTAGATGTAAAGGATGCTTTATAATCCATACTTTGCTAAAAAATTTATACTTGTTCGATATTCCTACTTCTTCCTTATTTTTGCTAAAAAGTAAAATAATATATACTATGGGCCTCACACATTTTGATTTAGAACTCACAAATACTTTTGATGAGCAAGCCGCTGTAAAGGGAATGATTAAAACAGATGCCGTAAAAAAAATGACGGTCACAGCTTTGGTTGACAGTGGTGCATATATGTTCTGTATTAATGAAGTGGTAAAAAACCAATTAGACCTACCTTCTTTAGGCTTTGAAAATGCACAACTAGCAAATGGACATATAGAACAATATGAAATTGTTGGTCCAGTAACTATCCGCTTTGAAAATAGAAATACGATATGCCGGGCATTTGTATTACCTGGCGATGCGGAAATATTATTAGGAGCAATTCCTATGGAAGATATGGATGTACTGATACACCCGAGAACCCAGCAATTGGTGGTGAACCCTGCACACCCTAATATGGCACAGAAGAGTTTGAAGTAAATTTTGAAACCGCAAGTTTTCCGCAGGATAACTTGTCTATAGATAACTTTTTTTTACGCCCATGCAACTTTTTTCCGTTTGGTTTTGTCATTAACACATATCAAAAATAAAATCTCAATTCACATGAAAAACAAAATCTCAATTCTCACCTTATTTATCCTCTCCATTACCAAAGGTTATGGGCAGATGAAAGATTTTTATGGTGGTGTTTCATTTTCATCGCACAATGAAATTGGCAGCCGGATGATTTACGGTTCTAGGTACAGTGATGAAAATAAGCTTACCCATTCTTTTGGAGCTGGAATTAGAGTTCAGGAAAAATTCAGTAAAACGTGGGGCTATACTATTGGGCTCAATTATGTAAAAAGGCAATACAATATATCAGTGCCCTACGACCATTGTTTTGATTTGCCACCCGAATATGCCTGTACCCATAATATGACATGGGCCCGCACATTTGGTTATAAAACGGTTGAGTTGCCTTTGGGGATTAGCAAATACCTTATAACCAAAAATAAATTTGAGCTATATACTAATTTAACTGGGACGATATGCTATAACTATCAGTCGTTTTATGGTGCTGTAAAAAACAATAAAATAAATTTATTCTCAAGTGCAGTTACAAGCAATATAGGGTTTAGTTATAACCCCCATAAAAATTTAAAACTAATAGTTGAGCCTTTTATTCGTATGCTTTACAAGCAGCAAGTTGACCCGATACTACTATGGCGTCCAGAACATCAGTGGGCGTACTTTGATAATTTTGGAGCTAATTTATTATTGATGTATAAATTGTAATTAATCCTCCCCTTTTTATATAATAACGGCAAATTAGGGATTATAAACAGGAAAGAAGAAATCGTATTCCCATTCGAAAAAATAATAACTATGATAGACTACGACATCGAAGAAGAATTAAAACCAATACTAAGTCCCGACGAAAAACTTAAATGGACGGGCAAACCCAAAACAGGAATTATATTGCGGAGTTCAGATATTTTTTTAATCCCATTTAGTTTGCTATGGGGCGGGTTTGCGGTATATTGGGAGATGAATGCATTTAGTATGGACACACCCCTATTCTTCAAACTTTGGGGAATTCCTTTTGTGTTAATAGGATTATATATAACAGCGGGCCGTTTTTTTTTGGATGCCCGAAAAAGAGCAAACACAATCTATGGAATAACCCACGATAGAATAATTATTAAATCAGGAATTTTTAAACGTGAAATAAAATCACTCAATATTAAAACGCTTTCCGATATCACGCTAAATCAGAAAGATGATGGTACTGGAAGCATACTACTTGGTCCGTCAGATTTTAGATATAATATGTTGCAAGGGATGGAATGGCCGGGAATGAAACAAGCACCAAGGCTTGAATTAATTGACGAGGTGAAAAGTGTGTATGATATGATTATTGGTATGCAGAAAAGGGGATAGGGGTCGGGATTCGGGATTCGGGGGCTGACGCCAGATAAATGATTTAAGAACAAGGATTAACTAAGGTTTGTCATCCTGAGTTTATCGAAGGATAGACAAACTGGAGTAATACTTGCCCATGTGGTTGGCGAAGTTTATACAATATCCTCCACCGTGAATCCCGAATCCCGAATCCAGACTTATTTCACACTCGCCACTCTCAATGCAAAAGGTAATTCTCCTGAGGAAATGCTGGACGCTATTTTTTTGAAATATACATTTCGTACGCTGTAATAAACTGATGAATGTTTATCGGTTGATTATGTTTACTTTTAAAAAATTGCTCACTAATAAACTCAGATCTTTTCATTTTTATTTGCCCCCAATTTAGTCCTAAAACTAAAATCATCTTTTTAACTTCTTTCCTCTGATGAATATTAAGTTTTTCACTTGGTATAAAAATGTGTAAATCCTCATCGTAATCTAAAAATTCTAACGGATCATATTCAATTGAATCTGGCTTGAGTATATGCTTTACATCTTGTCTCTTTTTAACTTTTGTATTTATAGAATCATACACTGCAAATAAATTTTCCCACTTCCAACCTTTAGTTTTTGCCAAGTTTGAATCAAAATGTTCAATTTCAAAGGACGATTCAGGTTTACTGCCTGCGTATCTTCCATTCACAAATAGATTTTTCAAATCAACTATTTTATCCTCTTCAACCAATCTGAATTCTGTATATGCACATAATCCATTTTGCAAGATAATTAAATTAATCAAAACATCTAAATAGAATTCATTTTTAGATGAATTATATTTAAAGTTTGTTTGTGATGTCTCTAGCTGTTTTGACCAAAGGAAATATTCAGTAGCTATAATTTCTGACTTGTCAATTTTTCTCATTCCAGCCTAGTTTTTTTGCTTTAGTAATATATTCATCTGCTAATTTTTTATATCTCACTGATTGTATTCTAGGAGATTTGCTTTCTAGCTTATTCAATTCTCTTTTTATTTCTGCTAATTCAATCAACGCCTCATCTCTGTAATGACTATTCCCCTCTTCTTCTAATTCAAAAACTTTCATTAAAATTCTATCCCACCTTAAATATTTGGGATAGAAATCAAAGTTGTCTATGTGCCTTTCACCTTTATAGTTTTTTTCTAAATGAACGAATTCATTTTGTTTGTCAAATTTCAATTCTATTATTTCCCATGGGTCAAAAGATGATGCAATAATTGGTGAATGAGTCGCAAAAAAGAACTGACAGTCTTTTGTGAGTCCTGTATAATAATCAACAACCATTTTTTGAACATCAGGATACAAAGACCTTTCTGGCTCATCAATTAATATGACTGCATTTTGGGGAGATAATTCATATAATGGAGTGGCTACTGAATAAATTTGCTTAGTTCCAGTACTCCAAAAATTACGATGGACTTCCTTCCCATCCATGGTTTGTAATAAAATATTGCCCAGATTCAATATTGTTTGATAATCCATATCAACCTTTACCCTTAATCCAAATTTTTTGAGAATCGGATCCAAGCACTTTTCTGCAAGTATCTCTAAAGGATTGGGATTTTTTTCAATCCATTCAGAATAATCTTTATTTATTTTTTGAATTTCTTTTATATTATGATTTTTATGTGTTGCTATAGCGGCCATTTTAGTTCCCCATTCTAAAAGCTTCGCTTGATATTCTTTAATATCTTTCAAAACTAAATCCCATGTCTTAGATGCATCATCGAACGCAAAATCAACAATTGATTCTGGCGTTAATTGAGAAAGCGTTTTTTCTTTATCAGTAGTATCTTTAGTTGTGGCCTCTTCTATTTCTCTTTTAGCATCCACAGGACTAGTATCAAATACTAATTCAGCTGGAAAATTTATTAAATATGGTTTAAGTTTCTCAAGATAAGAATCTCTAAAACTAATCAATTTTTTATTTTCAATAAAAACATTGTTTAGTTTTGAGTCAGAAATTATAAAACCATCCTTTGAATTTGTTGTCCTAATAAAACTATAGTTTTTAAATATCAATTTCATTTCCACCATTTTTTCGATAATTGGGTTAATATTAATATTTTGCCCAATTGAACTATTCATCGAAATAAAATATTTTAATAGTCTCAAAAGTGTAGTTTTTCCCGTTCCACTTTGACCTATAAAACAAACTTTTTCAAGTGGCTTTCCTGCTTTTTCATGCCCGATTGGATAAGTTAAGTCTATATCAATGTCCTTAAACTGAAGATACTTCTTAATTTTAATGCTGCTTACTTTCATTTTTTATCGTTGTTTACAGTGCAAAAGTAGGTTAAAAAAATATTCTCTTTTTTAGTTTTTATTCTACACAATAATACTTCTATAGAGAAGATGGTTAAGGAAATATATAATAATTTTTATTATATTAACTATCACATAATCAAATAATAAAAGAGAGCCGACGCATTTTAACCACCTATAAAATCATCATTCGTTAATCCTTGTTCTTAAATCAAAAGTCCATTGTGGTTGGCGATCTCGTTAAAAACGAGACCAGACCACAGGCAGTGCACAAATCAGGCATCAGCCACATCGTAAATCGTATGCTTCCACTAAGCTCGCATTACAATCGCAATCTGGCATAAGCAATCCCGAATCCTGAATCCCGTTTTTGTTAATAACTTGTTAAGCCCTCCCCTCAATAGGCTAATACTTTTGCGGCCTCAAATAAAAACATCATTATATCATCATATTTTAATCATAACCAATCAAATTTTTAAATGAAAAACATCTCAGTTATAGGCTCTGGAACCATGGGGAATGGCATTGTTCACGTATTTGCCCAATACGGTTTCCAAGTTACCATGATAGACATTAACCCTGCAGCTTTAGAAAAAGCATTGGCCACAATCGGCAAAAACTTGGACCGCCAAGTAACCAAAGCATTAATTACCGAGCAGGTAAAAAACCAAACCCTTGCCAATATCACCACCACTTCAGATCTGAAAACCGGAGTTGAAAACGCAGATTTTGTAATAGAAGCTGCTACTGAAAATGTAGAAGCCAAATTAAGTATATTCAAACAATTGGATGAGTTTACCAAACCTGGTGTAATACTAGCAAGCAATACCTCTTCTATATCAATTACCAAACTGGGTGCTGCCACCAAACGCCCTGAGCAAGTTATCGGGATGCACTTTATGAACCCCGTACCGATGATGAAATTGGTGGAAGTAATTGCAGGCTTTAAAACCACGGATGAAGTTACAAAAACCACGGTGGACCTTTGCAAAACATTAGGTAAAATTCCAGTAGCAGTATATGACTATCCAGGCTTTGTAGCCAACAGAATATTAATGCCCATGATTAACGAAGCTATATATACATTGTATGAAGATGTAGCAGGTGTTGAAGCTATTGATACTGTAATGAAACTGGGTATGGCCCACCCGATGGGGCCGTTGCAATTGGCAGATTTTATTGGCCTCGACGTATGCCTTGCCATCCTAAATGTATTATATGAAGGATTCGGAAACCAGAAATATGCACCGTGTCCACTGCTAGTAAAAATGGTAACTGCGGGTCAATTGGGCGTGAAAACCAAAATGGGCTTTTACGATTATACAGGCGAGGGTAAAGAATTAAATACTGCTCCTAACTTTAAAAAGCTGGGCGTTTAAGTTAAAAGTGATTCCGAATCTTATTCGGAACTAAAAGTGAACAGTTGGCAGTTGGTTATCAATTTTCACTGTTCACTTTTTTTATTTGATTTCTTTAGTAATGATTTTTTTTCAATACATCATGCTGCCCCGATAAATATTATACCGAAACTGTATCTATATTAGGCCAATAAATGTTTTTTTGCAAGTGGCCTAAACAGCTACTAGGTCGGCATTACTCCCGACCATTCGGGACTAAAGTTCAAAATAATCTTTGGACTATTTTGAACTAAGTAATGGTATTATATCCTGTCTTCTTCGAACTCAAGGTCGCTTAGTTTGCCTATCAGTTTTTCATCCAGTTTCAAAAAGCTCAACATTTTCTTTTCTCCGTGGTTTAAAAACTTAAACCTATCAGCATGTTGCTTTATTTTTTCGGCAAGATGCTTTGACGATGGGTTTGCCACCATATATAACAGGCGGTAAAAAGTGCGGGCATTGTCATATCCAATATCATCTTCCAGTTCCTTTAGCTTGCGTGACACGCCACGTAAATGGGTCATGGCCAATTCCTTTTCGCTGGCCAATAGATAACACAAGGCCTGGAACAAACGAATCTGCACCTCGGCGTAGTAGTAATTTTTAAAGCTCACCTCGTTGCTCATCCTTACCAGTACGCCAGCAGCTTCGGTGTATTTGCCCAAATTAAAATTGCAAATAGATTTATACAAACAGAACAACATATAATTGGGCACATCTTGTATATCGGGAACATACTCAGAGAGCAGCTCGTTCATCTCGTCCAGCATGGTGTGCTCTTTATTCATACGCATCATACGCTCGGCTTTCGAAATCAAAAATTTGGAAGGGAAGCAACAATGGTTATAGTTAAGAAATGATGATAGGTTTTCGTTGATAGGATTATAATACTCCTCTTCCCTGTTGTGCAAACCAATGATATGATAATACTCGAAAGCCAGATAGCGATGAACCAATTTAAGGTACATGTAGTCCTTGTCGTTGCGGTTCTGATTGAAAATTTGCTCCATTTGGTTCAACATCACCTCAATGGGCTGTTCCACTTTGTGGTCGCCATCCTGCGGCAAATAAATAGCCGAACATATATCCACTATATTTTTATAGATACTTAAGTGATGCGATTCGTAAAGCTTTGCAACATTGTGCAGCTCTTGCTTAATTAAAGATAGCAACTGCAAGTTTATATTGGTTTTCGACAGTTCATAATCGGCAAGCTTGCGAAAAAAATCAATCAATAAATCTTCGGCCTTATCTAATGCTATAGTGTATGCCAAATGCCTATTATACATTTGGGTATAGTGATAAAACCTTGGCGAATTGATATGAAGTTTTTTAAGTGCATTGTATATACTGGCCAGTTTATAAGGGTTGTCCTGCTGCTGCATATCCACTTCTAATTGGCTAAGAATAGCAACTGCTTTGTTACGTTGTGTATTATATAGTAATTCGGGGATGTCTTCAATTTTGCTCGATGAATCAACTGAGGGATTGATAAACTGTGCAGAGAGGTACTCTTGTATTTTATCCAACAATCGTGATTTGATGGTGTAAAACGCACTGTTGTTCATCTCCAACTGCTCACGCATTTTTTCATCGTTCAATACGCCTTCTCGCAGCATATTAAACAAGGTCATGTATTTCCAGGCCCCAGTTTGTTTGAACCTATCCTGAATCTCTTGACATTCAGTTTCTTGTAATTGTTGTATAACAGATTTGAGTTTAGACATGGGGTCAAATCAAATCTATTTTATTGATAAAACCAAATTCTTACATAATTTTTTTAACCAATGCGGTATGTAATTTGTGAATGGTATTAAATATTTAACAGGTTAAATTTGCAAGTATTATGAACAGAAAATTATTTATCAAGTATTCGGCATTAATTGGCGGGGCAGTTGTTTTAAAACCCGATTATATTTTTGCGGAGCCCAAAACTGTTTTCAAAAAAACAATACTTTGCATCTGGGGCGAGGGGGTAAATATTAATGATTTTAAAAACCAAATCTTGCAAATCTCATTTGCATCTCAATTGAAAGTTCAACACGATTTTGAAGCCCGATACCTCGGTTCCCTCGATTCACATCATGAGGCTTTGCATCATCTTACCCAAAGCAACCCTGTCGATTTAACCATCAATGTGCTTCACGAAAAGTTTGATCCCAAACTTTTGTTTAATATCGAATCTCAACAACAATATATCATACGTTTTACGGGATGCGATGCTGCACATTATAATATGGAACGCTATCATACTGCTTTGAAAAGATATATAGAATATACACAACAATTGAGTGAATATATATATTCAGAAAAACTCTTTAATAATGAGTATAGTCTAGTTATAGCCACCGAAATGGGACGTGATTTGGATGGTGGAGAAATGGAAATGAACAGTGGTACTGTATGTTCCCATCATTGTACTGATGAAGCAAGGGTAATTGGAAGAATCATTATATCTTGATTTCTAAAAATCTGAGCGGTCATTCCCGAACAATCATTATTGCTGGTTTTTTTTATTTAAAACATTTTTGTACATTCGTGTTTTATAAATACTTTGTCAATATAATAATTTCCAAATCATGGTTGTGAAGGTTATTCCAAGCATGCCATAATGAAGTTTAATCTTATGTTATGCGTTCGTTCTACTCTGTGCTTACACCTGTGCGATGGCTATTTTGTATTTAGTGTTAACATAATTTCTCTAAAACTTGCTAGTCCTGCCTCTAAGTTTTCTATAATGTCCTCTGCCAATACATCAGGGTCGGGAATGTTGTCAAGGTCTGCAAGTGATTTGTCTTTGAGCCAAGAGATGTCCAAACTTGTTTTATCTCTTGCAATGATTTCATCATAGGTAAACTTCCTCCAACGTCCTTCGGGATTGGTGTCTGCGTGATATGTTTCTTTTCGTTTGTTTCTGTTGTCGGATTTGTAACAAGCAATGAAGTCTTTTAAAACTTCAATGTTTAAAGGGTTTTTCTTTAAGGTGTGATGAATATTGGTACGGTAGTCATAAACCCAAATTTCTTTTGTCCAAGGATTTTTACTTGCAGGTTTGTTGTCGAAGAAAACAACATTTGCTTTCACTCCTTGAGCATAAAATATTCCTGTCGGCAAACGTAGAATTGTATGCAGGTCGGTTGTTTCCAATAATTTTTTACGAACAGTTTCACCTGCACCACCTTCAAACAAAACATTGTCTGGTAATACAACGGCTGCCATTCCAGTTGTTTTAAGCATTGAACGAATGTGTTGAACAAAGTTCAATTGTTTGTTACTTGTGGTTGCCCAAAAGTCCTGACGGTTGTAAGTTAAATCGTCTTTCTCTTGTTCGCCTTCGTCATTGGTAAAAGTTTGTGAACTCTTTTTACCGAATGGTGGATTAGCCAAAACATAATCGTAAGTTGTCGGAGAGGCTGCAATTAAAGCATCGGCAGGAGAAATAAAATTATCACTTTCTATGTCGCCAATATTGTGCAGGAATAAATTCATTAAAGCCAAACGCCTTGTGCCCGCAACAATTTCGTTTCCAAAAAATGTTTCCATTTTTAAAAACTTATTTTGTGATTTGTCTAATTTGTTATTAGCAACGATATAATCATAAGCCGCCAAAAAGAAACCACCAGTTCCACAAGCAGGATCAGCAATGGTTTTCATTGGCTGTGGCTGAATACATTCTACCATTGCACGAATCAAAGGTCGTGGAGTAAAGTATTGCCCTGCACCGCTTTTAACGTCTTGTGCATTTTGCTCCAATAGTCTTTCGTAAATATCTCCTTTTACATCTGCACCCATTACCAACCATTGTTCGCTGTCAATCATATCAATAATTTTGGCAAGCATTGCAGGGTCTTGTATTTTATTTTGGCTTTTGGTAAATATTTGTCCTAAAATTCCTTTGGCTGTGCTTAACTCACGCAGTAATGTTGCATAATGCAATTCCAGTTCTGCCCCTTTTTTATTGGTTAGACTTTCCCAATTGTAAGTTTTTGGAATTGGAAGTTTTCTGTTGTGTGGTGGCTTGCTGTATTCATCTGCCATTTTTAAGAAAAGCAAATAGGTGAGTTGCTCTAAATAATCTCCATAGCCTACACCTACGTCACGCAAGGGATTACAAAAACTCCATACTTTACTTACTATACTCGATGTGTTGTTACTCATTTTGCTTTCTTTTAGTCCGGCAATAACCGGCAATTCGTTTTTACTATAAATGCCTTGTTTTCAATAGTTTTATTCTTTGTTTCCGGTAAGTCTGGTAATTTTTTCCGGCACTTCTTTTCAGTTATCCGGTAAATTTCGGGAAGTTGCCAATTTTCGAAAAGCGTGTAAACCATTGAAAAACAAGCTTTTTTCAATTTTCCATATGACCTATCCGGTAATTTCCGGCAACTCTTTGTTCGTTCTAACGTATTTTGTGGAAGGGCCTTCACCTAATCTGTCAACCCATTCACCTTCCAACAATTTACTAATATCATTCCTTGCTGTTTTTTCAGAAATACTGCCTTCAAAAAACCGTTCGAAATCTGCTCTCGAAAACTGTTCTCCTACTTTAAGTTTTTTCAAAAATGTAAACATTCGTTCATTCACATCAATGGGTTTAGAAAATCCATAAAGCGTAAGTGTAGTATATCCACTTTGTGAAGTCCATTCAGGAACTTTTAAACCATACTCAATAAATCTATCTTTAATTAAACTCAATCCTCTTCCAAGCTTTTCAATCTTACCTCTCAAGTAAAACATATGAGCAATGGTTGGATTACGAAGAACAGAATGATGCTCGTTAATTTTATTCTTCCCTGAAATAATATCAGGTGGTATTTCTCCCGAATTAATAATTTCCATTTTGTCAGGATAAATATTGATGGTGATGTCTCCTGAAATGTCAGCATAATCCCTATGAACCATAGCATTTAAGATAGCTTCATCTAAGGCATCCATTGGGTATTTTTCACGATTCGTTCTGTCCCATTTATCGTGTTTAAATTCACTAATCATTGGAAGATTACGAGTAAAATACTCCTGAATGCGATTGAAAGCCGCAAATAAATTGTCTTCAATTAAAACTGTATCATCAAATCTGCTTCCTGTTTTGCCGTGTGGCATCACAGTAATACGAATCTGACATTGAGAGATAAACTTTATAGGGTCTTTTCCAAACAATACGATACTTCCATTTCTAATCAAACTCATATCCACCAACTGA
Source organism: Chitinophagaceae bacterium (assembly GCA_043750035.1). Taxonomy (GTDB): domain Bacteria; phylum Bacteroidota; class Bacteroidia; order UKL13-3; family UKL13-3; genus CANJUD01. The sequence continues at coordinate 17,773 of JAYVCI010000034.1, forward strand.
AAATAATTTAGAAACCCTGGAATATCATTCGGTAAACTTTTTCCTCTGCCAATTTTATTTGCTTCGTTAATAGTTACTTCAATTTCATTTTGCACCAAATCTTCTAACGTAGCATCAATTGCTGTTTGCTTCTCCCAAGTTGAAGTATATTCATTAGAAGTTCTCAGTAACAAGCTAATTTCATCAGCCGTTGCTTCTTGTGTTTGTTTTCCAGTTCTTACAAAATATTTTTTTTCATAAGTATAAGGTTGTCGAGAGCCTTTAATAACATTGATAAGCAAAACGCCTTGGTTTTTGTATTGCTCATAACGAACATCTACCAAGGGTTGCGGAAAGATTTGGTCAACAATTAAATTTTTAAGTTCGGCTACCTTATTTTCAATTCCTTCGGAAATGTTTTTAAATTCTTTGCCATCATAGCCAACTAAAACCCAACCGCCTTGTGTATTCAAGAATGAACAAATTACCTTCATAATCTGTGGCACTTTGTAGTCGCCAACAAATTCGATTTGGATACTTTCCTTTTGCTGAATCAATTCAGCTATAAATGATATGTCTCTGCTCATAATTTGCTGTTTTTATCCATTAATATTTTGATACGTTCAGGATATTTAAACTGACTATCTAAATGTAGCCGTATATCTTCTAAACTCACATATTCCTGAACCCAATTGCCTTTACGTGATATTGGCGGTATTTTGTCTTTTGCCATTTCCTCATATAACTGAACACAACGAATATCCATTATTTTGTTGTCGTTAAAATTGACGTTACCCGAGTTTACAGCTATTTTGCTTCCGCTATTCTCAACTTCTGCTTTACGAATTAACGAACGTGTAAAGGTTACTCTGTAATCTGCCATTACAAAGCGTGGAATTTTTCTTGCTACTGCGGTTTCAAATTCAATGTGTGTAATTGATTTTCCCCCTCGTTCTAAAACACCCGAACCATAGTCGGGACGAATAAAACCAACAAATACATCACATTCATTTACGCCTTCAATGCAATTTTGAAGATTAGATTCGCTACTGTCAATTAAAAATGTGCCTTTGTGTGAATTAAGCACATCATAGCCAAAGCCGTCTAACAATTCATAAATCTTGTTTAACTCCGTTTGGAAATTATAAACCGTTGAGGCTACGAATACTTTTATGTGATTACGTGGTGCTGCCATTTTTTTTCAATTACGAATTTGAAATTACGAATTACGGGATTTTATAGTGATTTGAATTTTACCTAAAATTTTACAAATTTCTTCTGCATCATTTAGAAGGCTAATGGCTTCCTGTTCTGATAAGTAATCAGTTGCTTGAAGGAGTTTAAGCCAGTACATCGTTTCTCTGGCTTCTTTGTAGGAGATACTTATTTTTGAAATAAAATCTTTGTCTGATTGACCTCCGATTGATTCTTCAATATTTGCTCCAATAGAAGTGCCTGAACGTAAAAGTTGCTTTGACAAAACAAATTCCTTCTTCTCAGCAATAAGATATTTATAAACATTCACAATCCGAATTGCAAATGCAAATGATTTTTTCTGAACAACATTATCACTTTTCATTTTCGTAATTTTTAATTCGTAATTGATTTATCGTAATTCGTAATTTTTAATTCGTAATTGATTAACCTCCCTTCAAACGCCTTCTTCAAAATACTCTGCCTTAATGTTTCAGCCTGTTGCAAACTTTGGCTAATGGTTTCATCTATTTTATCGCATACTGTGAGTTTGCTTTCTAATTCATCTACGATGAGTTGTTGTTCTTTTACTGAAGGTAATGGCAAGGGCATAGAATTGCAATTGCTTTTATTCAAGTATTGGATTGTAGTTGAAGTGGAAGTCTTTTCAAAGTAATGTTTACTATTTTGTATACAATAGGCTAAATATTTTGCATTTACTTGTTCATTAGAAATAAATGCGTGAAGTTGTTGATTAATAACAATTGGTCTTTCAACAATAGCACTCAATCCAAATGTTCCAACGCAGGTCATAATTACACCGCCAATAGGAATTACTCTTGCATTATATTCTTTAGTTTCAATTTCTGACAATCCTAAACTAATTTCCTCATATCTAAGTCGAATAGTTGTTTCAGAAAGATTCGGGGTTGTTACCCATTTAATATTTCCTGAAAATGTTTTGGGCTTGTCTCTATTTGGAACTATACATTTACACACATCCCCAACACTAACATTTCTCCATCCCTTTGGCAATTCACCATCTTTTACTTTCTTATTTGTGAGTTTTCCTTCAAACGCCCATTTTAGCAAACTTTGCCTGTACACTTTTAATTGCTGTTGGGCGGTGAGTAGTTGTTGTTTACCATTATCTAATTCGCTAAGTAGTTCTTCTATTTTGGCTACTATGGCTTGTTGTTCTCCGATTGGTGGAATTGGCACATCTAAATTTTTTAAGATACCTTGGCTTATATTCGGCTGTGCTCCACCAATTCCCTGTTTTACTAAACTCGGCTTTTTATAGAATAGAAAGTTGAATAGATAATTTGAATCGATATTTTCATTTTTATAAATTCCGCAAACAGCTTGATTTGTTGCGGCATCTACTCCCAAAAAAGCAAGTTTACCTATTGTTGCACCATACAAGGCTATGAGTAATGTTCCCTTAGGAAATACTTTTGCACTTGAATTTTTAATTGCTTCTTCTGAAATCTTTTCTTCGGTATCAAGAATTAATCCTCTGTCTAATTCGCCCGATTTTACCCAAGGTATATTACCTTGATAAAATTTGCTATTGCCTCTATTGGGTGTTCCACCGCTAGTTGTAAAGCAAACTTCTCCAAGTTTTTTAAGTTCCCAATGCTTTGGTATATTTTTTATCTCATTCATTATTATATGTGTCGTTCCTATGGAACTTTATTTTATTGTTTTTACATCTGCTCAACTGACTAAAGTCAGTTGTTACAAAATTAATCGACCCCATGGGTCTGGCTCTTCATTTCTTACTTTTATCCAACGGACTAAAGTCAGTTGTTACAATATGTATCGTTCCTGCGGAACTTCTTATTTTCTTATTTCTACTTCTCTCCAACGGAATAAATTCCGTTGTTTCAACATCTTTTTGTCCCTATGGGACTTGCTGTTTTTTTATAGAGCCATCGGCTCGACTTATTTTGTTGGGCTGGAATTCATTCCAGCATTAAAGGAACAAAATCAACCTTAGAGCCATAGGCTCGACCTATATCACACCAATTCCTCAAAAATATATTGTTCATCATAAGGCACTTTAAATTTTTCTAAAAACTCCAAATATTCTTTTCTAAATGTTTGCTTTTTATGATGTTCCTCTTGATTGGCAATGTATTGATATACATTATCAATATGTGATTGGCTGTATGAAAATACACCATATCCTTCCTGCCACTCAAATCTATGCTTTGTTAATTGGTGGTCATTCACATACTTTGATGATTTTGCTTTTACAGTTTTCATCAATTCTGAGATAGAAACAACCGGCTTTAATCCTAAAAAACAATGTATATGGTCTTCAACACCATTAACAATAATGGTTTTACAGCCGGTTTCGTTTATCAGATTGCCAATTACTCCAAGTAGAGTAGGTCGCCAACTTTTGTCAATTACAGCTTCTCTATATTTTACTGCAAATACTGCCTGAATATAAACTTGATGATAGGTGTTTGCCATTTCCTTGATTTTTATGCAGCCAATGCTTCATTTAATTCGTTAATAATTTCTTCTGTCTTAACTCCAAACAATTGCCACATTTTGCCTAATCCGCCTTGTGCATTAAAAGGGTTTAAGTCAAAATCATCTTTGTCAATATGAAAGCTGTTTACAACATAATCTTTAATCATTCTAAGCCATTGCATTTGTTCTTCATTAAACTTTGTTGAACCAGCTTGTTTTTTAAACACCCAGTCCTGAAAATTTTTGTCCACTATTTTATCATAAGCGGTAAGTGTTGTATCCAATCCGCTTATTTTACGAATGAGAGAAACAATTGCTGTTAGCTCATTTCTTGGTGAGCCGTTGCATTGTTCCAATGCCTCGTAAGCCCGCCATACATTCATTGGAGCAAGTGTGGGTTTATCGTTTTGAAGTTTCTCCAACACTTCTTTAATCATTGTGTAAGTCAATTCCCGTCTGCGAAATGGTTGGTTGTAAAAAATCTGCAAAGCCATTAATTCATCTTTATGCAATTGCATCCATTCCGAAAAATTGGCAATTAGTTCTTTGGCTTTGTTTGAATTGTCTTTGTCCCAACCAACGTGAATTACTTCATCAGGATTAGCCAGGTCAATTTTTTGTTCGTGAGCCTTGCGAACATTTTCGATGTATTCGTTTAGTTCTCCAGTAAATACTTTGGCAGCCTCGTTCTGTAATGTTTCAGTTTTAGCTTTTATAGCTGCATCAATTTCTACAGGTGCTGCACCTGCCATTTCGGTTCTTACTTTGCTTTCAATATCTTCCAATACATCAGGATTAAAAGCATTCAATAATTCTTTCACCACCTGTGAAACGCTTTTGCCGTTAGCTTTTTCGGCAAATTGCTTTTTTTCTTTTTCAGTAATTTGTTTATCTAAACGGGTCAATCGGTTGGCTAATGAAGTAAATAATTCTTCTTCTCTTGCTCCAACTGCAACGGCTTGTAATAAATCTTTTAGCGGAACGCCTGGCTTTTTCTCCAATGGTCGGCTGTCTGTCTTTAAACTCTTGGTCACACCAATGGCATCTACAATTACAAAATGGTCTTTAGTGAACTTTGCTGTTGGCGTAACTTTTCGCAAACTATCTAAATCAATAGTCCGTGTGCCTCTGCCTTTCATTTGCTCAAAATAATTGATGCTTTTAACATCTCTCATAAAAAGCAAACATTCAAGCGGCTTAATGTCAGTGCCAGTAGCAACCATATCTACGGTTACTGCAATTCGTGGGTGATAGTCATTTCTAAATTGCGATAAAACTGATTTTGGATCTTCGTCAGTTTTGTAAGTTATTTTTTTGCAGAACTTATTTTCTTCGGCAAATTCTTCTCTTACAATGTCTATAATATCATTGGCGTGGCTGTCAGTTTTAGCAAAGATTAAAGTTTTAGGAACTTCAAAATTTCCGTTTTTATCGTAACGTTCTTTAAAAATACTTGGCAAATGTTCTTTGAATGTACGGATGATAGTTCTTATCTGATTAGGATTTACGACATCTTTATCCAATTGCTGTTTAGAATAATTTTCATCTTCATCTTGCAATTCCATTCGTTTCTTTCTGCTCAGGCGTTCACGGTGTTCAATGTATTCGCCTTTCCAAAGTGTAGCACCTTGTTGGGTTACTTTGGTATCAATGATAAATACTTCGTAACCTACATTCACACCATCGGCAACCGCCATTTCGTGAGAATATTCACTTACTAAATTTTGGTCGAAGTAACCAATGGTTCTTTTGTCGGGGGTAGCGGTTAATCCAATTTCAAAAGCATCGTAATATTCCAATACTTGTTTCCAAAGATTGTAAATGCTTCGGTGGCATTCGTCAATTACGATGAAATCAAAAAACTCAATCGGCATTTTTCCATCGTATTCAATTGGTGGAATTTCTTTAGGTTGATATTTTCGTTCGTTCGGATTTTCTTCTTCTGCACTTTCTTCAAGTTCAGTTCCTTTTAAAATAGAATATAACCGTTGAATGGTGCTAATACAAACCTGACTGTCTGTTGCGATATAACTTGATTTCAGTCGTTGAACGCTGTATAATTCAGTAAATTTTCTGTTATCATCATTCGGAACGAATGACATAAATTCTTGCTCCGCTTGTTCTCCCAAATTTTTGGTGTCAACTAAAAACAAAACTCTTTTTGCTTTCGCATATTTCAGCAAACGGTAAATTGCGGTAATGGCTGTAAATGTTTTTCCTGAACCTGTTGCCATTTGTATCAAGGCTCTTGGTCGGTTTTCTTTAAAGGAAGTTTCTAATTTGGTTATGGCGTTGATTTGGCAATCACGCAAACCTTCGGTTTGTAAAGAAGGCAGGTCGAATAATCTTTTACGAAGTGATTTGTCTCGTTTCACCCAATCTCTTAATGTTTCGGGGCGATGAAAACTGAATACTTCTCTTGCTCTCGGTTTTGGGTCTGTAAAGTCCGTGAATCTTGTTACTTCTCCTGTGCTGATATACACAAAAGGCAAAGGTTCATTTTTAAGATGTTTGAGTTTAGCGTTTGCATATTCTTCTCCTTGTCCTTCGTGAACATTCATTCGATGTCCTTCTTCTTCACGCTTGGCTTCAATTACTCCGCAAGGTTTGCCTTCAACGAATAAAACATAGTCCGCAGGACCAACATCAGTCAAATATTCTTTAACAGCAACACCAATTCCAGCATTAAGATTTACTTGTTTGATGCTCTGAATAACCCAGCCGCAAGCCGTCAACTGCTTGTCAATGTTATCTCTTGCTATTTGCTCTGGGTTTTGATTTGCCATTACTTAATTCAATACAATTTTTAGTCGGTTAAGATACGATTTTTCATTCTTTAATCGGTTAAACATCGGGTCGGCTTGAGTGTCGGCTTACCTGCTGTCCCGTTACAATATGTTCGTTATGTTTTTGGTCACTTGTCAAAATGGTTTGTCTTAGGTTTTATGTTTAAATTTTGGTCGGTCGGTCGTCTTGTGAACGGTCGTCCTACCATTGGCTATAACATTTCAATAAACAAAACTGGTTTCGTTTATTTCTGCCTTGTGCGAAGGCTGCAAATATGCCTTAGTGATTGGTTTGTAGCAATTTAGTACGATTTTGTGTTTGCATAGGAGTTTCGCTAACATATTTTTTTTGTTTAAGTACTTTAGAGGATTGTTGGCAAATGTATGGAATATTTTTAACAACAAGTGAGTTTTAATACCGAAACTGTATCTGTATTGGGCCAATAAATTATTTTTGGCATGTGGCCCAAACAGTTACTAGGTCGGCATTACATTACTAAAATATATACCTCGCTTCTACCCTAGCAATATGCACGGCTTTGCTTTGCTCACTTTTGCGGCCATCATATACAATGCTCAATTGTGTATTTTTGGCGAGGCGGTGTTCCCAGGCTAGGCCCCAGATGATGTTGTTGCCGTTGAGGAGGCCGTTGAGCATTTCGAAACCGATGGGGGAATTGGCATCGCCGTTAAATTTGATATTGTTATAACTGAACTTTACTTGCAGGCTTCCGTTGTTTTTATATAGGTATTTAAACTCTGTGGTAATTTCATTGGTGAGGGTTTTTGTGGTATCGTTATTATATGTATTTTTGGCATTGTAGTTATGATAGTACATTTTTAAACGCATATCCTGCGAGGGCTGCCATTGCATTGCGGGTTGCAGATCGGTATAATAGAAGTGGTAGTTACGCCCTTCAAATAATTGGGTGTTCAGGGCTTTGTCGCCATATAATATATTGATAGTGGTTTGCCAGCTTTTGCCCATACTTTTACGCAGGTTTATATATTGTTCTTTCTTTTGCTTGGCTTCTACTCCTGTGGTGAGCAATTGTTTTTGGCCGTTTTGTATATAACCAAATTCAGCACCCCAATCGTTATTGTATTTATTGATAAACCATACATGCCGAAGTATTCCGCTAAGTGTAATTAAACCTGTGTCGGATATAATACTGCTGAACGGATTTTTTATAGTGAGTTTGCCTGATTGGTATTTTTGTTCCACCCTTACATTGGTGGTATTGCTAAAGTATGATAGAAACTTGAGCACTCCTTTTTTCTTTTCCCACAGCTTATAAGGTTCCCAGGTAATAGTTTGGTTAATGCGGGTGATATTGGTTTTTACATATTCATTGGTGGGCAAAAATATTTTGATAAACCTTGCCCTGTCTTTATATACTGCCACTTCAAATTCGTTGAGCTGTTGTATGCTGTCTTCATTATAATCATTCCACTGGTATATACCATTTCCAGTCTGCACTTCCTGGTAGGTGAATTGTTTCTTCAACTCACGTCCATTTCCTGTTTGCAAAAATGAATTGATATTTAAAGTTCGTTTGAACAATGCCACCTGATATTCGCCACGGAACAAAGTATTGTCTTCTAATTTATTATTTGCAGCGGTATCATTTATAAATCGGCGAAAGTTTATATTAAGGTCCAACCTGCCTGCTTTGCCGCTTGCCTTATAGGTTGCATCAATATTGTGCGATGCATTGAGGTCAATAAATTTGCCTTTTGAAGGTGTTTTATCTTTACGCATGAAATAGTTAACACCAAACTCCGATTTAAGGGTGTCATTGTTGTTGATGCCAGCCCCATATTGGTCGTAATTGAAGGAATTAAACAATAAAGAATCGGGGGAAGTATTATAGTTGAACATACTGCGTTCGCTAT
>JAYVCI010000035.1:0-26513 GCA_043750035.1 Chitinophagaceae bacterium
ACACAGTTAATTGCATGACATGAGCCGTATGAAGTGAGAGCTTCACGTACGGTTCTGTGAGAGGCTTGGGCTGAAATGCCCTTGCCTACTCGACTTTCCAGAATCTCGGGGTAGTATTTTTTGCCCTTTCCCCTGGCCTGCTTTATTGCAGCGTTTTCATCATCTATAGCTTCCCATCGCAGCTTTACCCTTATATGCTGCATGGCATCCATAACCAATCTGACTACATGAAAACGGTCGATTACTTTTTTGCAGTTAGGGAAGCTCTTTTCAATGGCAAGCCCCATGTTCCTTGCCATGTCCATGCTCACTTCTGTTACCCTGCTGCGTTGCTCTGCAGAAATTTTACTTAATACTGAGTGGATCGTCTTTGCTTCTGTCCCGTTAATTATAGCGACTACTGTTTTCTTATTCTTTACACCGGTATTTTTATTGGTCACAATGGTATATAGTTCACCCTTAGATAAACTAACCTCGTCAATGCTTAAGTGTTGTGTTATATTTTCAGGGAAGAGAATATAATCCCCTGCGTGTTCTGCCTGGTCCCATTCATTAAAGCCACTAACTTCATGCTTATAGTGCTTGCGGAGCTTCTGTGCATCAATCCCATAATAACTGGCTATATTCGTCATGGTATCGGGCCGCGTATCCACTTGCACCTTTTAAAAAATCCGATAATTCTGAAGTAAACTTCGAACCACCGGCTGTAAAAGAAAACTCTCTTGTGATAGTCTCTTTGTTCTTTTTGTGACGCCACCGGCGTTTCTTAATTCTTAAGAACACACCTCTTCCCCTGATCGGAAAATCCTGTACCAGGGCGGGCTCCATAAAATCCTTGGTCTCATATTCTTCTTGACTAAAACCATTGGGCAGTTCATTCTTCTCTACAAAATCTATAACATAATATTCCGATTTATTGGAAATTAAACATAGACGGGTGAATCCTGTTATATCAAAATACTGTGTCAGCTCTTCTGGAAATAAGGATGGTAATAATTCTAATTTTATTGTTTCCACTTTAATTACTTTTTACTCCAAAAGTAATTAAAGTAATGATTACTCCCCAACTTTTTAATGTGACCCCGGAAAAGATTGTGAGTTGCCAGTTGTGGGTTGTGAGAGTTGCTGACGCCGTATTGTCTGAATCACGGATTAGGCGGATTACACAGATTTCACGGACTATAATTTTGCAAGGATTGGTGTGGTGAGCGGAGTCGAACCATCACCAACCAGTAACGTGATGCTATAGATTAGTATAATGATGGGCACAACTTTAAGAAACTTGCTCCATCCGCCGCAGCGGACCGTGTCGATTCGATGCGGCGAACACTACGGTTCATTGTTCTACCATGTCATTCTATGGAAGACTTGGCGGGAGCGGGGGCTCAGGGGTATCCACCACCATTGCAGTAAAGAACATATACAAGGGTATCTTAATGAGTACCATTACAGGTACAATAGACGCAACCACATGGGGTCAATGTTCGACTTGCTTATAAAAAAAATGGTACTAAATTCACCGATTCGTTTAATATAAAGGGTTTCAGAGGGATGACTAAACGCCTATACCTATTAATTTATTTATAGTTTGTTGAAATAATATTGGACAATTTGCTTTATTTTGTGGGGTTAATTAATAAATTGAATGAAAAATTTTGGCATTAAACTAGACTCGGCTCTTGATTATTTAAGAAAAGATGTCAAAGTTTCAACGAGTAAAAAATATGACGTTAAAGAATCTGAAAGAAAACTTCGTGATTATATCGTAAGAGAATATAATGAAGACGGTATCAAAACTTTATCAACTTATTATAATCACAGTGGTGAACTATCTTATTATACAATAGAAAGATTTAATCATTTAGGTTACAAAATTGGGTATACCACTTATGATTCAAAAGATTTAAAAACAAGTTCTAGTAAATATGAACTAGATGCTTTTGGAAGAATTGAAAAAAAATATTTTGATGACTATATTGAAAAAAAATACAAATATGATGATGATGGGAATATTCTTGAAGCTCTAAATCCCGATACTGGGGCTCGAGAAATATATGAATATGATGAAAATGGGTTTGCTATATCGGAACTAAATAAAAATGATGGTGATGGAGAATTAAACTTTATCTTTAGCCCTACCCCTAAACTCTTAAGAACATTTATTAATGACAAATGGGGGAATGTAATTGAAATGAGCATTTATGATGGTGAAACAAATGAATTGCTTTTTACCGAACATAGCATTATTAATAGCTCTGGCGATGAGATTGAAAGAATTGAATACAATAAGGAAGGCTCAATTATTTTAAATAGAAAATATCAGTATAAATACGATTATAAAGAAAATTGGATATATATGGAAACTTTGGATAAGGAAGGTATAATTATTAGTATAGAAGAAAGAGAAATAACTTACTATTCTAGCGATACAAATAAAATTGAGCAAGAAGATTCTGAGACAAGTACAGAGATATGGAGATCTAGAAAACTAGATGGTGGACAATTAGCCATGCTAGCAAAAGCATTTATGAAATCTTTGTTTCCCACACCCAAAGAAGGACAAATTCTTGTTCAAGAAGATTTAGCAGATCATTGCTGCGTATTATATTTTGAGGAGAATTATTTTATAACTTTAACTTCTACAATTAGAGATATCGAAAACTCTGGTGAATTTGCCAGAAGCAATGCAGAAGATGAATGGAATGACTTAATGTATAGTATAGAATTTGCTAAGCAATTCAAAAACCTCGATTATAAATCTTTAAGGCCGTATGTTTTATTCGGAAATAACAAGTAAATTATGGTTGTTCTTAATATCTGCACATCTAAGTTTGAAATTTTTAATAGCAAACATACAAAATGGAATATACACCAGAAGATATATATCTATTAGTTGGCAAAGAAGACAAAGTAGCAGGATTAACATTTAAATATGGCACTGACTCATTTAAAGAATATGGTAGTTTTATATCAGTAGTTTTTATATACACTCAAAAGGAAAGACAACAACTAGATGAGAAAATAAAAATCAAACCATATATTGGAGGAGGATTTTTAAAAGCTGAATACCTAGGCTTAGACTTATCAATTGATAAAATAGAGAAACTAAGAAATACAGGCGTCAACTGTGAAGACATTATTGATATATTAAACTACCTATTCCCAACTAAAAACTCATTCCATTCAAAAGAAACTCGCTCAATTGATAAGATGGAGATCAAGTTGAACACAATGCCCAAAGGTCAAGACTATGATTGGATGTATGGATTTAAAAGAAAATTAGTTAAAGAAAATATAGGCTTATGTCCCGAGGAAAGAAATTTCTATTTAGCGGGTAAATATTATTATGAATACGATGAATTAACAGCTGATGAATTAGTTGAAATGACAGAAAAAGAAGGTCTATTAAAAGAAGATGTTGAAATAGAACTTTTACTCATAAAATATATTAGAGAAGAAATTAGTGACGAAGAAAAAGAAATATATGCTAAATTGGTTGACAAGAAGATCACAGCAAGAATTGAAATATTAAATAAGTATTTAGAGGAAATAGGTAGTAGTTTTAAAAAGCTAGCAACAACCAATATCAACCAAGCATTTAAAATGTTTTCTAAAGTAATTCATTTTAAAGAACACAGATTGAATGTTATCAGTAAAGTACCAATATATCTTGATATACATAGCTATCTACATATTTATCTAAGACATGTAAAAGAAATGCAAGTAAATCAACAATTTGAAAATAAAGATAACTTTCAGTGGAATGAGGAAGATGTGTTTTCTGTTATGGAGAAAGTAATTGAGAAGTCAGATGAAGAGATACAACAGTATTTCAATGATTACCCAGGCAAACAATATAGTTGCTATGGAGAAAAAAGCATTTACTTTCAAGGAGATTATTATACTTTTCATATTGAACCCAATGGAAGAGTTAGTACTTTTCATAAAAACAAAAAGGTGCTGAGTAATAAAAACTAAATTCGAGCACACACTCCAATTGAGATTGCTTCGTCGCCCTTGCACACAGGCTTTCGCACATGCTCCTCGCAATGACGGTTTTGTTATTTAATATAGTGCTTGCACCGGCTTATTCCCCAATATCACATCTATCCGCTCATTCACCTCAGGTGTAAACAACGCAACAGCATCCAGTGCTTTTAAATTCTCATCGAGCTGGCTTACTTTGCTGGCACCGAGGATGGCGGTGGAGACGTGTTCGTTTTTGAGTACCCAGGCTAGGGCCAATACGGGCAATGATATAGAAAGTTCCTGGGCAATGGTTACCAGTTGTTTTACTTTCTCGATACGGCCGGGTTGGAACATGCGTTCCTTGAGCCACTCCATGCCTTCTATCTGCAGGCGGGTATCGGTGGGTTCGGCAACATTATACTTTCCGGTTAATAATCCGCTGCCGAGTGGGCTCCAGATGGTGGTGCCGAGGCCTTCGTAATTGAATAGGTGCAGGAAATCTTTCTCCATTTTTTCGCGTTCGAACATATTATATTGTGGCTGCTCCATTACGGGGCCAATAAGGTGGTGGCGGGCAGCTTCGAGGTGTGCTTGCAATATTTCCTGGGTACTCCACTCGCTGGTTCCCCAGTATAATATTTTGCCTTGTTGTATGAGGGTGTTCATGGCCCACACGGTTTCGGCAATGGGTGTTTGCTTATCGGGCCGGTGGCAAAAATATAAATCTATATAATCAACCTGCAGGCGTTTGAGTGCGGCGTGGCAACCTTCCATAATATGCTTGCGGCTAAGTCCGGTTTGGTTGGGCTTGCTATCCTCGTAACCAAAAAACACTTTGCTGCTCACCATATAACTGCTTCGAACCCAATTGGCTTTCCGCAGTATTTCGCCCATTACCAGTTCGCTTTGTCCGCGGCTATATATTTCCGCATTATCGAAAAAGTTGATGCCACTGTCGTAGGCTTTGTGCATGAGTTTCTCGGCGATGCCATTCTCTATTTGTTTGCCAAACGTGAGCCAGCTACCGAATGATAGTGCACTGATTTGTATTCCTGTTTTTCCTAGTTTTCTGTATTGCATGGTGGGTGCAATATTAGTTGAAAAGATAGTCTTTTCCTCCCGAAGTCTCGGGACTGCGACAACAAAGAGAATTATGTGGCTAAAGCCTAGCTCTTGCTCCCTTTTATCCCCTTAAAAGTCGGGGCAATAGATAATCTTAACTTAACAGCATTGCACTACAGGGACTATGATAGCAAAAATGAGCTATGTATTTTACAAGTACCAGAGGGCCGATTCGCCCCGGAGAATTGGCAAAGAATAACAAAATTTTCCGACAGGCAGGGTGTTTTCAATAACCAAGAGGAAAGATATATATAATACTATTTCAACACCCCCAATTCTTTACCCACTTTGGTAAAAGCAGCTATAGCTTTATCCAGATGGTGCATCTCGTGCCCTGCAGATATTTGGGTGCGGATGCGGGCTTTGCCTTTGGCCACTACAGGGAAATAAAAACCTATAACATATATTCCTTCATCGAGTAGTTTGCTGGCAAAGTCTTGGCTTAATTTGGCATCGTATAACATAATGGGAACGATGGGATGCACACCCGGTTTTATATCAAATCCTGCTTCGGTCATTTTGCTGCGGAAGTATCTGGTGTTTATTTCCAGCTTGTCACGCAGCTCGGTTGTTTCGCTAAGCATGTCGAGCACAGCGATAGATGCACCCACAATACTTGGGGCAAGTGTATTAGAGAACAAATATGGACGCGAACGTTGACGCAACAATTCGATTATTTCTTTTCGCCCCGAAGTGAAACCACCAGAGGCTCCGCCCAATGCTTTGCCCAAAGTACCCGTTATAATATCTATTTGTCCCATTACATTACAATGCTCAATTGTGCCACGGCCTGTTTTGCCAATAAAGCCTGTGGCATGGCATTCGTCAACCATTATTAAAGCTTTATATTTATGGGCAAGCTCATTTATTTTGTCAAGTTGTGCAATCGTTCCATCCATCGAGAACACACCATCGGTAACTATGATACGGTTACGCAGGTGTTGGGTTTCCTTCAGTTTTGCTTCCAAGTCGGCCATATCATTATTTAAATAGCGATAGCGTTGTGCTTTGCAAAGCCTAACGCCATCTATTATAGAGGCATGATTTAGTTCGTCGGATATGATAGCATCTTCGTCATTAAAAAGCGGTTCAAACACACCTCCATTTGCATCGAAAGCAGCCGCATACAATATAGTATCTTCAGTGCCCAAAAAGTCGGAAATTTTCCGTTCCAGTTCTTTATGGATATCCTGTGTGCCGCAAATAAAACGCACACTGCTCATCCCAAACCCGTGTGAGTCTATAGCTTTGTGAGCGGCGGCTATCACACGCAGATGGCTGCTCAACCCTAAATAATTATTGGCACAAAAGTTAATCACTTCTTTGCCCCCGGCAATTTTTATATCTGCTGCTTGCGGGGTAATAATTACACGTTCTTCCTTGAACAATCCAGCCTCTTTAATATTTTTAATTTCGGCTTCGAGTAATGGCTTTAATATATTGTACATTTTATATTTTTCATTTTATATTTTATTGTCACTCTGAGTTTATCGAAGAGCGACACGGAGGAGTAGTTTTGTTTGCCTGTCTTCGATATCCGCCGCGGCGGACAGACTGACAAACAAAACTATTTGCCCATGGTTGGTGTCCCCACCACAATATACGCAGCATAGCTACGGCAGTATTAATCCATTTAGCAAATCAATCATTTTTGTGCGTTCTTTTTCGGCTTGGCTAATTTCGGTATAGGTTACAAATTGGATACAACTGGTGGGGCCAGCATAGTAGTATGCCATAAATAAAAATGTAAATCCCTGCACCTCGGTAGTAAACTCTAAGTATAATATATCTTTTTTATTTACCTTGCGGTATTCTTGTTTTATGATAATAACATTCTTGCTGCTTTTACGGGCGTTTGTAAGGGCTATGTCTCTAAGACTGGCCAATGTTGTTGTGGATTTTTCGGGAATAAGCAGGGCCAAGGATGTTTCTGAATTTTTGAGCGACATGCTAAAGTCAGACTGTTTGTTAATGGGTGTATCGTGCAAGGTCCAAAGCGAACTGTCATATACCACCACATATTTTATATCCTGTCCTTTAATAATACAATTGGTGCCAAAGGGTTTGAAATGTTCTCCTCCTTTTTCTATAGGTGCGTTTATTGCCGAATCTGCATATTTCCAAGTACCGTTATTATATAATATTACTTTGCTGCCATCAGCGGTGGTTGCTGTGGTTTGGGCATTTGAACACAGTGCCGATAAAATTATTATATATAACAATAACAATCTATTCATATCTAAAAACTAGATTATAATAATTTATCAATTAGCTTTTCTACACTCACACCTTCTGCTTCTGCTTTGTAGTTGCATACAATCCGATGGCGGAGGATTGGTCGGGCCACAGCTTTCACATTTTCTATATCAGGCGAAAATTTACCATTGAACAAGGCGTGACATTTGGCAGCCAAAACTAAAAACTGCCCTGCACGCGGACCTGCTCCATAAGATATATATTTGTTTGTTTCTTCAGTGGCCATGGAAGTATTGGGGCGTGTTTTCGAAACCAACTTCACCGCATATTCCACCACATTATCGGCAATAGGAGCTTTCCGAACTAATTGCTGGAAGTATTTAATTTGTTCGCCATCAATTATTTTGTTCACTTTGGCTTGGTCGAAACCCGTGGTGCTTTTTATCACTTTTACCTCATCGGCAAATGCGGGGTAATCAATCACCACATTAAACATAAAACGGTCAAGCTGTGCTTCGGGCAGCGGGTAAGTGCCTTCTTGTTCAATAGGATTTTGTGTTGCCAAAACGAAAAATGGTTCTTCCAGTTTATGTGTCTTTCCACCCACGGTCACACTTTTTTCCTGCATGGCTTCAAGCAGGGCAGCTTGGGTTTTAGGCGGTGTACGGTTTATTTCGTCGGCAAGTACAATATTGGCGAATAAAGGCCCGCGGATAAATTTAAAATTTCGGGTTTCATCCAAAATTTCGGAACCCGATATATCGCCGGGCATCAAATCGGGTGTGAACTGTATGCGATTGAATGATAAGTCCAACACCTCCGAAATGGTTTTTACCAGCAAGGTTTTTGCTAGTCCGGGCACACCCACCAATAGCACGTGGCCATTGCAGAATATGCAGTTGAGCACATCGGTGATCACTTCGTCTTGGCCGATAATTACCTTTTTGGTTTCGGCAAGCATGCGGTTATATGCATCTTTAAGAGCCTCTGCGGCTTCTACTTCTGTGTTATAGGTTGTCATAAATTTGTGCGAATTTAAGGGCAATAGTAATTTTTATTGTTATCGGTTAACGTTTTTTAGTTTGTTTTGTAACAAATATTTCACCAAAAAAATCATGACCCTAAAAGACCTCGTCCGCGAAATGCTGATACAGCTAAGGCTGGACCTTACCAAGAACCTAAAATACGACAGGCTAACCCGCATTATTATACAAAGAACGGTTAACAAAAAATCTGTATGTATAGATGTGGGCTGCCACAAAGGTGAGATTTTGGATTTGATTTTGAAACAAGCCCCCGATCAAAAACATTATGGCTTTGAGCCCATCCCAATATTGTACAATAACCTGCTATCAAAATATAAAGACCAGGCCCATATATATAACTGTGCATTGAGCGACACCCAAGGCGAGACCACATTTAACCATGTAAGGAACGCCCCAGCCTATAGCGGAATAAAGCAGCGGAAGTATGCCGTGGAAAATCCAGATATCGAAACCTTGCAGGTGAGACTGGAAAAATTGGATGATATAATTCCAGAAACCGAAAAGATAGATTTGATAAAAATTGATGTGGAAGGAGGGGAGTTCAATGTATTAAAGGGGGCCGTGAAATTGATACAAAAAAATAAACCCTATATTATTTTTGAAACAGGGTTGGGAGCTAGTGAGTTCTATGGTACAAAACCCGAAGACCTTTATGATTTTTTCGAAAATGTATTACAGTTAAAAATATATACTTTACAAAATTGGATTGATGGAAAGGTGTATTTAAGCAAAGATGAGTTTTTGAAATTATATAATACGAATGCGGAATATTATTTTATAGCGAAAAGTATATAGACAAAAGACAAAAGAATAAAAAAATTATAAATTATAAATGATAAATGATAAATGTCGCGATGCAATGCTATCAAAGTACAGATTTGCTTGCAAATCTGTATACCTATTCATAATTTATCATTCATAATTCATCATTAACAAAGATGGCGAGCAAGTTCAACAATACAATCAACGAAGATTTTGTGCAGGCGGTGTGGCAGCACTTGTGGTTTGATATAAAGAACCTGGAAACAATTGATGGCAAGCCTATACAGATAATAAAAGCAGGAAATTTGAACCGCAACTCAGGGCCTGATTTCTCGGAAGCTATGATAGAGATTGATGGGATAAAATGGGCGGGCAATGTGGAGATACATACCAAAAGCAGCGACTGGAAAATACACGGACATCAGCGAGACACTGCTTATAACAATGTAATTCTGCATGTGGTATTATACCATGATATTGATATACAAACGGCCAATAACACCACCATCCCAGTATTGGAACTATATAAACGCATCAATCCATCGTATATAGAAAAATATAAATATTTAATTGCACAAGAGCAGTCAATTCCGTGCAAAGATCTGGTATATAAAATTCCTGATTTGGACCGAACACTTTGGTTGGAAAGACTTATAAGCGAAAGACTGGAATATAAATCACGGGGCATTTTTACCTTACTGGCACAAACACAGTCGCACTGGGAACAAGTTTTTTATATAACACTTGCTTCCAATTTTGGTTTCCATGTAAACAAGCAACCTTTCGAGCAGCTTGCTTTCAACCTGCCGTTATCAATTTTGGGAAAGCATAAAAACAATAAACATCAAATAGAATGTTTGGTGTTTGGTATGGCGGGCTTGCTGGAAGAAAATATTATAGAAGATGTATATTATAATAGTTTGCAAAAGGAATTCGCACACCTAAAAAACAAATACCAGTTAAAACCCATGGATGCCAGCCAATGGCGGTTTATGCGAACAAGGCCAAGTAATTTTCCCAGTATTAGGCTTGCACAATTTGCCGATTTAATATATAAATCTTCGCATTTGTTTTCAAAAGTATTAGAAACAGGCAATATCAAAATATTATATACTTTGTTCGATGTGGAGGCAAATGAATATTGGAAAACCCATTTCAAATTTGGCGACTCGGCAAACAATTCTCAAACCCATCTTGGCTCTCAGGCAGCAGATATTATAATCATAAATACGGTTGCTCCTATATTATTTGCTTATGGAAAGTATAAAAACGAGCAACAATATATTGACCGAGCTTTAGATTTTTTGGTACAATTAAAACCAGAGAAAAACAGTATTATAACCCTGTGGCAGAAGTATGGTATTAAAGCATCCCACGCATCAGATACCCAAGCGTTGTTACATTTAAAGAACACCTATTGCGATTATAAAAAATGTATGAACTGTAGTTGGGGCAGGATGTTGGTGAAGAATTCTCTACAATAACGCCTTTTACTTTACAATGCTTACGGTTCATACCATCAAATACTCGAAGTATATATAATAGTTATTAACTAATAGTTCTAAATATATAAAAATTTTAATTTGATTCTTAATAATTGTTTATATATACATTGCTAATGGAGGAGTTGAAAAATATTATAATATTTAGTTTACTAATCTTTCACCACTTTCACTAACTGATTTCCCAATCTAACAAAGTAAATACCTTTAGCAAAATAAGACATATCAATATTGAATAGTGTTTGCGAGGGAGGCAATAAGTCTTTATAAATTGCATCTCCTAAGGCATTATATATTATTACATCTTGTTTTATGTAGCTTTTATACTCAATAGTTAATTTGCTACTTGTTGGATTAGGATATATTTTTATAGGGTTGTTAAAATCAGGATTTAAAATCTCTGTGTTTGTATTAATAGTTTGACAAGTTGAATCTTTACAACCAAATATATTAGTTGTAGTAAGGCAAGCTATATAAGTTCCTGTACCATTATACAAATGCGACGCTATTTTACCTGTGTCTGTCGAACCATCTCCGAAATCCCATTGGTATGCTGGTAAACCATTGAAATTAGCTATAAAGTTGACATTAGCAGAAACATTGACATGTGAAAAATTGAACTTTGAATTTGGCAATGGATTTACAGTAATTTTTATTATAGCAGTGTTTATACATTTATTTGAGTCGGTTCCTATAACGGTATAGCTACTCGTTGATGAAGGAGAGAAGCTAACCCCATCGGTTACACCGCCAGACCATGAATAGGAAATTGCTCCCCCTCCTGTTAGGGTTACTGATGAACCCGCACATACAGTTGCAGCAGTTGAGTTAGCTGTTACAGTTGGTAAAGAGTTTACAGTTAAATTTAAGGTTACTATACTATCGCATCCTTTTGCATTCGCAACAGTATCATAGTATATTCCGGAACTACTCAATGTATTACCATTGAATATATAACTGTTGCAAGCGGTTGTTGTTATAGTGTTTGTGGTGCTGTTGTTTATTGTTAAGTTCAAGGTAACAGTGCTATCACAGCCAACAGAATTTGTAAGTGTATCATAATAAACACCGCTAATTGTAATTGAATTACCTTTGAATGTATAGCTATTGCAAGCCGTTGCAATTATAGTATTTGTCGTGCTTTTGTTTACAGACAGCTTCAAGGTAACGATACTATCACAATTCACAGAATTTTTCAACGTATCAAAGTAAGTCCCACTATTGGTAATGGTATTCCCAAAGAACATATAACTGTTGCAAGCGGTTGTTGTTATAGTGTTTGTGGTGCTATTGTTTATTGTTAAGTTCAAGGTAACAGTGCTATCACAGCCAACAGAATTTGTAAGTGTATCATAATAAACACCGCTAGTTGTAATTGAATTACCTTTGAATGTATAGCTATTGCAAGCCGTTGCAGTTATAGTATTTGTCGTGCTTTTGATTATAGACAGCTTCAAGGTAACGATACTATCACAACTCACAGAATTTGTCAACGTATCAAAGTAAGTCCCACTATTGGTAAAGGTATTCCCAAAGAACATATAGCTATTGCAAGCAGTCTTTGTAATAGTGGTTGCGGAACTTTGATTGATTGTAAGGTTGAGCGTGATTATACTATCGCATCCTTTTGCATTCGCAACGGTATCATAGTATTTTCCGGAACTACTCAATGTATTACCATTGAATATATAACTGTTGCAAACGGTAACGTTTAAACTATCATCGGATGCTTGGTTTATTATTAGATTTAATGTAATGATACTGTCACATGAAACGGAATTTGTAAGTGTGTCGTAATACACTCCTGAAGTAGTTAAAGTTTGTCCATTGAAAGTATAATTGTAGCAAGCACTTTTCGTTAATGTCGCAGAAGTTTTCTGATTCACAGTAACATTCACCGAATCTATTTTAGAGCAAGTGGTAGCTCTTACAGTCTCAGTCAAATAATATATAGTAGTTATGATTGGATTGACGGTTGGATTAGATGTGGTGTCAGTAAATCCATTTGGTTTACTTGTCCATGAATAGGAATTTCCGTTTACAGTATTTGAGCCAATGGAGGTATTTGCTCCCTTGCATATAGTTTTATTGGAACCCACATTGGCTGAAGGAAGCGGATTTATAGATACAGTCACCGAATCCATTTTGGTGCAACCTGTGGTTGTTATAGTTTCTGTTAAATAATATATAGTTGTGGTTGCTGGACTTACTGAAGGATTGTTTGAAGTAGAAGTAAACCCACTTGGCGACGAAGTCCAGGAATAGGTATTGCCACTCACCGCAGTCGCACCTATAGAAGTAGTTCCTCCCTTGCAAATAGTTTTATTGGAACCTACCTTTGCAGAAGGTACTGGATTTACAGTAATAATTACTGAATTAGATTTGTAACAACCTGTAGCTGTAACGGTTTCAGTTAATGTGTAAGTTGTTGTTGAAGCTGGGTGCACTTTTGGCTGCGATAAAGTATCAGAAAACCCACTTGGTGATGATGTCCATGAATAAGTGTTTCCGCTAGCTTTTGATGCTCCGATATAAACAGAGTCTCCATTGCAAATACTTTTAGCAGAACCCACCGTTGCAGATGGCAAAGGCTTTACGGTAATGCTTACAGAGTCAGATTTGTAACAACCTGTGGCTTTAATAGTTTCAGTTAATGTATATGTTGTTGTAACTGTTGGATGTATTTTTGGCTGGGATAAAGTATCAGAAAATCCAATAGGTAAAGATGTCCACAAATAAGTACTTCCGTTGACTGTAGTTGCACCGATAGCAATTGTGTCTCCCGAACAAATGGTTACAGTAGAGCCTACCTTAGCAGATGGCAATGAATTTACCGTAATGGCAATGGCTGAGGATGTGTCGGAAGTGCATGCTCCTGAAGTTACCACACGTCTGAACCATGTATTTTGACTCAATGAAGACGAAGTGTAGTTTTTTGTATTATTAGTACCACTTGCAGAGTTGAATCCCAAAGTTGAAGAGGCAGTACTTTTTTGCCATAAAAAAGTTATTGGTATGACGAAACTATCAATGCGAACCCGATCAATATAAATCTGGTTTCCAAAGTCAGAATAAAATGCAAATTTCACTTGGGTAGTTCCAACCGGAAGGGTAATATTCTTGGTAATCCATTGTGAAGCGGTTGGTACAAAAAATGCTGTTGTAGGAACCGCTGTAGTAATACCACTGACTGTGTCTAATGATTGGGAAGAAGCCCATGCGATAAGCTTGTTGAATACAGACCCGTTTGAGGTATAAATTATAAGCGAATCAGTATAACCTGTATCATAACCAGCGTGGGCAACATCAAAATGTAACAATTCAGGAGTGATAGTAGCAGAAAAAGTATCCGTATTTAATTCAGCTCTATTGCCTGCCGATGTATTATAGTTTTCTGCCCTAATTGCACCTAAAGTTCCGGATCTACCATAGCTGTTAATACTAGTGTCAGCCCCCAAAAGCGAACTTTGGTTCAATACCAAATTCCAGCCCGAGGGTACCAGGGCACCATTAAAGTCTTCGCTGATCTTAGTCCCTACAAAAACAGCAGTTCCGCCCGCAGGAATTGAACCGTTAAACATTAAAGGCGTGCCACCTGCACAAATGGTTTGAGTTCCGCCAATAGTGTCGTTTGTAATAGCAGCGTTTGTAATTATATAATTTGTTTTGGTTATGCTGTCTGTGCCATAAGGATTACTTACAGTAAGAGTTAAACTGTAACTTACACCCTGTGCAGTAAATTGTACTTTTGGATTTTGGGAATTGGCTGTTGTGCCTCCAACATAGGAATAGCTTGATGGTGTTATTGTCCAGAACCATGAAGTTGGATTTGAGGTACTATTATCTGTAAAATCCACCGATTGATTTATACATACCTGTTGACTATTTACAGAAAAAGCAGCAACCGGTGAGGGTCTATGATACTTATCTGTAGTGAACAAGCCTCTGCCATGGGTTGCAGCCGCTATTAAACTATCTGATGTTCTATATTTAAGCATGTCAACCCGCACGTTTGCAAAGCCCGTATTGCTTTGCCCCCACACAGGAGTGGCTGCATAAACGTCATCACAGGTATATATACCCATATCGGTTGCAAGCAGTACTTCTTTCGATAGAGAAGTTGGTGCAAACAAACACCAGTTCACCGGAATATCGGGCAAGGTATTATTGTCGTCAATGTTGGTCCAGGTGGGTGTTGCGGCTAAACTATTTGTAGTGATTATTACACTGTTACTTGCTCCGTAACTTGATTGCGTAACCAAAATGGTATCATCAGTTGCAGCAACACATTTTCTTATCTCAATGCATGAAATTCTTGCACCAAAACTCGAGCTGTTTAATAATGTTGGAGTGATTGGCGAAGTTGCAGTATTTGCATTTGCAATTTTATATACTTTACCTGACGTTGTTCCAATATATATAGTTTTGGCATTATTGGGTGAAACTTTTATATGTGAAATTCCTGACACACCAGTAAGAGTTAAATTAGTTCTGCTTACCGAACCAAAAACATCTGTCCATCTTGAAAGAATTCCACTTCCCCCTTTTGTATATAATATATCATTTACTCCATCCAAATCTCCTGGATTTACAAAATCACCCGTGCTGTTTGAACCTGATAACGTGTTGAAAGTTGAAGCATCAGTTGATACATAATAATTATTGTACACATACGATGTAATTTGATTGTTGCTGTCGTTTTGGTCAATATAAACAAAACATCCGTCACCACCACTTACAGTAGTAACGCTGTTCACCCCTGTTTCGGTAAATTTCAGCGAACCATTATCCTGTGCCCCTGCCAGAAAATTATTTGAACCAACTACATTTGCAATAGCACAACTGTAAAATTGTGTAACATTATAGTTTGTGTTAATGGCTGTATAACTAGGCACAGCAGTCCACACATTGGTCATGTTGGTAGATTTATATATACCACCATCGCAGCCAAATAAAGCATAAGAACTGCTACCCGGTTTGAATGTTAGCACATGGTGGTCGGAGTGCATAACCTGTGATGTACCAAGGTTTGCAGCCCCAGGCATAGCATATAACGACCATGCAGAAATTTGTTTATACGTTGCTCCTGCATCAGTTGATTTTATATAATCTATTGCACCTACATAAACAGTTGTTGCTGTGTTAGGGTCAACTGCAATTGACAAATCATACCATGCCTGATTGCGTGATATCTCTGTACTTGCTGTTGCATTCTGGTCATATATTTTTGGTACAGTTCGAGAAGTAAAACTTCCTGCTGCATTTGATGAAGAAAAAAATCCTGTAACAGCTGAAGAACTCCCTTGACATAATAAATAAACATAACTCGAATTGCTTGCTGCAGTGGCGATTTCAATGCGTTGAAAACTTCCTGAGGGTGTAACATTACTCCATGCCGAAGTGGAATAAGCATATTTCCAAACCTGTGAATTGCACGAATAATATACATCATTATTCGCTGCAATTTTCACATCTTTACCGCTGTTGCTACTTGCTGAAGGACTTGTACCTGTAGTTACTGCGGCATTCCACGAACTTCCATCCACTGACTTAAATAGTCCGTTAGAAGTTGATGCATATATAACTCCATAAGAATTTATTGCTAATCTTGTTATATAACTTGGTACTGTTCCGTTCATTGATGATGCGAGCTGATTCCATGAAGAACCGCCATCGGTGCTTCTCCACACACCCGCCCCTTTCAGGGCATCGCCATTTCCGAAACCTTCACCTGTGCCAAAATATACAGTATCAGGATGGGTTGGATTTTGAGCAATACATGTAATTGCAATATTGCTGAAAAAATCATTCACTTTATTCCATGTTGGAGTAGCGGTATCTATATCAGTACATTTAAACAAGCCACCTCCAACCGATGCAGCAAATACAGTTTTATAACTCGTATCTTTTTTATCGAAAATAATTGCCCGTGTTCTGCCACCTATATTATTAGGTCCGCGTTCAGTCCATTGTATAGCTGAACCTGAAACCGCAGTATATATATTTCTTTGTTTTTGTAAAAACTGACTATAAACTGTTACTAAATTTTCGTTATGAACTTCACCTGTTACAGGATTTTTCACCCTGTTATATTCCCATTGCATCATAGCATCGGGTTGGTCAGTTTCAGTTTCATGCCCACTATTTCTGCTTGTGTTTTTGTGCATTGAACATGCAGCAAAACACAGCAACGCAACGATGGTAAAACCTTGTAAAATTTTATTACGTTGCAACCGAGTCTTACCAAATGGAGTAAATGTTGTGCATGCACCCTGCGTTATGGTATCAATAAATGCTGAGTTTCCGCCCATCAATGGTTGGGCTTCAGGAGACTCGGCTATGAGAGTGCTGGTATATAATTTTTGCATAAAATGTTATTAAATGAGGCGAAGGTATATGTAATATTGTAAAAGTTATTATCTTTTGGACTGCTCTAAGGAAATCTTCTAATGCCTGTGAGTCGTGCACCGAAGTATCTGCAACAATGTATTTATTTAGGGACCTATTTCTGCAAACAATTAAATACAAGGCAAACATAACTATAAAAAACAAAAAAGCATCAATTTGTTTTTCAGTTTTTTAGAAGGAGTGTGACAAAAAGATCGAATTTTTTCCGAATGGTCATATATTCTAATGTAAACAGTATAAAAATACAAGCAAAAAAAATATCTAAAAAAAGCATTAATTTTAATGCTCTCTTACAAATAGTTTTTCAAAAATTCTCCACTATAATCAATTCCCCACTATCATATTCTATCTTCACAAATCCATCTGCAACAGTGTGGTTGCTGCTTCCGGCACGATGACCTAAAACCAAACTTTCATCATTCAAATTATAAGCAAGACCCGATGTTTTTATATTAGTTCCCGTACCGCAAGGAATCCTCAAGGGTAAATGCATCTAAAATAATAGATACCACTTGATAAACCAAGAACGTAAACACCAAGAAACGGACTTACGGGACAAGTATTTTTTAAACCGAATATTGTTTTTCAAAGATTAACCCATTCTTTTGTACTTGTAAAAAATTATATGAAGCATCCAAAAGCATTACCTTTTTTATTTTTCACAGAAATGTGGGAGCGGTTTGGTTACTATTTAATGATTGGGATATTCCAATTATTTATGACGGAAAGTTTAGAAAAAGGGGGTATGGGATTCGACCGGAAACAAGCAGCGGATATT
The DNA here is from genome assembly GCA_043750035.1 of Chitinophagaceae bacterium. Lineage (GTDB taxonomy): Bacteria > Bacteroidota > Bacteroidia > UKL13-3 > UKL13-3 > CANJUD01. The sequence continues at coordinate 17,784 of JAYVCI010000035.1, forward strand.
TATGGAACTTTTATAGCTTTGGTTTTTTTAACCCCATTTATTGGAGGTTTACTGGCCGATAGAAAGATTGGATATATAAAAGCAGTGTATATTGGTGGTACCTTAATGGGCTTGGGATATATGGGGTTGGCGATTCACACCGATTGGTCTTTCTATGCTTCGCTTATCCTGATTATTATAGGAAATGGTTTTTTTAAACCTAATATTTCAACACTTTTGGGGAATTTATATTCGGAAGAAAAATATAAATCATTAAAAGATTCAGGCTTTAATATTTTTTATATGGGTATTAATATAGGTGCCTGTATTTGTAATCTCTGTGCTGAATTATGCGAAACAAATATGGTTGGGGTGCAGCATTTTTATCGGCTGGGATAGGTATGTTTATAGGATTAATCGTGTTTACCTGGGGCCTAAAATACTTCAAACATGCCGATGTAAAGAAAGCTGTACAGAAAGAAGATATGTCACTAAATGCGATTTTAGCTAAAGTATTTTTACCCGCTATAATAGCTGGATTAGTGGGATGGTTTATACCAGGAAATGTATTTGGGAGTGACAGTACAGATGCATTTATTTTAGCGGCCATTCCAATTGTGGTGTTTTATATTTCTTTATATAAGAGGGCTAGAGAGGTGGACCGCAAACCTTTATTAGCCCTGCTTTCTATAATGGCTGTGAGTATAATGTTTTGGGCCGTGTTTAAACAGAATGGCACCGCACTTACCACTTGGGCACAGTATTATACTGACCGGGAAATGCCGGAAATTATTGCAGCCCCTGCCGAGAAAATGTATTTGGCAGAAAAGGATACTTTTTCTTTTAGAAATGTACCTGCATTTGATGATAATTTTAAACCTATTAAAGTAGATAACAAACAAGTACTAAAACCTGGTTATCCTATATATTTTAAAAATATAGCTGCTGATAAAAAACCCCAAGAAGGTGAAGTGGTAAAACTATATAATACAGAGTTGTTTCAAAGTATAAATCCCTTTTGGGTGGTAATACTTACCCCATTGGTCATCGCTTTTTTTATGATGCTCAAACGACGAGGCAGGGAACCCTCGACACCTACAAAAATAGCTTATGGTTTATTAATATCAGCCTTTAGTACCTTAGTGATGGTGGCTGCAATATATATATGTAGCAACGGAGCCGTAAAAGCAAGTCCGTGGTGGTTAATAGGGTGCTATGGGGTAATTACCGTGGGTGAACTTTTCTTAAGCCCGATGGGATTAAGCTTGGTTTCAAAAATCTCGCCTCCGCGTCTCACCGCTTTGATGATGGGTGGTTGGTTTTTAGCAACCAGTTTGGGAAATAAACTTAGCGGCGTGCTTGCCAGTTTGTGGGATGTATATGATAATAAAGCGAACTTTTTTTTATTGAATTTTTTACTTTTGGGTATCGCTACCATTATTATGTTTATCATGTTGAAATGGCTGAAGAAACTTATAGGAGATAAAGTATAAAAGTATAAATCACGCGTCAGCTATTCATAATTTATAATTCATCACTCATCATTCCCCTACATCGCGGCCTGCCACATCAAACTATTCTTCCATTTCCCCCAGTCGTTCACGTTTTCACCCAGTTCTTTTAACATGGCTTTTAGGGTGGTATGTTTTCCTTTCTTGGTTGCTGGTGGTGTGATCTGTTCGGGTTTTATTTCAGGGAAATCAACTTTTATTGCATACCAACTTACATGCATGCGGGGTATTACAAGGCCCAATATTAAACCGGGCAATCCATTGAAAGTTTCTGGACCGCCCGACAGTAATATTTCTTCTGAAAAAAATGCCACAATAAATAATGAATCACAAAATCTGCCCGTTGCTTTGCGGCAAGTAAAGCCTGCTATTGTTCTGGTATCGTCCGTAATTTTCCAATCAATATGGGGCAAACTATCTATTATATTATAGTTTTTGTCATATACTTGTTTTTGCGAATGATAAGAATTGCTGTCCATATTGGTATATACTGTAGATATTATACCTGCACTCATCCATTCAGATATCTTTTGGTCACTTTCTTTGCCTGTTTTATATACTGATTTATTTCCAGAAAAAAGTAAATCGAAATATTCTGTTCTATAGTCGGGCATTCTTGCCATGTATTCTGCATTGTTATCATCGGCATCACTCATTTCTTGCATTATCTTTTTTATATAGGTTTTGCGTTCGTACTCTACCCTTGCGGCATTGATAAACTTTTGGGCATTGCTGTGCCAGGCACAGCAAAAAATACCAATTATTAGCAATAGTTTATATATTTTATTTTGCATCTTCACCTCCTCCATTATTAGTCCCTTTGGCGGTTCTGTTAAAATTCCATAAAAATGAAACCAACCAATAGCGTTTGATAACATTATAACGACTCTCAGTTAAATAGTTGCTTCCAACAGAGCGGGAGAACCCATTATTCTGATTGAATATATCACGCACGGTGAAAGATATTTTGCAGTTCTCTTTTTTGAACATTTTACGCTCCACGCTCATATTCCATAAATATATATTATTGTTGGTAGTAAAGTCGCTGGTTTTTTGGCGTATGTTGGCTGAGAAATCGGTAGTGAGTTCCCATTTGCGTGGCAAGAAAACGGTAAGTTCTATATTGTGGCTCTGTATCCAATATTGCGTTTTGCGTTCAGGATTTAAACTGGAACGGGAAGTATTGTATTCAAAACTAAAATTGAAAGAGAACTCATATTTATTTTCCTTTTCATAATTAATCTCTGGCGATATATCTACAGACGTTGAAAGTGTTTGGTTTTTAGCCCCGTTTATATAGTTTATATAATTATTAACACTGGGGTTGCTTGTTAAACCAAGTTTAATATCACTCTTTTTAATTTTAAAACCATAATACATCCAAGCCCAAAAACTATAATTACCTTTCGCCACATTTATTGTTTGAGAAATACGCTGTCCATACCCGTTGATAGAATCGAAAGAGGTAAAAGCATTGTGTGTGCTGTTGTATGATAAAGTAAGATAAGCACTACGCTCGTTTAGCATTTTGTAGCTGTGCAAGTCGAGGCCAATTCTGTTAGTTACTTGTGGCTTCAAGTATTCATTACCTTTTTGTATATTAAATGGGTCCAAATTGTTTTGCAATGGTTGTATCTGTGTAATGCTGGGTTGCTGGGTATAGCCATTATAGGAAAGCCTTAAACTATTGAACTGCGAAAACTTATATGAGTATGCTGCGGTACGCTGGAAATTTGTAAAATTATAAATCGTTGTTGAGTCAATAGTGCGATTGGTACGGGTATAATTATTGGCCTGTATATTTCCGCCCGCATCAACTGACCATTTTTTGCGTTTGTATTTGAATGTTAAACCAGGCGATTGGGTAATAATACCAAACTTAAAATCGTTGCTAAACAGTGGGTCCTTTATGTTGTGGGATGCTGATGCTTTATCATAGTTATAAGAATTATTGGTATTGCTATTCTGATTGTTGGTATAGCTATAAGATGCCTGTATATTTAAATACTTGGTAAGTGGTTCCGTAAAACTGGATGTGAAGCTGCTATTTGCGGCCGACTTATTATTGTCCTTTTTTTGGTCAATTAATAAAATATCTTTATTATTACCCAATATATTTTGGGAACGCAAAGTCCCTGTTTGTGTTTCAGCAGAACCATTAAAATCCATCACTATATATAATAGTCTGTCTTTTTTGCGAAATTTGCGTTGGTAATTTACACCTCCTCCATAGCTGGTTCTGTAGCGGTCATTATTTGTATTGCGTAAGCTCTGGTTAACGAATGCCTGGTCTTCATTCAACGAGGCAGAAGTGAATGAATCTACTTTGTTCACCGCAAGTGTACTAACAAATCCAGTAATAGTAAGTGTGGTAAAAGAATCTGATTTTAATACGTATGATAAATTAAAATTGTTTTTTATACCCGTTGAAACAAAGGAATCGGATTGTGTATTATAAAAACTACTGTCAGCCAAAAGCTGTCGTGTAGAAGTAGATGCAACACCTCGGCGTATTTGGCTATTTGAAGTGAGGTTAACGCTCAGGTGGTGCTTGTCGCCTTTAAATTTATTAGAAAAATGTCCGCCCATGGATAAATTGCTGGGCAATCCTTGGTTATTGTTATTTATATCCTGTCCTGAACTGCTGCTATAATAAGTACTCCCATCGTCGCCATACTGTACATTTGCATTGCCTCCGTATGACTGCCGCTCATCCCAATCGAGGCTGTTACGGTTTGTATTGGAATGTATTATATATCCCGATAGTTTTCGCTTGGCTTTGAAAGCGTTAATCATGGCTTCATTTTCATACCATTTGGGCAATCCACCTGCTGCTTTTACTTTGCCGAACATCCCTTTTTTATATTCGTCTTTCAGTTTTAAATTTACCACTTTTTCCTTTTTGCCATCCGATATTCCCGTAGCCTGCGATTGGGCATTTTCTTTATCATATACTTGTACTTTATCTATTGCGGCAGCTTGCAAGTTTTTGGTAGCAACAGTGGGGTCGTCGCTAAAAAATTCTTCTCCGTCCACCAATACTTTTTCTACCTTTTCACCATGGGCGGTAATCTGTCCGTTTTTGTCCACTTGTATACCGGGCAGTTTTTTCAATAGGTCTTCCACCGTTGCAAATTCTTTGGTTTTAAAACTATCTGCGGTGTATTCCACAGTATCGCCTTTAAATACGATGGCTCCTTTTTTCTGTTTAAAAATAAACTCTTTAAGGGCTACAGCCTTCTGTATCATATAGGTACTCACCTTTGAAACTTCCCCCGCTTCTACTTTTACAAGTTCTGTATAATCGGCAAATGTGGGATGGGTGATAACGACCAAATAATTTCCGGTATCCAAATTTTTGAACCTAAATGCCCCAAGCGAATTGGAACGGGTAAATTTGAGCAGTACCGAATCGGCCGGGCGGAGCAACATAATTGATGCATGTTCAATATATTTACCCGCTGAAGAATCGGACATGTTGCCACGTAGTTCTCCTTTATCATAAAGCTGCCCTTTGGCAAATGCAGTAAGTAGTAATAAACAAAGTAATAAGGTTATATTTTTTGTTCGCATATTTTGTAAAAAGCAGGATTACGTTTTTTGGGCGGCAAGTTACGTTCTATATTTGAGAATGCTATGATAATTAATTGAAAAGTACCTTCTATATTTGAGACGAATTTGAGGTATGAATTGGAATAGATTTAGCATCTCTTAAAATAGTTGAATAATCTTATAGAACAAACATAAATATAATATGCCCTTATGCACCAATCAAAATAAACAAAAAAAATTTTTTGGTAACGGTGGATAAGTTGTAATTTTGCATACTCCATGGGCACAACAAAACCAATTGTATATATTGACAAATCTCATTTCAATACTGAATTTAAAGGATATGTTTTTGATATATTAAAAGCTAATTTTTTTAATACCCTATCACCAGAGGAAAGGCTTGCAAAATATGGCCCTTTCGTAAATTTATATACCTATACCGACAATATTGATGAAGCAGATTTTGCTATGCTCCCCATGGCCTGGAACTATTATGTTGACCATAATAAAACCAAATTGGCAGAAGATTTTATCAATCATTGCAAATCGAAAAACAAGAAAATAGTGAGTTACCTGGCATACGATTACGGGGTTACGCCTACTGTTAATGATATATATATATTTAGGGCTAGTGGCTACCAGAGTAGAAGATTAGAATACCAATATGCTTGTCCTTTTTTCTTGAATGATTATTTAAAAAAAAGATATAATACCGAAGATATAACGGTTAGAGAAAAAAAAGAAAAGGCAGTTATTGGTTTTTGTGGCCAAGCCCAAGTAAGTGCTATTACCAATGCTTGGAATTTGTTTAATATCGCACTTAATAATATAAAGTACTATACCCATTTGAAACATTGGGAGCCGCAGGTATTATATCCTCCTGTGTTTAGGAGAACAAAAGCGTTGTCATATTTTGATAATTCGAATTTGGTCGAAACCAATTTTATTAAACGGACAGCTTACAGGGCCGGAGCCAAAACAATAGAAGAACAGGAAAAAACAACAAGTGAATACTATAACAACCTCATGCATTCCGATTATATAGTTTGTATAAGAGGTGGCGGCAATTTTTCAGTCCGGTTTTATGAAACGATGATGATGGGCAGGATCCCATTATTTATAAACACTGATTCTATTTTGCCATTCGACAATGTAATAGATTGGAAAAAACATACGGTATGGGTTGAAGAAAAAGATATGAAATTTGCACCTCAAATATTGGCAGATTTTCACCACCAGATACATCCCGACGATTTCAAACAAATGCAATTAGATAACAGACAAATATGGGTGGACTACCTGAGCAATTATGGGATATTTGATAATATTGCCAAGATGGTGATGGGGTAATTTACGATGTACGACATACGATATACGACATACGATGTACGATTTACGATTTACGATGTGGCTGACACCTGTTTGATTTTCGAAGTTAAATCCACCGCGTCATTGCAGATATGTATATTTTCTTGTTGAGAAGGGGTTTATTTAAGAACAAGGATTAACGATTTTTGATTTATGAAGTATTGCTGACGCCAGTTTTGTCATGCTTGTTGCCAACCACTAAACGGCACTTCTAAAATCAAATCCCGATAGCTATCGGGACGTTATTCTTTGTTCGTTATTCTTCCCAATAACTTTTCACTGATCGTTTTTCACTTTTCACTTATACTTCCAATCCGATCCTATTCAGTATAGAACGGCCCAAAGTAATTTCATCGGCATATTCTAATGAACCACCAATGGCTATCCCCCTGGAAATGGTGGTAATTTTAACCGGTGAGCCCTGTAGTTTTTTTGTGAGATAGAACATCGTACTATCGCCTTCTACCGTGGGGCTAAGGGCCATGATAAGTTCTTTTGTTTCTTCAACTTTTATTCGCTCCAATAGTTTATCTATATTCAAATCAGCGGGGCCAATGCCTTCAATAGGCGAAAGCACACCGCCCAGTACATGATATAATCCCGTGAACTGACCCGTACTTTCAATAGCCATAATATCACGCAAATCTTCCACCACACAAATCTTATCGCGGTCGCGGTTTACACTGCTGCATATTCCACATATATCTTTATCGGAAACATTGCCACATTGCGTACAGAAAAGAATTTGCTTCCGCATGTTCACAATGGCATTGCCCAGCTTTATACTCGTTTCTGTATCGTGCCTAAGCAGGTGAAGCACCATCCGCAAAGCAGATTTCTTCCCAATGCCAGGGAACTTGGACAATTCATTAACGGCTTCTTCTACTAGTTTGCTCGGTATATTCATGGGCGTTCAAAGGTAGGGGTAGTATATAGTTTGGGTAGGGGTAGTTTTTTCCACAGGGTGCGGATTAATAAGAGGGGTTTCTCCATTTAATACCATTACTTAGTTCAGAATAGTCCAATCTCTCCCGATAGCTTCCCGATAACTATCGAAAAAAAATACAAAATACTACACAGCCCCATTCATCTTCCTCACCAGCCACTCCACTGACATAAATAGAAGTATGATAACAAACAACCATTTTAAATTAATCAAATCAGTGGTTTCGCGTTCGGTATATATAATAGGTTTTATTACTTCGCTTGCTTTGAGTTGTTTTACCAGTTTATCGAGTTCTTTGGGATAAAACATCGCACCACCTGTGTTCTGTGCTAGCTGGCCCAATAGGTTGTGGTCGGCTACTGTTTCGCCCAATTCGTTTTGTAGGGGCAGTATAGAAAATGTTCCATTGATTGTCTCTTGCTTGCCATCCACAGTTGTTTTGGCCATATAAGTATATACTCCGGGTTGAAGCACACCTGCATTTAATGTATAGGCATTTGCCGTTTTAGAAAAGGTGTATTTATATAGTTTACCATCGGTGGTATTGATGGCAAATTCTACATCATTTTTATTGTCCAGTTCGTAACTGGGGTTATATACTTCTGCATCCAATTGCACAGGTTCATTTTCTAAATACGAGGTTTTAAAATTCACCAAACGAAATCTTCTGAGGTCACTTTTTACACCCAAATATTGTACGGTTTTATTTATCACCTCATCAAAAGTTTCATAGTTTTTGTTTTGGCTAAAATCTGCCAAACGCCAACGCCACAAGCCTTCTCCGCATATTACGCCCACACGCCATGTATTTCCTTTACTCAATGCAATTAATGGATTGTTGGTTTTCACATAACCTACTTGTTGGTTTACCAAAACATCAAAACCTGTATTTGTATAATTACCAAAGGGCGATTTGAGCGGGGGGAAATTTCCCAATTTGCTTTTTAAATTTTCGCTAAGTGAGAACAAACTAAAACTTCCGTTTATAATAGGTATGGCATCATTCTCGTTTGCTGGCGAACTGTTAATTTTCAATCCAGATAAGTATGATGATAATATTTGCCAATTGCTTTGCGTACCCCCGATAAACAGAGTTGGGATTTGCATTTGCCGTAAGGTGTTCAATATATTTTGTACGGAGTTGGTAGTGCCCGGCAATTGGTGCATCACCACCAAATTATATTGTTTTAGATCGGTAATTTTTGATAGCTCATTCACGAAAATTATTTTGGCTTCGTAGTTTCTGTTGCTTTCTATGGACTTCTTCAAAGCACCCAAATCAGGATGTGGGGACAGGGCGGCCAACAATATTTTTTGTTTGCCGTCCAGCACTTCTACTGCAAATTGATAGGTATTATTTATATAACTTATTTC
>JAYVCI010000036.1:0-5231 GCA_043750035.1 Chitinophagaceae bacterium
CCAAATTAGAAAACTGAGCATTAAGAATAGTTTCTCTCAACATTGAATCTTCCAAAGTCCATTTTTTATCCCACAGTTCTTCTATACGTTTCACCATACCTTGGGACGTATTCTCTATATAACATAATGGTTCCAGTCCTGTGTTTTTAACCATGGGGTTATTGACTATACAGAAACGACTATTATATAATGCATTGATCAATTTCAATTTAATTCCAGTAGCTTGGAATGTGGGAAGCACATTGATATGGGCTTGTTTGATGAGGTCGATAATTTGTTCGGTATTATAGTTATTGATAATTTTTATATGCTTATAACTTGCCAACATATTCACCAATTGTTTGGATGGATTATTGCCAGCTATAATAACAGGTTTCTTTATATTACAAAATACTTCTCTTACCAAATATTTTGCTGCTTCATCATTTTCACCCACACCCAAGTTTCCATGATACAATATAAATTCACCTTTTTCTGAACAATGATTGATATGCTCATTCTCATGAAATGGTGGAAGGTGAAAAACATTCTTAAAACGCTTGGAGAGATACGTTACATCTGAGGGAGAGATGGGTGCAATATAACTTGCATGAGATAAATTTTGTTGAAATTTCTTCAATTTCTCAGCTTCCACTTTGAAAAAGTATTTCTTAAAATAGTTGGTCTCCACCAATTCCAAATTGCTATAATATTCATGCTCGATATTGTGTGTGCGGACAATTTTTATTCGGTCTTTTAGTCTTAAATCATTAAGGTAATAACAAGTGTGCAGTCCTTCAAATAAAATTGGATAGTCATTTTTTTGCAAATTATCAATCAGCTCTTTGGTGTTTCGGGTATTGATGATATAGGGCAGTTTCCCGTAAAATGGATTCTTATATATATTTCGTTTGTAATAATGTACCTCATGGCAAATTTTATTGAGTTCCTTTGAACGTTCACGGCCATATTCGTAGCAGTGCAATATAATTTTCACACCTGATTCATTCAACGCTTTCAGTTTGTAGTACACATCAATTACCCCGCCATAGCTAGCAGGCCAAGGAATATCGAACGATATCACATTGAGGTGTTTACTTGATTTCATCAAACAATTGTATCAGTTTTTTTGATTCTTTTTCCCAATTAAATTCTTTGCTTGCCTGTGTACATAAAGTAGCCATTTTGTGGTAAATGGTTGCATCGGTCAATAAAATATTGATTTTTTTTGACAATTCATCGGGACTTATTTCTGAGGTAAGTCCGACAGGATATTGCTTTAAAATGCTCTCATATTCAGGGAAGCTGCTTGATATGGAAGGTGTACCGTATTGTATATAATCGAAGAATTTATTGCTTAAGGAGTAGTAATAACTCAATCCGTCATTCTCCAACACATTATAGCCCAATGTTGCTTCCTCTGTTAGTTCGCCCAATTGTTCTGGTTTGTATAAGCCTTTGAAAATTACTTTGTCTTCTAATTTTAAATCCTTCATCTTGTTCTTTAACTCATTCTCCAAGTCACCTGCACCAACTATCCATAAGGTAGCTTCTATATGCTGCATGGCCTGTATCAATTGCTCCAAACCACGACCACGGTTTAATGCACCTTGATATATAATAAGTTTTCTGTTATATTTTGGGGTGATATAATTATCATCTATTACTATATTTTTTAGTAAGGGTACGCTGCGGATTACTTCAAATTTTTTACCCAAATTTGCAGAGAGTACCTTCGCCAATTCAGATGCAACCGTATAACACAATACCGCTTTTTTTACGCCGAATTTTTCAATAGCTTTCCAGATATTTTTCACAAATTTACGGTCAGTAACTTCTGGCACTTCGGTAAAATACTCATGGGCATCATATACCATTTTATTCCCCTTTAGTCTTGATACCAATGCATGTGGCAATATCGTATCAGCATCTATCGCACCATATATATCAAACTTATTGAACAGTAAAAAAAAGAATAACCTGATATTATACTCCGCATAAAAAAGCATGCCTTTATTAAATATACATTTGATACGTTTTTGTTGAAACGGTTTTGAGTCTAACGGCTTACTGGTTTTAAGTAATCGCCCTACCAATAATATATGATAGCCATGAGATGAAAGCGTGCCGCAAATCCTGTGCATACGTTGGTCGTAGCTTAGGTCATTGATGACGGTAAAAACTATTTTTTTACCTGGGTTCAAATAGATATAATATTATAATTAAATTACCATTGTTTGCAGGTTGTCTGCAATTACCAAGCGTCCTGCGGTTTTTGCTTTCACTTCTTCCACTGTTACATCGGGTGCAATTTCTACAAGCTTAAAACCTTCTTCCGTAATTTCGAACATACCCAATTCAGTTACTACTTTCTTCACACAAGCAACACCTGTAATGGGCAAATCGCATTTGGGCAACAATTTACTTTCGCCAGCTTTATTTACATGTTGCATCGCTACTATTATATTATCTGCTGATGCAACCAAATCCATTGCCCCTCCCATACCTTTCACCATTTTACCAGGGATTTTCCAATTGGCGATATCACCTTTGTCGCTTACTTCCATAGCCCCCAAAACGGTTAGGTGCACGTGTCCGCCACGTATCATAGCGAAACTGGTAACTGAATCGAAGAAGGAAGAACCTGCAATTGTGGTAATAGTTTGCTTTCCTGCATTTATCAAATCTGGGTCTTCTTCCCCTTCAAATGGAAATGGCCCCATGCCTAACATTCCGTTCTCACTTTGTAGCACCACATTAATGTTTTCGGGAATATAATTGGCTACCAAAGTTGGAATGCCTATACCTAAATTTACATAATACCCATCTTTAAATTCACGGGCTATGCGTTTGGCTATCTGGGTTTTATCGAGCATACATTTTTAAATGGTTAATGATAAATGGTTAATTGTTAATGGGCTTACGCCTGATTTATAGTCGTTAGTCGTTAGTGGCTTACGCCAGCTTTGTAGTGTATTAGATTGCAAATATAGGGGATTATATTTTCTCATAAAAACCATATAATAATGGGTTCCCTTTGCGTACTTGGAGTTTGATTTGTTTGATCCGAAGTTTTTGGTGGGCTTTATTCCAGAGAAAGAATTTTAGTTTCAAATTATCTCCGAGTTGTTTGGTATCAGCCATATTCAAGCTATGGATAGCTAAGAATTTGGATTTATTTAATTGGAATATATTGATGTTTTGCTCACGCCATTGTTTCACTAATGTATCACTTAATAATTCTGAAACGATGGAAGCTTTTGATATTGTTGAGTCTGATTCGAGTTCATATAGTATATCTATAATATTATTCTCATGTTTTAAGAGTTTATCCAATTGAAATTCATAAGCAGTTGTCCATTCTATTGTTGAATCTAACATAACAGGTTTTGAAAATATAAGAGAATCTAAAATAAGTTCATCAACTGAATTGCCTGGTTTGGTTTTGGAAAGTACATAAAAGCTCCCAATAAAGTAATCCTTCTTCACTTCAATATAAGGAAAGAATTGTTGCAAATATGGCAACCACATTGGGTCTTCACTACTCAATGCCCCGTATAACAGCTTATCACCTTTGTATGATAACAAAGTATCTTTAAGAAATTTTGTAAATGATTCTGAATGCTCATTCAAATCAATATATCTGAAATTATATTTATACCTTTCGTTGAAATATTGGTTGAATTTTGAATTGGTGAATAACAGAACGAGGGGCTTACTTACTTCTTTATTATAATATTCATTGGCTTCTTTTAATATCTCCTGATGTGGTGACTGATAAAAATAGCTATAATATTGTCTTTCTTTAATTAATGAAAATACATTGATACAAAGTACACAGAACACCAAGGTTAACAATTGTCTTGGCTTAATATTGGGTATATTACCGAACAAAAAGAACAATATGAAAGGAAATGCAAAAATGAGTACACTATATTGTAGAACTGGGTTTACTTTTACTGAATATATATAGCCAATTAAAAATACCAAGGCGAATGATATAAAGAAAAACCAGAGCATTCTATTCTCGAATATATTTTTCAATCCCCATGCAAGCAATATAATAACCGTCCACTTAACCCACCATGAAAAGTTCATTACATAGTCAAAATAATCTATAATGAAAATGCTAGACGGTTTGCTAAGCCAGCCTCCTACCCCTCCCGTATCTAGTTGATAAAGAAAGATACTGATATTGGGCAGATACGCAACAATCAAGGCTAAATTCAGTAATACATACTTTAATCTGAATTCTTTGTTTACCAAATATAACCCCAGAAAACCCACTACTGCAATGGTGAGCAAACTAAAATAATGGGTGGTAGCAGTTAAAAATCCAAACAAAATATATAATATAATTGTTTTCCATTGATACTTGTTCTCTTTGATAATTTTACTCCAATATATAATAAACAATAAAGCCAAAAACAAGCCACAGATATAAGGTCGAGCTAGCTGAGAATAGAAGATGGTATATTGCAAACTCGCTATATAAGTACAGCAAACTATTGCCGCAGTTTCATTGAACCATTTTTTGCAAGCGATATAAGTTAATGGAATGCAAGCAATACCCATCAATAGAAAAGGGAATTTTATCCAAACAGAATTTTCTCCACCGATTTGAATCCAGTAATACAAAAATAATTGCACAAAGGCCGGATGCCCATCGGGTTTGATGCCTTTTTCAAAAAGTTCGCCCAAGCTATCGTAATGGGTGCGGAAGATGGCACTGAGCTCGTCGTTCATTAAGGGGATATTGGCAGCATCCCACAGCCGCAGAATCGCTCCCACCAATGTGATGAAGGCTACCAATAAGTGTTCTGGTTTTATTTTTTTGAACATTTGAACTTGCTACAAAACTAAATGATGAAACCTTTGTTTGTATCATGATGCCAAAAATAAACATTCATTGGTTTAGAAGAGATTTGAGATTGAACGACAATGCTGCACTCTATCACGCTTTAAAAACTGATAAGCCCGTATTGTGTGTATTTATTTTCGATAAAACTATATTACATAAATTAGAAAACAAATATGATAAACGTGTTGATTTTATCCATCAAACTATTATACAACTCAAAAATGAACTCGAACAAAAAGGTTCTTCACTGCTCATTAAATATAATACCCCGATTGCAGCTTGGAAAGAAATTACGGATGAGTATGATATTGCCGAAGTATATACCAACCACGACTACGAGCCTGCTGCTATGGAGCGTGACAAAAATATTCAAACTTTTTTACAAACAAAA
>JAYVCI010000037.1:0-48157 GCA_043750035.1 Chitinophagaceae bacterium
TAAAACAAACAATGACCGACTTGCAAAAAAATACAAATTTAGTAGCCGCCTTTTTTTGTGAAAAAAATGTCGCCTATGCTATGAAATAGTTAGTAATATGTAAATTGAAACGATAACCTGTCACATCAATACTATGCCTTTGGAGCAAAGTAATAACCATCTCGCGTGGTGGTAATTTGAGTCCATGGGGTAGGGGAGCTGATTCAATTTTGGGATTATTATTGCAGGATAATAATAATATTGCAGATAGTAATATGAGATAGTGTTTCATAGGTTTTGTCAACAACTATTTAAATCACCCCGAACTTCCCCCACATCGCACCGCCACAAGAATCGCTAACAGCACCAGTTACAGAAGATAATATATTGTTTTCATTTCTATAACGTAACACGCCTAAGAACGCAAAAATCAACGCTTCTTTATAATTAATCGTTTGTTCGTTGGGTATAATAATCTGTGCCGATGTTTGGGCTTTGATGCGGTCAATTAAATAATTATTGAACGCTCCGCCACCTGTTACGAGTACTTTTTGTGAAGCTAATTTTTCTTCTTCGCCATCCACCATTTCATATAATGATTTGGAAATTTGTATCGCTACATGCTCCACCAAGGTACACATTTTATCTTCGGGGCTTAAAGAAAAATCTTTGGTAAGGTGCCAGAAATCATTGTTAATCCATTCACGCCCCATGCTTTTTGGCCCTTGGTTTTTATAATAGTCTATGCCGTTAAGCACATTTAATAAATCTTCGTTTACTTGTCCCGATGCTGCTATTTCGCCACCTGTATCATATAATAAACCTTGGTTGCGGGCAATACGGTTAAAAGCGATATTACAGGGACATACATCATAAGCTATAGTCTTGCCATGCTGCTCACCACTTATGTTTGCAATACCGCCAAGATTTAAACAATACTGATATTCTGAAAATAATAATTTATCGCCTACAGGAACCAATGGGGCTCCTTGCCCACCAAGGGCTACATCGCCTTGGCGAAAATCGCTGATAACAGGCAAACCACAATTGGCTGTAATAGTTGCTCCATCGCCAATTTGTAGCGTATATCCTTCTTGTGGTGCATGATATAAGGTATGCCCATGAGAAGAAACAAAGTCGGGATTTATATGATACTTTTCTACAAAATCAGCCACCAAATGTCCCAAATATTTACCATAGAATACATTAGTCTTGGCTATAATAGTTCCCTCCTGCTTGTTCAATTTCGACAAACGCACACGCCACATTTCTTCATAATCGATAGTGTCAGCATGTTTGAGTATATAACTCCATTTGCCATTGTCTTCGGTAAATTCTACATAAGCCAAATCCACCCCATCCATTGAGGTGCCTGACATTAAACCAATCACATTGTAATTTTTCATTTTGTATTTTTCATTTTATATTTTCTGTCTCTGCTGAATTTAATTTCTGTTTTTATATTGAAATATTTTATATCGTTTTAAATAAAATAAAAAATATCAATTATAAAATGTAAAATATTTATATATCCGGATTTAATCCTTGCTTGGTTAATATACTTTTTACTTTATAGGCAAAAAATGCTAGATAGGCAAAGCATAAAACCGGCAACCAATACGAAGTTAATATACCAAAACTATCAGCCAATTTCCCTTGCAAGGGTGGTATGATAGCTCCGCCCAAAATCATCATAATTAAAAACGCAGCTCCTTGTCCGGTGTACTTCCCCAAGCCCGTTATCGACATCGCAAATATGCAAGGCCACATAATAGAGCAACAAAGTCCGCCACTTACAAATGCGAACAATGCCGTTTGCCCGCTCGCAAACAAACCCGTAAACATGGCAGCCATTCCTATCAATCCAAATATCATTAAAGTTCTGGCAGGTTTTTCATTGGCCATTAAAAATCCGATTACCAATACTGAAACTGCAATAGCATATATATATAAATCGCTCACATCATTTCCCTTGGTATGGTTTACAAAAAGTATAATAGCAAAAGCAATAAAAGGCAATATAATAGTTAATAATTTCTTGGTTATTTTTGAAAGATTGAAAGCCCCGATAGCACCCGTCCAACGGCCAATCATCAAACTACCCCAATACAATGATATATATTTATCAATCTGCGACGATTGTAGACTTCCAAATGCAGGCTGCTTTAATAATTCACCCATATTACTTTGTATCGTTACTTCAACTCCTACATAGGTAAATATAGCCAACATGCCCCATTTCATTTGTGGAAATTTCAATGCACCCATGCCGGGTTCAAAAGCTTCTTCGCTGGTTACATGAGGGAGTTTAGCCATTCCTAACAATATAGTTGCCAGTAAAAAGACTCCAGCAAGAATTAGAAATAAGCTATTCACCGATTCTATATCTGCAAATTTACTTCCCCTGCCCGCCGAGCCAAAAAGTATCATGGCAACTACTATCGGACCAAGCAATGTACCTATTGAATTTATGCCGCCTGCCAAATTAAGTCTATGCGAACCGCTCTCAGGGGAGCCTAAGGCTACAACAAATGGTTGTGCTGCTATTTGCTGTAAGGAGAATCCCAATCCGATTACAAAAAAGGCAAATAATATAAAATAAAATGAACCAAATGCAACTTCTGAATGATAGCCATTGCTCAAGAGAGCAACTACAGCAGGTATCTTGCTTTTATCAATATATGATTTATAAACTTTCGGATCTTCTTGCTGAATAAAAGGTGTATTAATTATAGCTTTAAACTTTTCATCGATCAAGTATTTTTCTCCTCCAAAATCTTCATCAGCTTTTATAAAAAATGTGTCTTTTGAACTTTGAAATGCAAAAGATTTATCACTTAATATAATACTTTGTCCATCTTCTAATGTCTCAATAGTTTTTGTTAATTCACCAATTGGTTTAATAGTTTCTGCTTTTATCGCTGGCAACATCACTAATGCCCCCGCCACCGAAATCAACAAACCTATAATAGTTCCTTTCTTATATCCTATTTTATTTAATATATCAACCTTAAATATCTGCGAACTAAAATATAGCAATATAGAACCCATAAAATAGGCAAAGTAAAATGCAAAATCTATGAGCTGCGATTCGAACTGTGAGAGATTGAAATGGCTTTTGCAAAATGGAATAAAAATACCATTGGATGCTGCAACAAAACCCCAAAAGAAAAAAACAGAAATGATAATTGACAGCGATGAGGTTCCATAATTTTTCTTTTCCATGATTTCCAGATTGTAAAATTAAAGCCCGCAAATTACACAGGTCTATTACAATTCCATCAACGCTTTATCTACACTCCAATTTCAATGAACCCTTTATGTACACTCCGCTCAATGTCAATGTTCGACCCCATCGGGGTCGCAGGTTTATAACCCAACAAATATCTATAAAGCTACGACCCCGATGGGGTCGAACATTGGCGACCTAAATTCTGGCAGTTATTCAATGTGGCTAAAGCCGAAGACTAAATTCAATTATACCGTTGGCTGAAGCCAACGGCAATAGAAAAAACAATACAATTTTAATTCTTAATAAACTATGTTTCTATTACCCTGCCTTTCAAGGCGGGGAATGCACGCTTCAAAAAAAAGCCATTTAACTAAACAGACTAATTTGTAAATTTGCACACTTATTAAAAATAGAAAGCACATGAGCACACAAGCACTCGATACACCCACACAGACCCAAGTAGATTTTCTCCCTTTGCACGGCACAGACTATGTAGAGTTTTATGTAGGCAATGCCAAACAGGCTGCCCATTTTTATAAAACCGCATTCGGCTTTCAAAGCCTTGCCTACGCAGGGCCTGAAACAGGTGTGCGTGACCGTGCATCATACGTATTGGTTCAAAATAAAATGCGTTTGGTACTTACCACACCGCTAACTCCAAACGGTGATATCGCTGAACACTTAAAGCTACATGGCGATGGTGTGAAAGTATTGGCCCTGATGGTTGATGATGCTTATAAAGCCTTTGAAGAAACAACCAAACGTGGGGGCAAACCTTATATGCAGCCCCAAACATTAACCGATGACAATGGCGAAGTGCGTCTCTCAGGCATACATACTTATGGCGATACAGTTCACATTTTTGTGGAACGCAAAAACTATAAAGGTGTTTTCATGCCCGGATTCAGAGCATGGAAATCGAACTACAACCCACCACCGGTTGGCTTAAAATATGTTGACCATTGTGTGGGCAATGTAGGTTGGAACGAGATGAACCCCTGGGTAAAATTTTATGAAGAGGTGATGGGATTTAGAAACATTCTCTCGTTCGACGACAATGATATTTCTACCGAATACTCTGCCCTGATGAGCAAAGTGATGAGCAATGGAAATGGGTTTGTAAAATTCCCCATCAACGAGCCCGCCGAAGGAAAAAGGAAATCGCAGGTAGAAGAATACCTGGATTTTTATTTGGGACAGGGCGTGCAGCATGTGGCCATTGCAACCGATGATATAGTGAGCACCGTTAACCAAATGGTTGCCCGTGGTGTAGAATTCCTCAGCATCCCCGATAATTATTATGAAAGTATCCTTGAACGTGTAGGCCCAATTGACGAGGATTTGGAACCCTTGCACAAACTTGGAATTTTAATTGACCGTGATGATGAAGGCTACCTGTTACAAATTTTCACCAAACCCGTTGAAGATAGGCCGACCTTGTTTTTTGAAATTATCCAACGCAAGGGAGCCCAATCTTTTGGCAAAGGAAATTTCAAAGCACTGTTTGAAGCCCTCGAACGTGAACAGGATAATAGAGGAAATTTGTAAAAAAAAATCTTGTCACTCTGAGTCTTATCGAAGAGCGACAAGATTTTTTAGAGGATGGCAAGAAATCAATACATGAAAAAATATATTATAATCACCTACATCATATTGTGTAGCATCACAACACAAGCATCGAAGGGTGACAGCACTTTTTTCAAACACCAAAGCGGAATTGGACTTTCTATATATCTTATACCTCCGCCAAACTATACTGCTTTTAATGGTACATTTAATTACAACGTACGCTATCATTTTAAAATCCTTAGTGCAAACACTTCTCTATCGGCCAATATTAATACAGGTATTGGTATTCCGGGATTAAGTGTAGGCTATATTTTTATATCCCGCTATTTTCAATTCACTTTACCAGTAACCATCAACTACAATATAGGGAATGGTGCTAAGAAAAATTCAAAACAAAGTGCCGGAACTTATATAGGTGCTGGGGCGTGTCTCGACTTCTTAGCAATGCCCAATAGCCTAAGAGACAACGCACTCTCAATCGGCCCTGTTATCAATACGGGCTTTCGTTTCGGTAGCAGCAGTTCCGATGATAGCGGCTCCGCCAAATACGATTTGCGATTCTCCTATATGTCCACCTTAAATAAGAATGGCAAAGGATTGAGCGATATTTTTGGGCTTAATTTGTATTATAGTTTTTGACATATAATAGACCTCTTTCATAATTCACAAATAATCATTTTTGCGTCATGCTGAATTTATTTCAGCATCTAAGAACGTGTATTAGAGATGCTGAAATAAATTCAGCATGACGAGCGGAGTAGCGTTGAATGGCTATTATGAAATAAGTCTAATATCAAACTCATTATATATAATATAGTAAATTCCTTAACAATATAATATACAAAAAAAAGCCCCAATAGTAAAATACTATCGAGGCTTTATATATAATAATTCTTAAATCTTATTTCATACCAAAAGCTTTTTTCAATTTCTCTACATAATCCAATTTCTCCCATGTGAAGAGTTCCACTTTTTTGGTGATTTTTTTACCATCGGGACTGCTGAAAGTTTTGGTTACTATTTCGTTTTTGCGGCCCATGTGTCCGTAAGAAGCGGTTTCTAAATAGATAGGCTCACGCAATTTCAAACGTTGCTCAATAGCATAAGGACGTAGGTCAAAAACTTCTGAAAGTTTGTTGGCGATATCGCCATCATGCATCACTTTGCCTTTTTTGTCTTTCACTTTGCACGAACCGTAAGTGTTCACAAACAAACCAACAGGCTGTGCCACGCCAATAGCATAAGCTACTTGCACCAATACTTGGTCGCACATTCCACTAGCTACCATATTTTTTGCAATATGACGGGTAGCATAAGCTGCACTACGGTCAACTTTGCTGGGGTCTTTGCCACTGAATGCTCCACCTCCGTGAGCACCTTTGCCTCCGTAAGTATCTACTATAATTTTACGGCCAGTTAAGCCCGTATCGCCATGTGGCCCACCGATTACAAATTTTCCGGTAGGGTTTATATGATAAGTGATTTTGCTGTTGAATAATTTTTTGTACTCTGGATATTTTTTGGTGACACGCGGGATTAAAATTTTAATCATGTCGTCAAATATTTTTGTAAGCATCGCTGTATCTGCAGCTGCTTCGTCTTTGGCACTGTTGCTTTTGGGTTTTACAAAATCGTCGTGCTGTGTGCTTATTACAATGGTATCAATACGCAAAGGTTTGTGGTCGTCGCTATATTCAATAGTTACCTGACTTTTGGTATCAGGTCTCAAATATTTCATCTGTTTGTCTTCACGACGCAAATCGCTCAACTCACGCAATAATATATGAGCCAAGTCCAAAGCCAAAGGCATATAGTTTGAGGTTTCGTTGGTAGCATAACCGAACATCATTCCTTGGTCGCCCGCACCTTGGTCTTCGCGTTTTTTCTTGTCAACACCGCGATTGATATCAGCACTTTGCTCATGGATGGCACTCAATATTCCGCAACTATTGGCATCAAACATATATTCACTTTTTGTATAACCTATTTTGGCTATCACTTCGCGAACGATGCTTTGTACATCAAGATACGATTTTGATTTTACTTCGCCCGCTACTACTACTTGACCCGTGGTTACAAGTGTTTCGCAAGCCACTTTCGATTCAGGATCGAAAGCTAAAAAATTGTCGATAAGTCCGTCAGATATCTGATCGGCTACTTTGTCTGGATGTCCTTCTGATACGGACTCTGAGGTGAATAGATATGCCATGTATTATTTAATGATTTGTTGATTTGCGAGTGAATGATTTTTATTTACATCTCTTCATAAGAAAATTGGTATTCGGAAAAGAGCCGCAAAAGTAAGGCGATATAGTTAATTATCAAAATGGATATAGAGATAAATATATAATAAAAATCTACAAAAAAAGTGAGATTACCTAAGCTTCTGAAAGAACTGCTTTAGTAAGGCTGACGATTCATCGCTCATTATTCCCTGCTCTATTTCTGTACTGGGGTGCAAAATATTTTTACCCAAATAGGAGAATCCACGTTTTGGGTCGGCTGCTGCAAAAATAAGTTTGGCGGGGCGGGCCCAAAAGATAGCTCCTGCACACATCACACAAGGTTCAAGCGTGATATATATGGTACATTCTGTCAAATATTTTGAACCCAAATGATTGGCCGCAGCAGTTATAGCCTGCATCTCGGCATGGGCGGTAACATCGTGCAAACGTTCAGTTAAATTATGACCTTTACCTATAATCCTATTATTGCAAACCACCACTGCACCCACAGGTACTTCATCAGCCTCAAATGCCCTGTGGGCCTCCTTCATCGCCTCACGCATCCAATACTCGTCATTAAAAACTTCTATCATATACTGCAAATGTGGGCGTAAATTAGATAACTTTGCAAACGAAAAAAATAAAATAGTTTGGGCTCACATTAGTGGTTGGTCACAAGACCATTAATGTTCGAAAGATTTTATACGTGTTTAATATTACGTCCCTACGGGACTTTTTGCTAGCGGATATACATCTATATTCTACCGATATTACGTCCCTATGGGACTCAATCATAAAGTCCCATAGGGACGTAAAAGATGGGTGGTTGAAAAAGTCTCGTAGGGACGTAATATCGGTAGAAAAAAAATAGGTGGTTACGAAAGTCCCGTAGGGACGTAATATAAAATCTTCATCATAAGACCAACTAAAGGCAAGCGTAAGCAAACTGCGGAAGCCACTAACCACTAAAAGCAGCGTAAGCCACTAACGACTAACTGACTAACGACTAACGACTAATTACTAATTACTAATTACTAACTGACTAACGACTATAATGTATAGAACCAATACCTGCGGAGAATTGACCCTTGCAAATGCGGGACAAACCGTGACCCTAGCCGGATGGCTACAAAAAAGCCGTGACCTTGGCGGACTCACCTTTATCGATTTGCGTGACCGCTATGGAATTACACAACTCACATTTAATATGGATGTGAATGCCGCTTTGTGCGAACAAGCCCGTAAACTGGGCCGTGAGTTTGTATTGCAAATTACCGGAACGGTGTGCGAGCGTTCAAATAAGAATTTAAAAATGCCAACGGGTGAAATTGAGATTGAGGTAACTGAATTGAAAGTTCTCAATGCTGCCATTACTCCTCCATTCACTATAGAAGATGAAACCGATGGCGGTGATGAATTGCGTATGAAATACCGCTATCTCGACATCAGAAGAAATCCTGTAAAAGAAAAATTGATTCTTCGTCATGAGATGATGAAATATACCCGGAGTTTTATGGACGAGCATAATTTTGTGGAAGTAGAAACGCCCGTATTAATTAAATCAACTCCCGAAGGTGCTAGAGATTTTATTGTGCCGAGCCGTTTAAATCCCGGACAGTTTTATGCTTTGCCGCAAAGTCCGCAAACATTTAAACAACTATTAATGGTGGCCGGAATGGACCGTTATTTTCAGATGGTAAAATGTTTTAGAGATGAAGATTTGCGTGCAGATAGACAGCCAGAATTTACACAGATAGATTGCGAAATGAGTTTTGTGGAGCAGGAAGATATATTATACTTATTTGAAAAATTGGTACGTCATTTATTTAAAAAAGTAAAAGGTGTTGATATACCCGAAATGATGCGGATGCAATACGCAGATGCCATGCGTTACTATGGCTGCGACAAACCCGATTTGCGTTTCGATATGAAATTTGTGGAACTAAAAAGCACTACCAATGATATAGTATCAGGAGCAGGATTTGGTGTGTTCGATAATGCAGAATTGGTATTAGCCATCAATGCAAAAAATGCAGCAGTATATACTAGAAAACAATTAGACGAATTGACCGAATGGGTGAAAGACCCACGCCGCGGCATGAGCGGATTGATATATGCAAGAGTGGAAGCAGATGGAACAGTAAAATCATCCGTAGATAAATTTTACGACCAAGAAAAATTACAAGCATGGGCAAACGCTTGCGATGCAAATGCCGGAGATTTGATTTTAATATTATGTGGCGGCACTAACAAAACCCGCAAAGCCATGGGAGACCTACGCTTAGAGATGGGCAACAGATTGGAATTGCGTGACCCAAATATATATATATGTTTGTGGGTGCTCGATTTTCCTTTATTGGAATGGAATGACGAAGATAAACGTTTTTATGCCATGCACCATCCTTTCACATCACCATTGCCCGAACATATAGAAATGCTAAATACAAATCCAGGAGCCGTAAATGCAAACGCTTATGATATGGTGATAAATGGCGTGGAAGTGGGCGGCGGTTCTATCAGAATTCATGATAGAAAACTACAATCAAAACTATTTGAAGTACTGGGTTTCACTTCTGACGAAGCGAAAGAAAAATTCGGATTTTTATTAAATGCTTTTGAGTTTGGTGCACCCCCACATGGAGGAATCGCCTTTGGTTTCGACAGACTATGCAGCTTATTTGGCGGCAGCGAAAGTATCCGCGACTATATAGCTTTCCCAAAAAACAATTCTGGCCGCGATGTAATGATTGATGCCCCTGGACCTGTTAATACCAAGGAGTTGGATATGGTGGGGATTAAGTTGTTGAGCATTCCTAAAGATCCAAAAGACGTACTTTTCGATAGTTTGAAGGAAATATCCGAAAAGCTGTACGAAAGGTTAAACAATAACAAAATATCCCCACATGAATATGATTGGAAAAATGACAACTTACAATTACACAACGATTTCTTCAGCGGATTTATTAAGTTTGATGTTAGCATGAAAAAACTGCCTGCCAATTTTGATGATATAAACAAGGAGAACGAAAAATAAAATGATATTATATATATACTTTAAAATTAATTTAATCTTAAAATAATATAACAATGTCCACCGAAAAAAGATTCCCCATCCCGCCTTTCAATTTTGAAACTGCCACCGAAAAAGTTCAGTTTGCTGAGAATGCTTGGAATACCAAAGACCCAGAAAAAGTAAGCCTAGCCTATACGGTGGATACCGAGTGGAGAAACAGAACGGAGTTTTTAAACGGTCGTGAAGAAGTGAAAGCATTCCTCACAAAAAAATGGGAAAAGGAATTGGACTACAAACTCAAAAAAGAATTATGGAGTTTTACCGATAATAAAATAGGAGTCCGCTTTGAATATGAATGGCACGATGCCAACGGACAATGGTACCGCTCCTACGGCAATGAAATGTGGGAGTTCGACGAGAAAGGCTATATGCAAAAACGTTTTGCCAGTATCAATGATTTGGCAATTGATGAGGCGGATAGGAAGTTGAGATAGTATATATACCTCACTTTTGTAAGTAGCCGAGTGAGCGTATTCTCGGTTATTCAACTCCTTCAGAGTTGTAGTTTGTCGCCTTCCTGTCTCCTCGTCCGCCGCGGCGGAGCATTCGAGGTTATTCATATTCAACTCCTTCAGAGTTGATAGTTCGTTACAAAAAACTATTCCGACCTTATAGGAATCCTGAAGGGATTCAATATGAATAACCCTGCATGATCCGCCGCGGCGGACAGAGACTATAATATCGCCCTCGCAGGCAACTCTGAAGGAGTTGAATAGTGACGAATTGCTGCCAGACGAATGTATATAATCAACTCGTCACATTCTCCCCCACCATCTTCTCATCACACCCTATCAACATCCTCCCACAATTCTACCTTATTTCCTTCATGGTCGAGTATATGAACAAATTTTCCGTATTCCGAATTTTCAATTTCATCAAGCACAGTGACACCTTCTTCTTTAAGTTTTCCCACCAACCATTCAATATTTTCTACCCTAAGGTTTACCATAAATTCTTTGGTAGAAGGTGCGAAATATGAGGTCTCCTTTTTAAAGGGAGTCCAGAGGGTATAGCCCTTCTCTTCGGGCTTCTCTTCTTTTCGCCACGTAAAGGTTGTGCCATAATCAGTCGTATTCATACCCAAATGTTCTTTATACCATGCGTTTAACGCAGCAGGATTTTCGGATTTAAAAAAAATACCGCCAATGCCCGTAACCCGTTTGGGTTCTTGTTCGTTCGATGTGTTTTCCATTGAGCAAAAATACGGATGCCAAACTTCATTTACAAACCATACCGCTGCAATTGCGGTTTTATAATATCTTTGCACTGATGGTTTTTATATTCAAATCGCAGAAGGCAATGTTGATTGCTGTATTGGCAATACTGGCTTTTATTATAAAAGGGATGTATATACTTGAGCCTTTACCTGTGGATGTGAAAACCAATAATTACTTTGGTGATATATTAATGCAAATATTTGCCAATACGCCTATAAAAGCACAGTATATAATTGCCACCTTACTCATTTTATTGCAAGCCATATTTATAAACTGGATTGTTCGCAAATTTGAACTTTTGGAAAAATACTCTTGGCTTCCAGCATTCAGTTTTGTGCTGTTAACAACAGCCTTACCGCAAACAAACCAATTGTCGCCCCAATTATTTGCAAACTTTTTGGTACTGACAGCTATTTGGAAATTGTTCTCTTTATATAAATCAGAATATTCTAACAAACATATATTTGAATTGGGTTTTATATGTTCACTCGCCACCCTTATTCGATTTGAACTTATCTATCTATTGCCATTAATATTATATGCTTTGGGTGTATTACGGGTACCAAATTTCAGAGAAATGCTGCTCACCTTGCTCGGTTTTATCACACCTGTTTATATATTGGCATCTTTCTTATATATATTTAAAACACAAGACAGTGCAATTGATTTGTTGACACGCAATTTTTATAAATTTAATGATATCAATTGGGGCAATTACTACACTTGGATTCCATTGGGGCTATTGGTATTAATGTATTTGGCAGGTGCTATCATCATGCAAGAAAACATCCATAAAAGCATGTTGAAAATACGCAAAATGCTGCGAATTATTATAGTACTTTTCCCCGTAACTATAGCTATCGCATTTATCGATTATGAAAATTTGCAAAACAATTTAATATATATAATGGCCCCAACCGCTATTTTAGTGGCCAACTATTTGCTTCAACCCCGCTGGTATTGGTTTAAAGAATTACTCATAACAATAATAATAGCTGCTGTAATTTATTTACCCTTAATGGAGAAATATGATATACATTTACTAGCTCCGTAAAACAGATAAAAGACGAAAGACAAAAGATGAAAGACGAAAGTATAAAGATAAAAGATAAAACATTAAAGCTTACTCTTCACCTCTCCCGCGGAGAGGGGCCAGGGGTGGGGTGTGCGAAAGCCCTGTGTGTTATCCTCCTCCTCTTCCTCACACTCCCTACCCTCACTTTCGCCCAAGGCAATGATGAACAGATGGCCAACCAATATTTCATGAATGGGGAGTTTGATAAAGCAACAATAGTATATGAAACTTTAATCACCACCAATCCAAGTTCGCCTTTTATATATGAACGGTTGGTGGACTGTTATCTTAAAACAAAAAAAACAGAGCAAGCTGAAATACTGGCGAAAAAACAAGCCAAAAGATATGAACTAATCCCGCAGTATAAAGTAGATATATATTGGTTGCAACTGCTGCAAGGAAAAAAAGAAAAGGGCAATAAAAGTTTTGAAAAACTATTAAAAAGCATCGTCCCTGTTAAATATGAATATGAAAAAACTGCTGAAGCTTTTATAAAGCGTAAACTATATAATGAAGCTTTTAAAGTATATGAAAAAGGTCGCAGTGAATTAAGCGACAAACGATTGTTCAGTATGGACCTGGGGCAACTATATAGTATTACTGGAGAGAAAGAAAAAATGTTTCAGGAATATCTGGATGCCCTAGAAAATGAAATCGGCCAAATGGAAACGGTGCAAGGTAATTTGCAAAAATATATGGCTGATAGTGCCGATGCAAATTTATTCAAAAGTATATTAAACAGAAAAGTACAGGAGAAAGTTGGCTACGAACAATTTATTGAAATGCTGGTATGGTTTGCCGTGCAACAACACGATTTTATGGGAGCATTTGTGCAAGTACGTGCCATTGATAAAAAACAAAACTTATATGGCAACCGTGTAATGCAACTTGCATACATAGCCAGAGACAACAGGGCGTACGCAGCAGCAGGTGCTATGCTGCAATATGTAGTATCGCTGGGAAAAGAATTGCCCAACTATTATAATGCCCGTGAAATGTTGATTGATATTCGGTACAGACAAATAAACTCAGGTAATTTTGAGAAAAATGATATACTAATTTTTGAAAAAGAATGTATAGAATATATTAAATCTGAAGGTGCTAACAGTTATACCATGAACACCGTAAAACTATTGGCCGAACTGGAAGCATACTACTTAAACAAGCCCGACACAGCCATACAGCTCCTAAGCACTTTGCTAGAAACCCAAAGGCTGCCCGCCAAATTTGCGGCTGATTGTAAATTGATGTTGGGCGATATCAATATACTTATTGGTGAATATTATATCCCTGTATTATTATATGGTCAGGTGGATAAAGATTTTACGGAAGATGCATTGGGGCAAGAAGCCAAATTTCGCAATGCCAAGCTTAGCTATTATAAAGGCGATTTTGAATGGGCACAATCTCAGTTAGAAGTTTTAAAAAGTGCCACTTCGCAACTTATCTCAAACAACTCCATCGAACTGTCGTTACTCATTCTAGACAATACGGGCATGGATTCTACAGAAGACGCAATGAAAATGTATGCCGCTGCAGAGTTACTCATATTCCAAAATAAATTTGAAGAAGCCAACAAAAAATTGGATAGTATATATACCCTTTTCCCGCAACATAGTTTGAGTGATGAAATATTATATGCCAAAGCAAAAATGTATCGCCGTGAACATAAATGGAAAGACTGTTTAGAAAATTTAGACAAGGTATTCACTGTATATAAAAATGATATACTTGCCGACAATGCCATGTTTGACGCAGCCGAAATATATGAAAACAATTTGAATGATAAAACAAAGGCCAAAGAACTTTACGAAAAACTCTTCAACGACTATCCCGGTAGTGTGTTCAGTGTGGAGGCAAGGAAACGCTTTAGGCAGTTGCGGGGTGATGTGATGAATTAATTGAAACTAATTATTGTAGATTATGAACTATCAAGAAACATTTACTTTCCTCAAAAAACTTAAAGAAAATAACACCAAAGAATGGTTTGATGCAAATCGCAAACAATATGAAGTTGTAAAAAAAGATTTCAATACTTATATAAAAACTTTGCTCACCGATATACAAAAATGGGACAAAGATATTATAGGTCTCGAACCCAAGAATTGTATATTCCGCATCAACCGCGATGTCCGTTTTTCGAAGGACAAATCTCCTTACAAAACAAATATAGGTGCTGCCATCTCTGCAGGTGGACGTAAGGCTATGGCTGCTGGTTATTATATACATTTAGAGCCCGGGAATAAGTCATTTCTTGCAGGTGGTATGCATATACCTGAACCTGATGTATTAAAAAAAATAAGACAAGAAATAGATTACAATTATCCTAAGTTTTTAAAGATTATCAATCACAAAGATTTCAAAAAATATTTTGATACCTTGGAGGGCGACAAGCTCAGCACAGTGCCCAAAGGATACGATGCTAAGAACCCAGCAATTGAATACTTAAAGCACAAAAGCTACTTGATGGTTCATCATATCAAAGATGCCGATTTTAAAAACCCTGATATCTATAAACACATCACACAAGTATTGAAAGCTATGAAACCAATGGATGATTTTTTAAACGAATCTATGGCGGATGTTTAAGGCGGGGAAACTCCTATTCTCAAACAAATTAATTCTTGCTTTAATGTGGGGCATGGGGGCAGTGTTCATGCTACTTTTATACCTCCTTATTTTCGACTTACCCCAAAGTATATATAATCCTGCCTACTGGTCGGTGGATGCGGTGAGCTATCGTGATGCAGCGAAAATGTTATATACTGAAGGGTTTAAGCCCCATATCATATTGTCTGCGGGATATCCCTTGGTGCTTGGGCTGCCACTTTTTTTAATAGGTAATTTTTCTGATACCGCTATGGTAACTTGTGGCATTATTGAAAACACAATATTCTATTTTCTCTCGTTTGTTTTGTTATATTATATCATACTTCAATATACCAACAAAAAATATGCAAGCATTGGCTGTTTTCTGCTCTGCCTGTTCCCTGGCTATACAGCCCTAATTACAGAAACGCTTGCAGAAGTATTTTTTATATTTTTATTACTGCTTTCGTTAAGATTATATCAATTATCAACTATCAAAACATATAGACTATTATTTTATATATCTTTGGCGTTGCTTTTACTCACAAAGCCCATTTCCACCTATCCGGTGCTGGTCATTTGTATAATTTTTCTAGTCAAAAGCAGCTATCTGCATATCCAACAAAAAAAAACAGCTATTCATTATTACAGTTTAATCCCAATAACTATATATATAATACAAGGGGTTTGGATTCATCAATCGTATCAAATGTATTCCTATAATTGTGTGGGGCAAAAAATAATGTATGCATATCTATTGGCCCGATCACAATCATTTTACACGGGTGAAGAATTTTCCGATATTAAAAATCAACGAAATCATATCTTATACAATACCCCTGCTGCACAATTCCCAAAGCTGTGCGATAGCTTAATGCATCAAGAATTCAACAAACAAGTGCCACATAATATCCCCAATATTTTTAAGGCATTGTTTTACCATATTTTTGTGCCCAATATGCAGGATGGCTCCTATAATATTATACAGTTAGAAACTAACAATGATATGCAACACACATGGAAGGCTACGCTTTTCAACATCAGTAAAAAAGAAAATGTAATCTATACTTTGTTGCTCTTTTTATTGTTTGCATACCATATATTTATTTTGTTCAGAAAACGAAAATTACATGAACTCTTTGTGTTGAATTTGATCTGCGTATTCTTTGTTATACTCTCTGGAATTTCCTGTTTTCAAGGTGACAGACTGCATATTGTTATATTGCCATTTCTATTAGTCATACTTTCGGCCACCATCTTTCAATTAAAATCAAAACACCATGCAAGGTAAATTATTTCTCATCCCCACACTACTGCATCCCGAGGCAGAACTTTCTACCTTATCGCCACATGTTATAGAGACTGTCCATAGGATAAAACATTATATAGTAGAGACTCCAAAAACTGGAAGAGCGTTTATAAAAAAATGTAACCCACAAACCAATTTCAACGATATTATTATATATGAACTGAACGAGCACACGCCCCCAAATGAGTTCACAGATTTTCTCACTGCTATAAGGCTAGGCCACGATGTAGGATTAATGAGCGATGCCGGCCTTCCCTGCACCGCCGACCCAGGTGCCAAAGCAGTTGCCATTGCCCACCAAAAAAATATTGCAGTAGTGCCGTTAACTGGGCCATCCTCCATCTATTTATCATTAATGGCCTCTGGCTTGAACGGGCAAAATTTTATGTTCCATGGTTATTTGCCCATTGAAAAAATTGCTCGATTACAAAAAATAAAAGAGTTGGAAAAATTATCACAACAATATAAATCAACCCAGATATTTATTGAAACGCCCTACCGCAATAATTCTATGTTGCATGATTTAGTGGCCCACCTGAAACCGCAAACCCGTTTATGTGTGGCTTACAACCTGCAAAGCAATGAAGAAACTATAATAACAAATACTATTGAAAACTGGAAAGAAAAACTCCCAGATATACATAAAAAACCTGCTATTTTTTTATTCCAAACTTAGTCGGCCTCTTTCATACTCTTTATGTTCATTGCAGAGCTCGATAGTTATCTTTGGCCTAATCAAAATACAATTTCGCTATTATACTTATGTTCGACCCCATCGGGGTCGCACATCGTCGGAAAGCAGCGAATAGATTAGATACTTGAATTATGAAAGATGTGTAATTTGCTAGCTGTACATTCGCCGCGGCGAATGTGCGTTCAGTGAGAAAAATATTATATATACAACAAACTGCATCCACGCACATCGCTGTAGTCAAGCCTTCCCGCTGTTTCAAAAGTATTGTTGTGGTGCGTTTTACCTATATCATCGGTAGCCAAAAAACTACAGGAATATATATTCGCCAGATCGATAATATTGATCCCGCCCCATTGTTCATCACCAATTATTTGCATGGGGTCATCTGTACTTCTAATCATTATTTTCAACCACGGTGGTGCAGCAAAAATTCCATTACCTTTTGAGTATGCCTGCGACAACATTTCGGTCATCCCATATTCTGAATGAATACGGTCAACACCAAATTGTGTAGTTAAATATTGGTGAAGCTCTGCTTTCTGCATTTCCCTTTTGCGGCCTTTCATCCCTCCCGTTTCCATTATTATTGTATGGTTTAGTTTCTTGGGAAACTGTTCGGCAAAATCCATCAAAGCAAAAGTAACACCCAATAATATTGTGGGCTGTCTATTGGTTTCGCATAAATCAATGGTGTGCGATAGCTTTTCAAATCCGATAGTTATCGGGTCATCAATATAAAAGCCGCTTTGCTCACTGCCCGACTTCTCTATCAATTTATTAACCATATATACCAATGACGAACCTTGCCTCTCAATATAACTGGGCAACAAGGCCAATATGCAATAATTATGAATGGGTCCGTAAAAAAGCTCAAATGCTTTCATGAAACTGGCTTCATATAATTGCAACGATGCCACAGGATGCAAACTTTGCCCAGTGTTGGTTGTAGAACTACTGCTAAATGTAGTTTCGGGTATTTGCTCCGAAACTATAACAGAATGGTTTTTGAAAAAAGAAACTGGTAAAAATGGAATTTGCTCAATGCGAGAAATACCAACAGGATTTGTACCTACAAAATTACAAAAGTCATGATAAACTTTATTGTGCTCGTACTGAAACTTGAAAACTTCTATAGCTAACTCAGCAAAATTGCTTTCTTGGGTATCAAAAATAATATTTGTGTTGCCTTCTAACAAAGGCTACAAATTTAATGGCATCTTGTATTATTCGTCATCGTCTTCCTCAACAAAATCTTCGTAATGCTTTTTGCTGTCAAATTCCTTTTCCACTTCATCGTCGTCCAATTCTTCAAAGTCGCCATCTATAATAGGGGGTACATCTTTCCCCCCGTCGTCTGGCAAATCTTCTTTGCTATCGAAATCATCATCTGGATCCACATGGATTCTCTTGGGGTGCTTTTCATCCTCATAATCGTGCAAGCCCGAAAGCTCGTCATTTTTAGAAGTTTTCATATTATTTTGGGGTTAGTTTTTGGTTTCTATTTTATATAAAAAAGAGTGCTTATTTCTTGCTTATTAATTCAAAGGTAGAAAAGCATTTTCAACAAAGTTAATAGGTATTATAGTGATACTGGTTTACATATCTGACATACAGGCTAATAAAATTTTAAATCTTTTTGTACAGCCCTACAAAAGTAACACTTTTTTGCATTCTTGGGTCCAATAACAAATCAATTTGTAAAAAACAAGCGGACTTAACAATTAGGAAATATTAAGTTAATTTATTTGCGGTGAAATTAAACAAAAAATTATATGTTTTCATTAACCACTGGGCTTACTATTTTATTACTACTCTGCCTACTATGTGCTTGTATCTTTGAATTTATCAATGGCTTTCACGATACAGCCAATGCAGTTGCAACTGTTATTTACACCAAATCATTAAAACCCACCCAGGCAGTAATCTGGTCGGGTATATGGAATGCCTTAGGCGTATTCTTTGGGGGGATTGGTGTTACACTAAGCATTGTAGCTTTGCTGCCCATCGAAACATTAATCGACCCCAATATATATCACAATATAGGAATGATAATGGCTTTGCTGCTCACTGCTATTTCATGGAATTTTTTCACATGGTACTTGGGTATCCCTTGTTCTAGCTCTCACACCCTTATAGGGTCTATTCTTGGTGTTGGGCTGGGGTACCAAATGATGTATGAAACTGATGCGATAAACTGGAAGAAGGCGGGAGAAATTGGCACTTCATTAATAGTGTCCCCGCTGGTTGGTTTTAGTTTGGCCATATTTTTAATGTTCATACTTCGCCGTATGCTCACCAAAAAGAATATTATATTTAAAGAAACCGGCCCTGATGAAAAACCTCCTTTCTGGGTAAGAAGTATCTTGGTGGTAACTTGTACTTTGGTTAGCTTTTTCCATGGACAGAATGATGGTCAAAAAGGAATTGGGCTGATGATGCTGATTTTGATTGCCATTGTGCCAGGGTATTTTGCCATTAATAGCACGATGACCATGGACAATATGAAACCTGCCCTTGAAAAAGTACATGAAAAATTTGCGATGATTGATAAGACCCAATTGAAAGAAAAAGACACACTCGAATATAATAAAATGCAATCCAGCATAAAAAAACTGGAAGTACTTGTAAGCCAGCCTGCGGAAGTACAAAAAGCGGATTCAACCAAATTCGGTTACCGCAAACACATTTTGGTTTTGGGCAAAAGCTATGAAAATCTTTTGAAAGGCGGCCATGTAAATTTGAGCGAAAAAAACCAGGCCGAATTGAAGAAAAGTGGAATAGGCGAACTAAAAAAATATACTGACTTTGCTCCTGAGTGGGTTATTATACTAATTGCCCTTTCATTAGGTTTAGGAACCATGATAGGCTGGAAACGAATTGTGGTAACCATCGGAGAAAAAATTGGCAAGCAACACCTTACCTATTCACAAGGAGCAAGTGCCGAGATTGTAGCTTCTGCCACCATCGGTTTTGCGAGTTATTTTAACCTCCCAGTAAGTACCACCCATGTGCTTTCATCAGGCATTGCGGGCAGTATGGTAGCTACCAAAGGTGTGAAAAACCTGCAAGCAAAAACAGTGAAAAATATATTGATTGCCTGGGTGCTTACCTTGCCCGTTTGTATGTTGTTAGCTGGTTCATTATTCTGGTTGTTCAGAACAATATTATAAACAAGTGAAAAACTAAAAGTGAAAAGTGAACAATACAACTTTTTACTTTTAGTTTTTCACTTTTAGTTTAATAAGGATCCACATCAGGTATTATATAAGTACTTTTATATTTCACTGATATAATTTCGCGACACTCATTTATATAGTTTTTCAATTTGCTCATGGATATAGTCCCATTCTCCACTTTAATAAGCAAATGCCATATATAATGATCTTTCAGTTTTGATTGATAAGGCTTTTCAGGCCCCATCACCCTGCTGCCCAGTTTTTGTTTGAGCAATGATGCAAGTTCTTTTGCTGCTTGTTCGGCAGTGGTAAAGTTTTTATGTCTCAGCGTTATTTTTATCATCCTACAAAAAGGCGGGAATAAATGCTGCTCTCGTTGTTCAATTTCTCTTTTATATAATCCTGTGTAATCATTGTTTAATACCAATTCCAATACATAATGATCAACAGAAGATGTTTGAATAATTACTTTACCCTTTTCTTGTCGCCGTCCACTACGTCCACTCACTTGTACCAGCATTTGGAAAGTTCGCTCATTGGCTCTAAAATCGGGGAAGTGCAGCATCTGGTCTGCATTCATGATTCCTACCAAAATCACATTTTCAAAATCCAATCCTTTGCTCACCATTTGGGTACCCACCAAAATATCGGTACGCATTTCTTCCAAATCTTTTATAATGTTTTGATGCCCTTTTTTGCTGCGTGTGGTTTCCAAATCCATTCGTGCTATTCGTGCATTTGGAAATAATATCTTCAAATCGTCTTCTATCATTTCTGTGCCGTATCCTTTGGGAGTAAGGTCTTTCGAGCCACAGGCTTTGCAAATATTCGTTACCTTTTCAAAATAACCACAGTAATGGCATTTTAATAAATCGGAATATTTATGATAGGTGAGTGCCACATCGCAATGTACACACTTGGCCACCCAACCACAATTGCCACATTCGTGAACAGGAATAAAACCCCTGCGATTTTGAAAGATAATAGCCTGCTTGTGGTTCTCTAAAGTTTCTTCAATCGCTTCTAAAAGCAATGGGGTAAAATTGCGTTTCAGGTGCATATACTTTTTTGCCTCCGCTACATTGGCCAATTCCATATCGGGCATTTCAACACCGCCAAATCGGGTAAACATCTCTACCAAACCATACTTGCCTGTGGTAGTATTATAATAAGTTTCAATAGCAGGCGTTGCCGAACCCAATACCACTTTTGCCCCGTGCATTTTGGCCAATACAATCGCTGCATCACGGCCATGGTAGCGGGGTGCTGGCTCCTGCTGTTTGTAGCTGGGCTCATGTTCTTCGTCTACTATTATAAGTCCCAAGTTATCATAAGGTAAAAATAATGACGAACGCGGACCCAATATAATATCAACTTTTTTTGATGCTAATTTATTCCAAATTTCTACACGTTCATTCTCATTAAATTTGGAATGCGAAACCAAAATTCTGTTTCCAAAATATTTGCTTAGGCGTTCTATCATTTGCCCGGTAAGTGCAATCTCTGGCAACATATATAATACTTGTTTGCCTTCCTTTAATGCTTGCTCTATCAGCTTAACATATATATGTGTTTTGCCACTGCCTGTTACACCATGTATTAAACTTACTTCTTTGTTCGCAGTATATAATTGTTCGCATATAAGTTTGTATGCTTGCTTTTGTGCTTCGTTAAGTTCGAAATTGGCAATTTCTACAACTTCGTTATTTTTTATCCTGTCAGTATTTTCTATATAGGTTTCAAAAATACCTTTATCAATCAGCGTTTTTATAACAGCCGATCCGATAGCTATCGGATTGGATAACTTGCTCAAATCTGAGCGTTGAATTTTGCCAGAAGTTTGTCGCATTTGCATAAACTGCATCAGTGCATCTACCTGTTTGGGAGCTTTTTTCTCTAGCTGTGCAAACAGTTTCTCTAATGCCTCTTCACTATCATATTCGCTACTTAGTTTTATATATTCAACAGTTTTTGCTTTATAAGTTTTGATAATTTCTTCCTTCACCCAAATCAGCTCTCGTTGAAACAAAGATTTGATTACTGCATACACATTTTTTACTTCAAGAATATTTGAAATCTGTTTGATGGTAAGTTCTTTTTGCGTTTCCAGAGCCTCTATAATAAAATATTCCTTATCGCTCAACTTTTCATAATCCACTTCCCTATCCCCACGCAAAATAATCCGCGTTTCCGACTCCAGTTTCAATCCCGCAGGCAGTGCCGCATTCATCACTTCACCAGGCGTACACATATAATAACTCGCCATCCATTTCCAAAAAGCAAGTTGTATATCACTTACCAGTGCATGCTCATCAACCACAGCCTGAATATACTTTGCCTGATAAATTGTAGGAACACGATGGTGTACCTCCACTATAATACCCGCATACACCCTCGACTTGCCAAACTGCACCACCACCCGCTTGCCCACACCCACCTCGCCCTCGAATACCTGCGGCACTCTATAGGTAAAAAACCCCGGCAAATAGAATGGTAGCACCACATCTACAAACAAGGTTTCGGTTGGTATGAGTTCTTGGGTCATGTGGGTGCAAAGTTATATGAAATTGCAGTATAGTTATTTCCGTTTTTCAATCCCTTTACGCGATCACTGCTCCCCCTTACGCGTCATTGCGAGGAGGCTTCCGACGTGGCAATCCCATTGGGACGAAGCATTGAACAAATTTTCGCACATGCACTCGCACAACCTCTATCTCTTTCGCCGCGGCGAATTTCTCCAAAGGAGAAAGACGGTACTGTTCGAGGAAAACAATATGAATGCGATAACATTTTGTTCAATGGATGTATTATGACAATCATTTCATTGTAACTAATATAGGTTATACAACTGCCTTTGGTCGTCTCGTTTAAGAACGAGACCGACCAAACGGACTTGCAGGATTCTTCCGCCCAACTCCGACTTTATACAATTCCAATTTCATATTTCCCTTCCTACATTTGTAGTACTAAACATCTCCTCACATGAAACTCCTCACCGCCTCCCAAATAACAGCCTGGGATCAATACACCATCACCCACGAACCTATTGCCTCACATTTACTAATGGCAAGAGCTGCCGCTTTATGCACCGATTGGTTGTTTCATCATTACGCTCGTGACAAAAAATATATCATCATATGCGGCAAAGGAAATAATGGTGGCGATGGATTGGTAATTGCCAAAAATTTGAGTTCGATGGGCTTCGGAGTGGAATTATATATTTTAGAACACAAAGAAAATGCATCTGATGATTTTAAGTATTGGTATAATGATTTGCCAGAGAAAATTATAGTAAAACATATAACAGAAGACACTAACAGTTGGCCGAATTTTAATTCAAAAAATATTATAGTAGATGCGATATTCGGTTCTGGGCTCAACAGACCATTGGAAGGGTGGTTGAAGGATTTTATTATACATATAAATAAGCAAATTTGCGATAAGGTTTCTATAGATATTCCCAGTGGATTGCCTCCCGAATCTTATTCGGGAGATTTTTGTGATGCCACTTTATATAAAGATGCGATTATAAAATCTGATATTACTTTAACTTTCCAAATTCCCAAACTCTCTTTTTTACTTCCCGATACGGGAATATATACAAATAATTTTGAAGTCTTGGATATTGGTTTAAGCGAACAATATATAAATGATATAGAAACGAATTATCATTATATAACACTCGAAGATATAAAACCTACTATCATACATCACCAAAAATTTACACATAAAGGAACCCGAGGACACGCCCTCCTACTCTGCGGTTCACGAGGAATGACAGGGGCTGCAATTCTTTCTGCAAAATCATGTTTGCTCAGTGGTGCAGGTTTGTGCAGTGTGCATTTGCCCGATACGGAAAGGCTTGCATTGCATAGTGCATTGCCCGAAGCATTGTGGTTGGAGATGTTGGATACAAACATATCAAAATATAATTCCCTAGCTTGTGGTTGTGGTATAGGTGAGCATGAATATGGCACTGCACTGGTCGACTGGGCAATGCTACAAAATATACCAACCGTATTCGATGCAGATGCTTTAAATATTATAGCAAAACAAAACTGGTTATCTCGATTAAAACCCAATACTATTATAACACCCCATGTAAAAGAATTTGAACGCCTCTGTAATATAGAAAATAGTACAGGGAAACAAAGATTAGAATTGCAAATGCAAATGGCAAAAGACTATAATATTATAATAGTTTTAAAAGGTGCTCACACTTCTATATCATTACCAAATGGAAATATATATTTTAACAGTACCGGGAATCCAATTTTGGCTACAGGAGGAAGCGGAGATATACTAACAGGAATTATTGCAGCTAATTTAGCCCAAGGCTATACGCCCGCTAATGCAGCAATGGCCGCAGTTTTCATTCATGGCCTAGCTGCAGATGAATTGGCAAAAGAGAAAGAATATATATTATCGGGCGAGGTGGCGGAGAGAGTCCCTTATGTGATAAAATCACTCTCTCTATCGTCATTCTGAGTCTCGTCAGATTGCTTATAAAAACTATGTAGGATTTATTACGAGACGAAGAAACCCCGTTCGCTCTTAGCAATCCCATCGGGCGTATGCTCGGAAATTCTAATCTGCCTATTACACTTTGGGATTTTTTTGAGGGAAACATTCCAGGATAAAGAGAGGATTAAAACTTCAAAAATCAAAAATCGTTAAACCCGGTTCGCCGCTTCGGCAATCCTTGTTCTTAAATCAATTTACACCATCTCAAAATATTCTCGGCGAAATTTAATCTCGCCGAGCATACACTCCATGGGATTCTTCGTCGGCGGCCTCCTCAGAATGACGCTAAAGGGGATATTACAACCCCCGCAACTGACTCACTTCCCGATCCGTTAAATGACGAATTTCCCCACGTTTCAATCCTTTTTTATCGAGGCCGGCAAATGATAGTCTGTCCAAACGGATTACTTCAAAGCCCAAGCTCTCAAACATACGACGAACAATGCGGTTACGACCGCTATGAATTTCTACTCCTACTATTTTTTTATCTGTAGGATCCATATAATCTACTACATCAGGTTGCACGAGTCCGTCTTCCAATTCTATTCCATCACGAAGTTGCTTTAATATAGCAGGTGTTATATTTTTATCCAATCCAACTTTATATACTTTTTTTACACCAAATTTTGGATGACTTAGCCGTTGTGCAATATCTCCATCATTGGTCAATACCAATACACCTGTGGTGTTTCGGTCGAGGCGGCCTACGGGGAATACACGTTCGCGGGAGAAATTTTTCACCAAATCCAAAACGGTTTTTCTACCTTGCGGATCTTCGTTTGTTGTTATATAATCTTTGGGTTTATTCAATAAAAAATATACTTTTTTCTCACCCGATAATTTTTCAGTATTATATATAACTTCATCGGTCGATTTTACTTTCACACCCATTTCCGTTACTACTTTTCCATTCACTTTTACCAATCCTGCGGCAATAAACTTATCTGCATCTCTGCGGCTTGCAATACCTGCGTTTGACAAATAACGATTCAAGCGTACTTCGCCTTCTTGTTTGGGCTGCTTAGCTTTTGGGGCTTTTGAATAGTTAGGCTTATCATAGGTTCTGGTATTATCATAGGGTTTATTCTCGTGTCTTTTTTCACGGTTATCATAGCTGGTTGGTTTCCTATCACTTCTGTTATCTGTTATCGGTTGCCTGTTATCAGTTGTCTGTTGTCTGTTGTCTGCTATCGGTTTTCTATCATAACTTTTTGGCTCACCTCTGTCCGTTTTTGGATTCCGCTTATCATAACTCTGTTGTCTATTGTCAACTTTTGGTTCTCTATTATAAGACCCTGGAGTACGTGGCTGTCTTTCGTCTTTTGTCTTTTGTCCTCTGTCTGATTTATCAAAGCTGCGTGGTTTGCGTTCATAACTCCTAGACTCATGATTATCGTTTGCCGGTTTAGTTTTAACTTTTTCCCCATTATAATCTGGACCACGTTTGCTATAAACACGTTTTTCCGCAGCTTGAGCATTATAGTCATCGCGTTTTGCATAGCTACGTTTTTCTCCACCTCTATCATTGTATGCAGGCTTGTCATCACGCTTTGTATAACTTCTTTTTTCAGAACCTCTGTCATTATTATAAGCAGGCTTGTCATCACGTTTTACATAACTGCGTTTTTCGGGGCCACGATCATTATATGCTGGCTTGTCATCACGCTTGGTATAACTACGTTTTTCTCCACCTCTATCATTATATGCTGGCTTGTCGTCACGCTTCGTATAACTGCGTTTTTCTGGGCCTCTATCATTGTATGCTGGTTTGTTATCGCGTTTGGTATAACTGCGTTTTTCTGGGCCTCTATCATTATATGCTGGCTTGTCGTCACGCTTCGTATAACTGCGTTTTTCTGGGCCTCTATCATTGTATGCTGGTTTGTCGTCACGTTTTACATAACTGCGTTTTTCCGGACCACGGTCATTATATGCTGGCTTGTCATCGCGTTTGGTATAGGTACGTTTAGCAGGACCACGATTATTATATGCTGGTTTGTCGTCACGTTTGGTATAAGTACGTTTAGCAGGACTATCCTTTGAAAAAGCAGGTTTATCTTCGCGTTTGGTATAACTGCGTTTGGCTCCTGTACTGGCAGGTTTTTTGGTTGATTTATTATACGAAGGTTTCATAATATGTAGAATAATTTTGTCCTATATTATATTTAATATCAGACTTTGTTTTGTGTATGTTTTGAAAAGAAATTGAAAAGAAAATATACAGGAATTCCTGCCAATACAATATATAACCCAATAAGAGCATAATCGGGTTTGGCCACTAATAAACATACTAAGAAAGTACCTGCCAATAATATATATAATATGGGAAGAAAAGGATAGAAAACTACTTTATAGGGGCGGTCTAAATTTGGTTGTTTTACTCTTAACACAAACAAACCTATAATAGTGAGTATATAAAACAGTATCACAGCAAACATAATATAGTCGAGCAAGTTATTGTAGTTCCCGCTGAGGCACAGTGCAGATGCCCACAAGGCTTGCATCCACAAGGCTCTACCTGGAACGCCCTTTGTATTGAGCTTGTTCATAAAGCCGAAAAATAAACCGTCTGCAGCCATGCTATAATATACCCTGGAGCCAGAGAGTATGCATCCATTTACACAACCAAAAGTAGAAACCATAATCAGTATTGCAATGGCAAATCCCCAATATCCACCGGGCATCATCTCACTTACACCCATCGCTACACGGTCGTTTGTTGCATAACTAATTCCGTGTCCTGCAGCTGTGGTAGCGTCTACTGCCCCATGTATAGGCAATACACTTAGGTACATCAAATTTGTTAATATATATACCAAAGTCACTACGCCCGTTCCCATCAATAATGCTTTTGGAATAGTACGCTGCGGGTTTACAATTTCATCGCCCGCAAATGTTACATTGTTCCAGGCATCACTACTAAACAAACTACCTACCATTGCTGAACCTACTACAAATAGCAAGGCAAATCCTGATGGATCCTTCAGTGTGAACTCTCCTTGCTTATTATATGAATTTGCATCCCATGCATGCTCAAAATTATGTGAAAGTGTTTCCCAATTTGCTGCCAACAAAAATCCCAATATAATTAGTAAAACTAAAGCCCCAATTTTGGTTACCCCAAAAATATTCTGTATCCATTTGCCATTTCGCACTCCCTGTGAGTTGAGAAAAGTAAGCAACACTATAATACTGATGGATAATATTTGTGCGGCAGATATATTCAATCCCAATACATCGAACAATATATGTTTTTCATCAAACCAAGGGAATATCACTGCGGTATATCGGGCAAAAATTACCCCAACTGCAGCGATGGTACCTGTTTGTATTACCGAGAA
Source organism: Chitinophagaceae bacterium (assembly GCA_043750035.1). GTDB lineage: Bacteria > Bacteroidota > Bacteroidia > UKL13-3 > UKL13-3 > CANJUD01. The sequence goes on from JAYVCI010000037.1 coordinate 28,004, forward strand.
TAAAGTCCATCCATATAAAAATGCGATGGGTTTTCCCAACGATTCCTTCAAATACACATACTGCCCACCTGCTTTGGGGAACATGGAAGCTAGCTCGCCATAGCATAATGCCCCCGCCATTGTTATCACACCTGTAAGCACCCAGCACAACATCAACCATCCTGAAGAACCCACAGTGCGTGCCATTTCAGCAGATACCACAAAAATCCCAGAGCCTATCATCGTGCCCGCCACCAGCATGGTAGCATCAAACAAAGTAATCTCTTTTTTAAATCCGGGCATGGGTATTATAATACTTATAGGCTGTTATTAAATTCCAACTATTGGATAACAGGTTCAATATAAGCCCGCAAAGTTAAGTCTATAATAGGATTTTCTTGCAATAACCCAAAATAAAAAAACCCGACTGTTATGCCGGGTTCTCTCTGTTGGTTTTTTTTATATTATCTTTTTACGGGTACGGGCGTAGGAATTTTTATTTTCAATGGAGCACCTCCGCTACTGCCACTGCTACCTCCAATGCGTGGGCCACTGCTTCCATTGGTGCTGCTTCCATTATTTCCTCTGTTATCATAAACAGGAGTTGATTTGCCGTTAGTTTGTTGGTAAGTAGTAGTAGTAGAATAGTTGTTTTTAGAATTGTGGTCATATTCCATCTCATCCAAATCGAATAATAAACCCAAACGAAGCACGAACATATCGCCAGGTGCTGTGTGTGTATTAGGAGTGAATGAGGCAGTGCTGGTATTATAGGCTGTATGTTTCACATCTATAAAATTGAGGTTTGCTCCACTATATAAAGTTCCCCTCAAATCCACAGATACACCAGGTACCCAGTGCCAGCGAAGACCCGCACTTATGCCATATTGTAGTGCCCATGAAGTCAACATGGTATTGGTACTTCCTTGATATCCTTGTATAGTTTGATCGCTGTTTATTGATTGGAAAGTACTGGCATTGCGTACTCCCAATACACCATCGAAATAGGGTTTGAGGCGACGGTTGCCAAACTCGGCACGGGCAATAAAATCTAAGTGGAAACCCATATTATATAATCGGGTATAACCGCTATCGTTATTGGGTGTGGCTAGTATAACATCTTGTTTGCGGCCTTGTCCGTTCCACAAAAACCCCATAGAACCACCCAAAGACAGACCCATATACTTCGCTTTAAGTATATCCCCGCTCATCAGTTCCAGGTTCATGCCTATACCAGGGCGGTAGCCTGAGTCGAGCATGGCACCTAGGGGCATCATGCCTGTGAGGTGAATTCCAATCCAAGGTTTATCATAACGGTAGCGTTTGTTGCCCAAGATTAGTCTGGCCATTTTTACACTGTCGGGTTCTACTTGCCCTTCTTCCAGTTTGCTATCGAAAGACAATTTGTGGGTGGGAAGTAGAGCTATGGAATTAATAAATTGTTTGGATTGCTGTGTAAAGGTATTTACAGATTGTAATTTGGGGATTACTGATTTCTTAGCAGGTGTAACTGGTTTTATATATTTGTGAGTAGGTATAATAGGGCTGTTAATTCCTGTATTATAATTTGCTGTATTACCAGCGTTTTGTATAGTGTTAGGTGTGGAAGGATTGGCTTTGGCCATTATAGTTTGTTCGCTATTGCGAATCACATTTGAACTTATTTCTGTATTTTGCAGTGGGCTATAGTTATATATACTTATAGCAACAACACTTGCGATTAAAGTAGTCATAATGGTAATTGTTTTTATTTTTTGTCCGCCGCGGCGGATGTTAGGTATTAATATCAGTCCTCCTTTTCTATTGTCGTTCTTGTCCAGCTTTTGTTGCATTTGTTCCCACGCGTTAGGATCAAAAGCTTCCTCGGCCTCGCTCAAGCGGCTGTTGAAGAGTTGGTCTATATCAATTTTTTTATCGTTCATTTTAATTCGCTTTTAATAGTTCTTTAGTAGTTTTTGTAATTGCTTTCTGGCTTCGGATACATGCCATTTAGAAGTGCTTTCGCTAATTTTTAACAGCTGTGCAATTTCCTGATGCTTATATCCTTCAATTGCAAATAAGTTGAAAACCGTTCGAGTTGCTTGGGGCAGCTTTTCTAATAACAATAACAGGTCGGCGGCTAGTAAATTTTCAGTGAGGTTTTCGGGAACACTTGCATCAAAGTTTTCTGCCATGGGTTCTTCTTTGTAGCGGAGTCTGGTTCTCACCGTATCCATTGCCGTGTGAAAAATGATACGCCTCACCCATCCTTCAAAACTTCCCGTACTATTATAGTGAGCTAAATTGGTGAACACTCTCAAAAACCCCTCATTCAAAATCTCCAAAGCTTCATCCCTACTGGCGGCGTAGCGTAAGCACATTGCCATCATTTTACCAAAGAACTTTTTGTACAACGCAGCTTGGCTAAGTCTATCATTCTTTTTGCAGCCTTCAATAATTTTCAGCATATCAGCCTCCACAAATTCTTGCTGTTTGTTATCGGCTTGTGCTATCTCGCTGCGGGTTGACATGTTATAATTGCGTTGTCAAAAGGTTAGTCGAACATCGCCTAGCAAAAGTTGGGCTAGTTGGGAAATAAATTTTTAGGCTATTGAAAATCAATAAAATAAAATGCATAATTATAATTTTTATCCAATCCAATCAGAGCGTTTTGCTCAATTTTTGAATACCAAATTACGGCTACTAGTTCTGGTTAGCAAAACAAAAAATATCAATATTTATTTATTTGTATATCAATATTTTATAAAACACAATATCAATTTATAGGATATTTTGATAAAATATTTTACATTTTATCTCATAAATTGAAATAAATTCCAACAAATTATAGCTATATTTGCATCCGACAAGAAAATAAGCCATGTTTGACCGAAAGATATACCCTATTCTAGAAGCCCATCTTGATAAGAAACAAGTAACCGTGATTACAGGTCTGAGGCGGGTTGGGAAATCAACGGCCCTTAAATATTTGATAGATAAAGCGACAACCCATAATAAAATTTATTTGGATTTAGAAAGAATCGAGAATCAAAATATCTTTTTGCAAAATTCATACAAAGACATCGAGCGATCTATTGAATTATTGGGCTTCGATTTTTCGCAAGCAGGTATCATAGGAATTGACGAAATTCAGATGGTAAAAAATAGCAGCAGTGTAATTAAAGCATTATACGACGAATACGGCACCAAGTTTATAGTTACTGGCTCAAGTTCCTTTTATATAAAGAATCATTTTTCTGAAAGCTTGGCTGGGCGAAAACGCATATTTGAAATGAACCCTTTAGATTTTGAAGAATTTTTACAATTTAAAAAAATAAATACAAAATCAATACAAAAAGAAAGGTGGGAATCATTTCTACCAACCTACTATGATTTATATAAAAAATGGTATGAAGAATATATTCAATTTGGCGGGTTTCCCGAAGTGGTTTTGGCAGAAACAAATGAAGACAAAACCGAGTACTTGAAAGACATCTTAAATTCGCACATCGAATTAGATGTTAGATTATTGGGCGATGTTTCTTCTTCTGATTTATTATATAAGTTAATTTTATTACTTGCCAATAGAGTGGGGAGCAAAGTAGATTATTCGAAAATTGCGAGTTTGCTTGGAATCAACCGTATCAAAGTAAAGGAGTATATTTTATTGCTTGAATACACTTTTTTGATTCGCACCATCAAACCCTATACTAAGGGAATTGATAAAGAAATTACCAAGCAGTCCAAGATCTATTTTTCGGACACGGGCTTATTACAAATATGTGGTCAGACTTCAAGTGGGGTTATTTTCGAAAATGCAATCGCCAATCAATTATATGCTATAGGAGAAGTTAATTTTTATGAAAAAAGTTCGGGGACTGAGATAGATTTTATCTTAGATAAAAAAACGGCTATAGAAGTAAAAGAAACCCCCAGCGATTTTGATTTAAAAACACTCCAACGACGATCAAAACCGCTGGAACTGGAAAACGATTTATTGGTTGGTCGTAATTTAGCACCCAGTGGGTACAAAAATTTTATTTGGGGTGGAAATATTTTTTAATGCGGCAACTAGAGGGGTATTGAATACCTATGAGATAAGTTTTTCAATTTGGGAGTGGTTGCCCCTCTAAATCTCCCCTGAGGGGAGACCTGATTTTACAATTATTATGGCTGTTGTACAATTATTATAATAAGTGATTCGCTGCGGCGAACATACATCTGTGTAATCTGTTATTCAGACAAAAAAAGTATATATTAATACTCTATTCTTAAGATTGTGCTTTTAAATGAAGGACAATATATGGATGTATCATGCCTTACTTCATTTGCAGCAGAAAAAATCACATAATATGTTACATTAACCATTTTATTTCCTTGCACCTTATAATTGAAATATTGTTGAGTTGCACTGCAAACATTGTTTAGTGGAAAATCAAATAATTCAGGTATCAAATAAACATGGCTGGCGTTAGAGACCTTATTGACATCCAGAATTAAGGTAGCAATGGGATGTAGTTTTATTTCCAACTTATGACCTGGATCAAGCCTTACTTCTTCATATTTTGATAAAAAATAATTTGGTGCACTCGCATGAACCTCATAATCAGAATTTCTACCTTTACGATATATAAATTCGAAATTTCCATCTGAAGTAGATATTGCGGTATCTTTAGTAACAGTTGAGGAATTGTTTGAGAATAAACCACCATAGCCGCAGCAAGTACCATGCAATGAAACCCAAGCACCTGCTATAGGTTGCCCAGTAGTAGCATCTACTATATGTCCTTTTGCAGTGCGGTTATACACTGTTCTTTGGCATGAAAAAAAACTTGTTATGCTAATTAAAACCAAACTTATATATAATATATGTTTCATGTTATTTTATATAATATCCATAACCAATTGAAGGGAAGAAAAACTGTCCAGCCAATGGAAAATAATGCTCATAGGGAAAATAATTTAAAGATGGATTAATAGCAATCAATAAATATCCATTCGTGAATTTTCTTCTTTTGCCTATTAGTCCTTGTAAAGAAACATTGCTTTGCAAAAACCTGTTTTTATTATAGGCTGCCCCCACTCCCAATTGCCAATTCCACTTCTTGCCGTTGTTTCTCACAAATTGGAAGGAGGTATTCACACCCATATTATTCAGTCCCAAAAAGCAAAACCCTGCATGGAAATGCGGTTCCCAATGGTTCTCGTCATTTAATAACTTTTCATAATTGATGGAATAAATCGTATTCACACCTCCAAGTTCAAAATAAAGATATTGGCTATTGTTTATTTTGGGTTGAGATTTCACACATAAAAATGAAGTCAAAAATAATATGATTAAATATAATGATTTTATTTTCACACTTCAAATGTGCCGTATCAATTCTTCCCTCTCAACAAATGGAAACTACCATTTTGTATAATAGTCTGCAAATCTAAAAACGACACTGCTTCCATGGTATATATATATACGCCAGGTTCGGCCAATACACCGTTTACCTTTCCATCCCAGCCACTCATGGGGTCGTTGGTAGCAAATACACGCCCACCCCATCTGTCAAATATTTCGAAACGGTATTTGAGTTTGTTCTCATAATTACCACCATGCACAAATGATATAGTAGGCTTAAATATTTCGTTCAGGTTGTCATTATTGGGTGTAAATGCATTGGGGAAATATACTTTGGCAGGCAACTTCACGCAAGCCATGTTCGACATGCTATTTGCTGGATTTATACTATCGTTCTCTACCGCAACTATATGATAACAGAATGCTGAATCAATATAGTTTCTAATTACCTTATCAGTATAAGTAGTATCGGTTGTGGAATCTATTACTTCGTAACGCAATTTACTATAATTATAAAATTCTACACGATAATGCTTCACCCCGTTACGCCATTGTTTGTAATCGTTCCAATGCAAATAGGTAATATCATCTTTATTAGTAGCACGCAATACTATATTCATTCCTATATTGCCCGCAGGGCCAACTACCAAGCACTGGTCTTGTCTGATAATTTTATATTGATATATATCATTGTTAACATTCACATATCGATCTTCGTACTCAGGAGCTTTCAATGTTTGATACATTTGGAACGGCCCTTTACCGTGTTGCCGCATCAAGAAGAAGCGATTCGTTTTATCCCAAATATTGTTTGTATCCCAACTCACCAATAAATAACTATTGTCCACTACGGTCACATTTTTCAAATATATAGGTGTGTCTGGGCCGAGGTAATTGGGATGTTGCGAAGTGAGGTTACTTGTTGAACTATCATTTGTAAATGAATTCTCGGCTATAATATAATAGAAATACAAAGAGTCGCACAGATTGGAATCTATATAAGTTGAATCGTCGATAAATTGGGCAACGGGGGCATAATAACCAACAAACGAGGTAGATCTATATAAGGTATGTTTTACATTTTTGCCATTTATTACCGGCCAGCCATGGTAAGGTCTCCAATTAAGTATATGTGCATTTTTGCCAATAGTATCAATTGTGAGCAAGATATTATTATGCGTCCACCCTTTCAAGGTGTCAGCATAACAATGGTCTGTAGCAATAACTTCATAGTCGTAAAGCTGTGTGCCTACTGTTGCGTTGTTGTCAATATATATTGTATCGTTTATTTTGTTAGTGGTATATGCTAAAGTGTTCACGCCATTTACATTCCTATATAATTTATAATTATAGAAATAGGCAGAGGGGCATTTGCTCCACACTACTTTTACATCCTGATTATTCAATACTGTAGCATATATAACAGCTACGGATGGATTGGGTTGTTTTGCCAATATATCTATCAAAGTATCTTTTGAAACAGTAGTATTACATTTACCATCAGTTTCTACATAAACTTTAACGGGGAAATGCCCAGGATTCATATATATATAATCCGGATTTATTATATTAGAAGTATCGCTATTTTCTGCCGGATCTCCAAAATCCCAATGTATTTTCACTATAGAGCCCGCCGATTTTTGCACCAAATTAAATGATACTTTTTCACCAAAACAAAACTGTTTTCCCGTATATGTGAAGTCAAAATTCGGGGTATCGGTTATCTTCAACAAATTAGTATATATAGCAGAATCGACACAGCCTGTTATATTATATACTTTTAGTTTAACTGTATATATTCCAGGCTTGGTGAATACTTTGGACACATTGATATTAGTATCATCCACTATACCATCATTTTCAAAATCCCATTCATGTTTGAACGCTGCGAAGGATGAATCATAAAAATTTACTTTCAAATTTGCACATGCCACAGTATCCGAGGCAGAGAATTTTGCTATGGGTCTTTGATAAACCAAAATACTGTCATCGGGATAAAATAGTTTTTTACAGCTTCTTTGGCTATCTATACCATACATATAGGGTCTATATATTTCGTATAGATTGTTTTTGTTTAATAGTTTATAAGTATATGTGGGGTTACCACCACTGCTATCTAAATCTCCAATATCATTATATAAATAGGTACGCAAACAATTGCTGGAAGTATTTTTTATAGTAACCTGCAGTGGATCGCAACCAGCACTGCTTACCATATCAAAAGAAGGAACGGGCCCATTTAACTTTATATAATTTATTTTGCTGATGGTGCTGTTACACCCAATATTGTTAGTTACTTTAAAAGTAACATCCCATTTGTTCTTGCCTTTTTTAATGTCGTATATATGCGATACTTTTTTCAGATAACCAGCAATGGGCTGCGAACCATCGCCAAAATCCCATTCATAATAATCATTATTGAGGGATTTAACATAGAAAGTAACGGTGGATGGGCCACAATACCGTACTGTATCTGGCGAATAAAAATCGACAAAAATCTTTTTAGCTTTTACAAGATAAGTAGCGGTGTCACTACAACCCACTTGCGAAAAAGCTATCATACTTACTTTAATATTTCCTGAATCATTAAATAATAGTTTGGGATTGGCTGCAGAGTCGTTGGGCAGAAAATCTACTTTGCCCGCTGGGGTAGAATACCATTTGAATTTGGTAGACAAACCTGATTTGTTAACCGTGTACACCGTATCGCCCACACAAGGTGTGTTGCTCGTCATTTTAAAATTGGCATATAAGCCTGCACACCCTTTGAAAACATCGGGATAGTTAACATTGCAACCCATGCTATTGGCTATTTGCAATGCTACTTTAAAACACCCTGTTTTGGGCATCACCACACTGGTACTCGGGGAATCTGGTTGACTAAAAGTTACATCCTGATTGTCAGAAGTCCAGTAATAGACAACCGTATCGCTGGAGTTTCCTGAATGTACATTATACATCAACTTTGAACCTACTGAAAAGGCCAGTGGCACACAGCTTTGTGTATATTTTACCATGCCTACTATATCGAGGCCATTTACTGTAACCGCATTGTATTTAACAATGGTATCCTGGCAGGAAGCCGTCCCATAAATATGGTAAATGTCATACGTCCCCACCTTGGGCAATGGCGTTGATACCAGGGAGCCACTCATGGTCAGTTTCACATTGGCACTATCGCGGTGCTTGATTATCCAATTATATACAGGCGTCTTAAATTTGGTGGTGGGCACACTTTGTAAGGTTAAACTTTGTCCCAAGCATAATAGATTGGTATCCACTGTAAAAGTGGCTATCGGCAATAGCACATGCACAATGGCCGAATCCTTCACCGTATCAGCACATCCGCCCATATTGTATGCTATAAATACGGCTGCATATATACCCGTATCTGCAAATTGTATCTTGGGGTTTGCGTTGGTATCTGTGGCTACTAAACTATCATAGTTCTTGGTATATATTTTCCACAAATAACGCGACTTGAACTTATCGGAAAAACCTGACCGTTGAGAGAAAAAACTCACCTTCTCTCCTGTACAACATTTATTGGGCGTAGCTGATATAGCCACACTGTCAGGTTCCAATATTTTAATGAAGTCCGGCTTCACTACTTCTGATAAGCAGGTATCATCGTAAGCTTGGAGGGTAACTTTAAACTTGCCGTACTTTTTGTATATATAAATCGGATTTGCCAATGTTGAGCTATCCATCACTTTGCCTAAGCTATCATAGAATAACCATTTGTACTTGATGTTTTTATTGGGATCCGAAATGGTTTGGTTAATAAAAGTAACAGTGTCTGGAGCTACACAAAGCGTTTTATAGTTGGCATCAAAATCAGCTTTGGTTGTGTTGGTATATAAAAATGGATTGATAAAGGTATCCACTTCGCAGTCATCATAAAATGCCCTAATATTAACCGCATAGCTACCTCCACTTGAAAGTGTGAAATGCATGGAATCGCAAGTGAGCGAGGAGTCTATAATAGTTGGGCCGGGCGGATAAAAATCCCATTGTATTCGTTTCAATCCTCCAGTAACACTGGCTTGTCCTAGAATTGTATCTGACAAACAAGCATATTTATGATCGAATTTCCAGGCAATCTTGGGCAGGGTATATACTATTATAGCCTTGGGTTTCGTATATTTATAAGTACATCCCTGTACGGTACTAATTTGCACCGACACATCGTAATCGCCCGGTTTGCTATAGGTTACTTTGGGTGATTGCAAATTACTGGCAGATGGTTTGGCATTTGGGAAGCTCCAACTATATGTTTTCACTTTCTGCCCGTTCAGCATCATTAAAGGAACAAAATCTGAAGTAAAGGGTGGGCAACCATTGTATTTGCTTGCGTTAAAATCTAAACCCACAGTGTCCCATACGGTAATGGCTGAGTCCATTATTTGTGAAGCCGCACAACCATCTAATGTTTTTACTTTCACAATAATTTGCTTAAAGCCAATGCTCCCAAAACTATACTTTATCTGCCGACTGGTATCGGTTAGTTTTACTCCGTCTATTATCCATTCACGGGTTTTCACCATCAGTGTAGAGTCGGTTATAGTCACTGTATCAGTCTTTTTGCATAGGTTGGTGGTGCTCATAAACACCAAAATATTTACATTGCCAGTAATTTTGATATAGTTATATTTATTTACATTACACACTGCAGCGTTAGGCAACACTACTTTTAGCTTCACATCATAGATTCCCTGCAGCTTGTACAGGTTGTATTTTACACTGTCAGAATAAGAGGGGAAAGTAAAGCCACTGCCAAAATCCCATGAAAAAGTACTCCCTACTTGGTAATTTTGAACTGCAAAACGAATCGTGGTTGGTGCACAACCCTTGGTGGTATCTGCTTTAAATGTGAGAAAGCTACATTGGGCTAACCCCCATACAGGTATGCAAAAAAGGGCAAGAATAATTACTATTTTTTGTATATTTTTCAATGCATGCAGGCCTATTTTTGATTACTTTTAGAGCTCCCCATATAGACACATAAAAATGCGTATTGGTTGCCTCTACAAAGTAAGTTTTAAATCTCCGTATTACCAAATCTTTTTTTCAATGTGAACTTATAGTTTATATGCTCTGATTATCAAGTACAACAACAAACGTCATCACAATGCAGAAAAAAAATCAATATGGCTTATTTGGGTTCAAAATGCAAGATTATCTGCGAATAAAACTGCCGCTATATATATCATAATCCCCAGCATGCACTTTTACCCAAATTCCCAAATGATTCAGGGCTTTTAATTCCATTTTGCAAAAGAAAGCGGTGTAATGAAAATTTGCAAGAACAGGCAATGGCTTGCCAATAATATGGGGCATAGTATGATTAAAACTATATAATGATGAAGTAAAAACAGAACGCATCATAGTAGGCTTGTCAAAAGCATACTTACTTAGATTGCTTTGGGCAAAAGATACAGAAATAAAAAGCGTTAACATGGAAATGAGTACAGATATTTTTAGCTTTTTCATCCTGATATTTTAATGCAATAAACGGTAATTTATTTTATATAGTTTTAACAATTAATCTGATTGGTGATAAGACGCTAATTACAGTGTACTTCCAAACTCCTCAACTACCTTTGCAGCGTAACGTGAAACTGGGTGAGTTTTTAGATGAAGTATTAAAAGGCCATGCAAACCAATTGGTCACTGACCTCGCTCGTCCCAAAAAAAACCTGCACCTTACTGGATTAACTGGCTCAGCCTTGGCTCTGAACATGGCTGCTGTATTGACCAAATACAAAATGCCCCTGCTTTTTGTTGCCGATGGTGCCGACGAAGCTACTACTTTGGCGGGCGATTTACAATCATTACTTGAAGGTAGGGTAGTTAATTTATTTCCTGGCTCTTTCAAAAAAAGTTTTCAATATAAACAGCCCGATAATTCTTTAATTCTTCAAAGAGCTGAAGTATTAAACCGACTTGCCGATGCCAAACAAAATGAAGTAATCGTAAGCTGGCCCGAAGCATTGGCAGAGATGGTTTTGGAAAAAAGTATTCTTGATAAAAGCACTTACCATTTAAAAGTGGGCGATAGTTTGGATATCGACTTTATGATAGAGTTTCTGAATGAGCACCATTTCGACCGTACTGATTTTGTATATGAAGCTGGTTTTTTTGCTATTCGTGGTGGTATTATAGATGTGTTCTCTTTTGCAAATCCTTATCCATATCGTATTGAACTAGATGGTGACAAGATAGAAACTATTAGAGAATTTAATCCCGCCGATCAACTTTCAACCAAAAAATTAGCTTTCTTTTCCTTAGTTCCAAATATACAAACTGCTTCTGTCATTCAAAGTCGCCAATCGTTTTTTGAGTACTTGCCGAATGATACTATCATATTCACCAAAGACTTATTATTTGCTCAGGAAACACTTGATAAAGTTGCAAGAAAAGCCGATGGAGAAATTATAAGTTTAGAAACTCCAGAAGGTGATGTGTTTGAAGTGGCGGCACCTGATTTATTTGAACTCACCGATGATTGGATGCGAAGAATTAGTTCATTTAAAAATGTGGAATATGGGCACAGAACTTTGAATACCAATTCTGCAAAAATTGAATTCAAAACTTCACCGCAACCATCGTTCAATAAAAATTTCAATCTCATTCGTGACGACTTTAAATTATTAAAAGAAAAAGAATATAAAGTATATGTTTTTAGCGATAGTCCAAGGCAAATAGAAAGACTATATAGTATATTCGATGACCTCGATCCGGAAATACAATTCGAACCCGTTTTTCATGCCATCACCGAAGGATTTGTGGACCACCAAATGAAAGTGGCTTGTTATAGTGAACACCAGCTTTTCGACAGATTTTACAGACACCGTGGTCGCGAACAATATTCTAAAAATAAAGCCATCACTTTAAAAGAACTTCGTGACCTAAAAACAGGCGATTATGTAACCCATGCCGACCATGGGATTGGCAAATTTGCTGGCCTTGAAAAAATGGAAATGAATGGCAAGTTGAATGAGGTAGTTCGACTTATATATAGAGATAATGATTTATTATATGTGAGTATAAATTCTCTGCATAAAATTGCAAAATATGTAGGCAAAGATGGCACCGAACCACGCTTACATAAACTGGGCAGCGATGCATGGGACAAGCTAAAACGCAATACCAAGGCAAAAATAAAAGATATAGCCCGCGACCTGATAAAAATATATGCTGCGAGAAAATCAACACCCGGTTTTTCTTTTACCACCGATACCTATTTGCAAACAGAATTGGAAGCATCATTTATATATGAAGACACGCCCGACCAAGCAAAAGCCACCGAAGATTTTAAAAAGGATATGGAAAGCCCACATCCGATGGACAGACTTATATGTGGCGATGTGGGTTTTGGAAAAACAGAAGTGGCCGTTCGTGCAGCATTTAAAGCAGTATATGATGGCAAACAAGTAGCTATTTTAGTCCCGACAACTATCTTGGCAAGTCAGCATTACCGCACCTTTAGGGAACGATTAAAAGATTTTCCAGTAACTGTAGATTTCCTAAACAGATTTAGAACCGCTACGGAACAAAAAGATATATTAACCCGATTAAAAAGCGGAAAAATAGATATTATAATAGGAACACACCGCATACTTTCAAAAGATATGTTGTTCAAAGATTTGGGTTTGCTTATTATAGATGAAGAACAAAAATTTGGCGTTGCTGCAAAAGAAAAATTAAAACAAATAAGAATTAATGTAGATACGCTCACACTTACTGCCACGCCTATTCCACGTACTTTGCATTTTAGTTTAATGGGTGCCCGAGACCTGAGTATTATAAATACACCACCACCAAACCGGCAACCTGTTACTACTGAAATGCATCCTACCAATGATGATATAATACAAGAAGCTATCAATGAAGAAATACAACGTGGCGGACAAAGTTTTGTAATACATAACCGCGTAAAAGATATATATGATTTGGCAGATAAAATTCGGGAGCTATGCCCGAAAGCCAGGGTGGGCGTAGGGCATGGACAATTGGAGGGACACGAATTGGAAGAGGTGATGATAAAATTTGTAGAGGGAGAATATGATGTATTGGTGGCCACAACTATTATAGAAAGCGGATTGGATATTAGCAATGCAAATACCATTATTATAAATAATGCCCACATGTATGGCCTCAGTGATATACATCAAATGCGTGGCCGTGTGGGACGAAGTAATAAAAAAGCATATTGTTATTTATTAGTTCCGTCACTGTCCATGCTCACTGAAGATGCCCGCCGGAGGCTCAGTGCCGTAGAAGAGTTTAGCGAACTTGGAAGTGGATTTAATATAGCCATGCGTGATTTGGATATTCGCGGAAGTGGAAATTTATTGGGTGCAGAACAAAGTGGTTTTATTGCAGAAATTGGTTATGATATGTATCATAAAATTTTGGATGAAGCTGTTCACGAACTCAAAGATGAAGAATTTGCAGATTTGTTTGCAGGCGAACCTGTTATAGAAGTGAAGAAAGATGTTATAATAGAAACCGATGTGCAAATGGTAATCCCTGATAGCTATGTGCGAAGTGGAACGGAACGTTTAAGTTTATATAGTGAACTCTCAAACATCAATAAAGACGAGGATTTGCAAAAGTTTGCCTACAAATTAAAAGACCGTTTTGGCAGCCTACCTCCAGCCGTAATTGACCTACTTGATGGAATGAAATTAAAATGGGCGGGGCAAGTTTTAAAATTAGAAAAAGTAACACTCAAAAATAAAACATTGGTATTATACTTTCCGCTTGGTGTGCAGAATGAATATTATGAAGGTCCGCTATTCGGTAGCGTAATAAATCATATAAATGCAAATCCCTCAAAATATAAATTGGGTCAGTTTAAAACACAGCTCACACTTACTATACAAAATGTAATGGGAATACCTGCTGCCGAGGCTGTGGTGGCGGAGTTGGGGAAATATACAATGTCAGTCTGAGTTTATCGAAGACGGCGTTTGGAAGAAGCTGTTTCCATACTTCTATATAAAACCGCATCCAAGTTTTCCGCCCTTCGATAAACTAAGGGTGACAAACATTTAGCTGCCGTCATTTTGAACTTGTTCCGAAGTATCGGAACAGAATCTATGAGATGCTGAAATATCCGCCACGGCGGACAGCATGACGCTGTAGGGCTTGAATACCAATTATGATATAACTATTATAGTTTCACAAACTTCCCAACAAATCCATTCTCCACTTTTATATAATACATCCCTTGAAGAATTTCTTCTATATTTAAAATAGAATTTCCTGTATATAATTTCTTAGTCAAAATCACCCGACCTATTATATCAATAATTTGAAAATTTGTATAATTTTTTAATGCATTTATATATAATATATCAGAAGCCGGATTGGGGTAAAATTGTATTTCGAGTGGTTCAGGATTTACACTAGCGACTGCCTCGGGACCGCAGAAAAAATTGTCGTAATAGGCAAATGAGTCATTCATGTAAAAATTACAAAGGGTTTTCTGGGTCATGGCCTTAATTGTCTGAAAGGGATTACCAAACAAATTATTTAGAGTCCCTATCCCTTCTACCCAATAACAAATATATGGGTATGGATAAACATAAAACAAATACCTTTTGTGATAATGATGTAAAACTAAAACAGAATCAATTTTTTTAACAATACATGCCAAACTATCATATACTATCTTATACGGATTGTAAAAAAATGTATCGCCAACTGCCAAATTAAAATCATATAAAATAGTTTCTGTAGAATCATAAATATTGAGGTTATATATTTTTTTGCTCTCTTCCCTAAACCAATAATCAGTACCGCCACCTAAAACAGAATGGTAACTAAATCCATTAAAAAAAGAATCTGGCCCAGAATAAAGATTATAAACAAAACCTGGCAATCCAACCTGCCCACCTGGTTCTCCATACATCCACTTCGCCTTTTGAGTAGGTATCGGAAAATATTTCTGTCCGAACATAAATAGCGGAGAAGCCATCAATATTAAAAGAAGTATCTTTTTCAAAAGCATCTGACAAATGTCGTGGATATATTTAGTAATTGAAAAGAAATTTTTATTGCAGCTTACTTCTGAATTGACTACAGAATTAACTTCAAATCCCGATAGCTATCGGGACGCTATTCAGCTTGTCTCGACCAACAGACGAGATTAATCCTTGTTCTTAAATCATTCAATATTTTATTTACTATGCTGTTATTCAACCACTTAATGGTTGCTACGATGCTGTTTTCCTTGTCCCCACAATACTTGTGGGGTTATTCATATTCGAGTCCTTCAGACTCGCTTCGACAATAATACATTTCTACTATACGGCATCGTCTAGAAAGAATCCTGAAGGGATTAAATATGAATAACTCTGCATGATCCGCAGCGGCGGACAGAGGAAAAAGAATATCCTCGAACGCAACTCCGAAGGAGTTGAATATCGCCGTCCAACAAAGGCCAATAGTGTAAAACTTTGTTACTATAAAGTTAATATCCCTTTTTTAACGCAACTTTGCAGCATGGCTACACTGTCAAATCAAAAACATTATACCATTGATGAATTGGGTCAGTTACTTGCAGCAAAAGAGCAGCATCAGCTAAGCCCTAAGACCACTGAGGCAATAGAGCATTGCCATCGGTTTCTGCAACAAAAAATTGCCAAGCCTGGTGCAGTGTTTTATGGTATCAATACTGGCTTTGGCTCTTTGTGCGATTCCGTTATTGACAGCAACCAACTGGAACAATTACAAACAAATTTGCTCCGCTCACATGCTTGTGGTACGGGCAATAGCGTCCCAAATGAAGTGGTTCGTGCCATGTTATTGTTAAAGGTTTTGGGCCTGGGCAAAGGCTACTCAGGTGTGCAACCGCAAACGGTTCAAAGGCTCTTAGATTTTTTCAACCATCATATATATCCAATCGTTTATGAACAGGGCAGCCTAGGTGCATCGGGCGATTTGGCTCCTTTGGCACATTTGTGTTTGCCATTATTGGGCGAAGGAGAAGTTGAATACCATAATAAAATAGAAGCTGCATCTGATGTGATAGCTATCGGATCAAAATCTTTATTCGAACCTATTATACTTGGACCCAAAGAAGGGTTGGCTTTAATAAACGGAACCCAGTTTATGAGTGGTTATGGAACTATTATATTATTGAAAGCTGCCAAACTTATAGAAGCCGCCACAGCTATTGCAGCCCTAAGTGCCGAGGCTTTTGCTTGTCGTTATGACGCATTCGATTCATTGGTGCATAACATCCGTCCGCATTTGGGGCAAGTTACCGAGGCACAACAATTTTTAAAATGGATAGCTGGAAGTGCTTTTGCCGCTGAAACAAAACCCCAGGTGCAAGACCCCTATTCATTCCGTTGTATCCCACAAGTGCATGGTGCCACCCGTGGGGCATTTGCACATGTGTGCAGTGTGTTCGAAACGGAGGTTAATGCGGTGAGTGACAATCCCAATATTTTTGCCGATGAAGATCGTATTATATCAGGCGGAAATTTTCATGGGCAACCCTTGGCACTTGCATTAGATTATTTAAAAATTGCAATGCATGAATTGGGAAATATATCTGAACGCAGAACCTATCAACTGGTATCGGGTTTACGCGGATTGCCGCCATTCCTAGCCCCCAATGCAGGCGTAAATTCGGGGTTTATGATACCACAATATACCGCCGCAAGTATTGTAAGCAAAAACAAACAACTATGCACCCCCGCAAGTGCTGATAGCATCGTGAGCAGCAACGGGCAAGAAGACCATGTGAGCATGGGTGCAAATGCTGCGGTGCAAGCTTATGAAGTAGTAAATAATCTACAACAAATTTTAGCTATAGAATTGATGACAGCCGCTCAAGCTTTCGAGTTCCGCAGACCGAAAAAAACATCAGAAAAATTAGAAAACTTATATCATACTTTCCGCAACGAGGTGCCGTTTATCGAACAAGATATATATATGCATCCGATGCTCATCGCTTCAAATAATTTTATTAATGGATACAGATTTAACCAATAAAACACTCGCCCATTCGGGCTTTGTGAGTATCATAGGCAAGCCCAATGCGGGCAAATCTACTTTGCTCAATGCCATACTGGGCGAACATCTTTCAATCGTTACGCACAAGGCACAAACCACACGCCATCGCATACAAGGTATATTAAGTGGCGACGATTATCAAATCGTTTTTTCTGATACACCAGGTACGTTAAAACCTGCACACAAACTGCATGAAAAAATGATGGGTTTTGTAAACGAAAGTTTTGCCGATGCCGATGTGTTTGTATATATGATAGACTTGGCAGACGATTGGGAAGATGATGAGTTTGTACAAAAGCTAAAAAAGATGAAAACACCTGTGATAGCAGTGCTTAACAAAATGGATATAAGTACACCCGAGGAAGTAAATGCACGCATGGAACAGGTAAAAGAGATATTAAATCCCAATCATATATTGGCCATTTCTGTCCTCAAAAAATTTAATGTAGACACGCTGTTAGATTTGATAAAATCATTGCTTCCGGAAGGGCCTTATTATTATGATCCCGAACAACTCACCGACCGTTCTGAAAGATTTATTGCAGCCGAAATGATACGTGAACAGATTATGACTGCGTATCAAGAAGAGGTTCCCTATAATGTAGAAGTGGTGATTGAAAGTTTTAAAGACCACCCCACCATATTAAAAATAGAAGCTACGATATATGTAATGCGTGACAGCCAAAAAGCGATATTAATTGGCAAGGGCGGACAGAAATTAAAAATAATCGGAAGCCGCTCCAGGCATACCATGGAGAAGTTTTGGAAAAAGCAAGTATTCCTCCATACCTTTGTAAAAGTGAAAGAGAATTGGCGGAATGATGAGGGGCTGTTGAAACAGTTTGGATATGAGTAAATATTATATATATGTATTTGAATATATTGTTATACCGATACGGTATCTGTATTAGATTATGCTGAAAATAAAATATATCATTTTAAAATAATCCATTTTACTTTTTTAAAACAACCTCCTAAAAAAGATAGATTCATATATATATATGTGTAAGAGCAAATCGGGACTATCTTTAGGCGAAGCGGCATAGTTTTATTTCCCCGTTGTTGTTCTGCAAATGGTAAACTATATATGAAAATGCAAGGTATGTGGCCTGATAATGCGAGTAGTTGTTTTTAAATGGCGAGCAATATATACTTTATACTAAAACCTAGGTACTATATTTGCAGCAATATAAATTATGTCCAATATCAATTTCAATCGTACCAAAATAGTGGCCACGATAGGTCCAGCAACCAGCAGTTACGAGAATTTAACCAAACTTATCGAATCAGGTGCCAATGTGTGCCGCCTCAATTTTTCCCATGGTAGTTACGACGACCACCTAACGGTAATACAAAACGTTCGCGATTACAACCACGCTACCCACAACAATATATGTATATTACTCGACCTGCAAGGGCCCAAGTTACGAGTGGGAGATATGGGGGTACACGGAGTTGAACTAATTGGCGGCACTAATCTTACTGTTACCAATCAACCCGTGATAGGCACTCCCCAAAAAATATATGTAAACCATATCAATCTTCCTTCCGAGGTAAAGCAAGGTGAGCATATTTTGCTCGATGATGGAAAGATACACCTTCAAGTAATATCAACAGATGGAATCAATAATATAGAAACCAAAGTTATATATGGTGGTTTGCTAACTTCCAAAAAAGGATTCAACCTGCCGCAGACCAATACGTCATTGCCATGCCTCACCGAAAAAGATTTGGCTGATCTGGATTTTGGATTGCAGCACAATATAGAATGGATTGGACTTTCCTTTGTTCGCAAAGCATCCGATATTATAGAATTAAAACAAATCATTGAAAGCAAAGGCAAAACAACCAGAGTGATTGCCAAAATAGAAAAACCTGAAGGTGTAAAAAACTTTGATGAAATTTTACAAGTAGCCGATGGTATTATGGTAGCTCGAGGAGACCTAGGCGTTGAGATGAAGATGGAAGAAGTTCCGGTTATACAAAAACATATCATACATAGTTGTATATTGGCTGGCAAACCTGTAATAGTAGCTACGCAAATGATGGAGAGCATGATCAAGAACCCCACACCCACACGTGCCGAAGTTAATGATATCGCCAACTCTGTTTTTGATGGAGCAGATGCTGTGATGCTGAGTGCAGAAACTTCGGTAGGTGCATACCCATTTGAGGCGGTGCAAAAGATGAGCGAAATAATTGCACAGGTAGAAAAAGAAAGTGAGGTATATTTCAAAGGCAAGAAACCCAGTGCTGATTCTCCACTTTTCCTAAGCGATGAAATATGTTTTACCGCTTGTCGCATGAGCGATCACTTGGGTGCAAAAGCTATTGTGGGTATGACCTATTCTGGATATACAGGGTATAAAATTTCGAGTTTTCGCCCCAAAGCCAGTATATTTATTTTCACCAGCAATATACCCTTACTCAATACCCTTAGTTTGGTATGGGGTGTGCGGGGATTATATTATAATAAATACGAAAGTACTGACCAAACTTTCAACGATTTGATAGATATACTAAAGGCCAAAGGTTTTGTAGACTCGGGCGATATAGTAATACATACAGCCAGTATGCCCATCCACGAAAAACAACGTACCAATGCAATTAAAGTAAGCACAGTATAATAGAGTCGTTAGTCTGCCAGTCGTTAGTGCCTCCCGATAGTTATCGGGACGACGTCAGCGACTAACGACTAACGACTAACGACTAAAATGATAATAAATCGCAAAGCAAAATTCGACTACGAGTTTATCGATCGCTATAAGGCGGGAATGGTATTGTCGGGCACTGAGATAAAATCTATCCGT
>JAYVCI010000038.1:0-12964 GCA_043750035.1 Chitinophagaceae bacterium
ATAAACTGAAAGTTGCGTAACTCGCAATTTATGAAAAAAGGGGACTGCATATTTGCAGCCCCTCTTTTTATCTAAAAATTTAGTCGGTTAGTAGTGATAGTTTTTCCATTCAAATCTATGATAGTGAAATCTATATTCTGAGCAGTTGCTAAATTAAAAGATATATTGATATTATCTTTTGCTGGATTGGGGAATACAGCTATAACGGGCTTTGCAGCAACAGCAGGTTCAATATTATTAAAAGGTGAAACTACCAATTTTGTATAATAGGTTTGGTCGGCTTTTTCATTTGTGCCATTGCCGTTTGCGGCCAAATAGCAGGCATAAAAAGTAATATCGCCTTGGTTTGTAGCTGGGGCTTTCCAACTGTAGCTCCATTCCCCTGTATTGGCTGATACAGCAGCAGTGCCAGCAAGTCTATGCATTACAAAGTTGCGGTCCTGTGCTGAACCCCAAGTAGGTTTCTGCATCCTTGTCTTTGCCGTATCGTTTAAGGTAATAGTTCCTGCAAATTTATTATCGCTATTGCGGAGAGATACAATCTGGAATCCAAATTTTTCAAAAGTTGGATGTGTGATGCGTGGCTTAACTTGGTAAGTTTGGCCGGGAATGTATGTTTTGTTCCCATTGTCGAATATGATGGAAGGCGTTCCGGATCCAGCATTGTCGGCAATGCCACCACTGTGGCAACTGTTGGCACCTTCTGTGCCGCTGCACGATTTCTCGCCTGGGGCTTTTGTGTTATAGGGTGGGCCGCCATCACTTTTGCCAATTAATGAAGAGAATAAAAAGGTAATAGCGGTAACCAATATAAAAGATATGATGTGTAGTTTTTTCATACTTATTTATGCAATTAATTTAAAATAACGAATTTCTTGTAGGCACTTTTATTGCCCATATTTAATTTGATAAAATAGATACCGGCTTCATATTCTTTCAAAAAACTGAGTTCAAAAGTATGCTTGCCTGTGGATTCTTTTGACATAATTTGCTGTTGTAGTTTGTTCCCATTTATATCATACAATTCTATCTGCATAATGTCAGGTTTATCTATATAATAGTTAACTGCAATTTTATCATTGGCAGGATTTGGGAATACATCAAGTTTGAAATCGTTTTCGTTTTGCTTTTGAATACCCAAAGGTGCCGAATTTAAAGTCAATGATTTTGTGTAACAGTAATCTCCCAAATCATTCCCATCATCATTGGCTGCTATGGTAGCAAGGTAGAATGTTATATTTCCTTCATCGGTTGCGGGAGCAGTCCATTTAAATTGCCATTTGCCATTTCATTGCGAAACAGCTTTGCTTCCTTCGTAAGTATAAGTCATATAGTTTCTATTGGCAAGTTTGCCTGCTCCAGATATAATCTGCGTTCTTGCAACATCAGCACATTCGAGTGTAACAACATTGCTACTGTCCTTTGCCTTAATTGCCACTAACTGAAATCCAAACCTGTTTAGGTTGGGTTAAGAAGTTTCAGCAGTGATGGTATATGTTTTTGAAGGTATATAACTCGATACCCCATTTTCAATACTAAGTGTAGCATCGCCCTGCCCGCTGTTTAAGGCATACGACTCATGGCAACTACTGTTGGTACAATCCACCTCGCCCGGAGCACCCGATGACGATGCCGGGGCACTGTTGCTTAAAGTTTTGGCCATGGCACTGGTAAATGCGATTGCAAAAAAGCAATAGGCTATTTTTTTATAATTTTTAATCATCGTAATTCAAATTAAATATTTCGATTACAATAATAGAGCATAAATAGAAATGATGTTTTAAAAATTTGGCAAGCCAAATATTTTCATTTTTTACCCTAAACTTTTCACTGTCAACTTTTCACTTTTCACTCTCCCCTAATTACCTTCGCACCACTATGCTGAAAAAATAATATTCATCACTGTTAACTTTCCACAAGTTTTTAAACTTTTGGAAAGTTTGCATACCAAAAACCAGGCGTCAGCCCATTAACCATTAAGCCGCAGGCATTAATATTATCAAGCGTCAGCAACCCCCTGAATCCCGAATCCAGAACCCCGAATACCCACCATGCTAAAACTAAAACTAGCCACCGACCCCCGCTGGGCAAACATAGCAGAGAAAAGTCTGGCCGAAATACTGACCGACCATGCCTACTGCGAACAAAAAGCCGCAACCTCTGGCATTAATATGATAAACTTTTGTCCCGACCATCCGCGTTTGGTAAGTGAGATGGCCGCCTTGGTAGCAGAGGAGTGGGGGCATTTTAGAAAAGTATTAAAGGAACTGGAAAAACGCAATTTACCACTGGGGCATAAACGCAAAGATGAATATGTAATACAATTATTAAAGCTGAAATTTGGAGGTGGAAACAGGAAAAACAATACCTGCGAAAACCTATTAATTAATGCCATGATAGAAGCCAGAAGTTGTGAACGATTTAGAGTGCTTTCATTAAATATGGAAGACGAATACTTCAAACAATTCTATCATGAATTTATGGTTTCAGAAGCGGGACATTATGCCATGTATATAGATTTAGCCAAAGACTTTATGCCCGAAAAATATGTGAATGAAAGGTGGGAGGAAATATTAGAAGGCGAGGCGAAGATATTGGCGGGACTTGAGTTGCGGGGGGATAGGGTGCATTAACAGTGTGAGTGTGGAGTGTGAGTGTGAGTGTGGAGTGTGAATCTCGCACTCTTCACTCACACTAACACTGTTTTGTCTCAACATGGCGACTATGATATATACACATAGTCGGTTACTATTAATTATACGAATTCTTTCTCCCAATTCCCATCATCAAATCCAATTATATATTTCCCATTTATATCAATAATCGGTCTTTTAAGAATAGAAGGATTTTCTTGTATAATAGTTATACATTTAGTTAGGTTCAGTACATCCGCTTTCTGTTTATCGTTAAGATTTTTGTAAGTTGTTGAACGTGTATTCACCAATATTTCTATAGGGATTTGTTTCAGCCATTCTTTAACCATGTCGGCGGTTGGCGGATTCGTTTTATAATCGTAAAAACTATATTTTATTTTACGGGCATCCAGCCATTTGAAAGCTTTCTGCATGGTATCACAATTTTTTATTCCGTGGATGGTTGGCATATATTTGGGGCAAAAATAGGGAAATTAGATATTACTAGAAAGTAGGGTACTGGTTCAATATGATTTAAAGCAATACCCATCTCGTCACCGTTTTTGTACAAGGGCGACAACACAAGGGGATGATTTTTTGTCGGTCATGTTCGGTGCGAAAGTAGAGATGAAAGACAAAAGACAAAAGAAGAAAATATCTATTGCCCCGACTTTTAAGTCGGGTATGATAGTGAAGTAGTTCTCGGCTTTAGCCAAATTGACTATGTGGCTAAAGCCGAGTAGCTAATGCTCTCATTGCCCCGCCCTGAAGGGCAGGGCAATAGATGTGTCACAATCTACCTCATTGTATAATTCAAAAAAAAAAATCATCCAACAAATTCCATTTATCTTTGTACCATGTCATCCCAACTGGAAATATTGACAAAAAAATATCAGTCATCAGATATTATACAAACAGTAAACCACGAAAAATTTTTTCGCATTGCTATCACACACCATAGCACCGCCATTGAAGGCAGCACCTTGTCGTTGACCGAGACACAGTTGCTCATTACACAAGATATTACTGCCAAAGGAAAGCCCATGTCAGACCATCTGATGGTGACCGACCATTATGCGGCATTATTATATGTTTTGGATGAAGCAAAAAAGAAAACACCAATTACGCCTGAGTTTTTAAAACATATAAATGCACTGGTAAATAAAAACACAGGACAAATTCGCAATACCGCTCTTGGTGTTTGTGATGATACAAAAGGAGATTTTCGCCTAGGCAATGTTTCTGCGGGTGATACTTATTTTGTAAACTATGATAAAGTTTTGTCGATGGTAGATGATTTATGCAAACAATTACAACAAAGAATTACAGAAGTAAAAGAACTCGATGATATATATAATTTATCATTTGATGCACATTTTTATTTGGTGAGTATCCATCCTTGGTTCGATGGTTCGCCGCGGCGAAGCCGCACCAGCCGTTTGTTGATGAATTATATACAAGCTTATTTTAATCTTCCATTATCTATGGTTTTAACCGAAGACAAAGCGGACTATATAGAAGCTTTAAAAGAAAGCAGAAAAGTGGAAACCTCAGAACCCATCAGAAATTTCATGACCCAACAATATATAAAAACCTTGGAGGATGAACTGGAGAAATTTGAGGGAAGGAATAAGGGGATTAATTTTTTGTTGTGATTTTTAATGTATTGCAGTTCAAGGATTGCACGGATTGCTTACGCCTGTGTTCACCCCATCCTCTTATCCTTCCCACCTCATCCGGTCTGCGACCACCTTCTCCGCTTGGAGAAGGAACAATGGCAAAACCGTTAATGGTGAAGGACGGTACTATTCGGGGGATATATAGTTTGTCGCACTCATCATAAATTTCTATTGAGTTCAGCAATAATTATGATGAGTGCAATTATTTTGAAATCCCCGAGCTGTACCGTCTCTCTCCCTTTGGAGAGAGATAAGAGAGTGAGGCGAACCCTAGAAGATGAACTAGAGAAATTTGAGGGGAGGAATAAGGGGATTAATTTTTTGTTGTAGCCCTTATTCAATTTAAAAATGAGCCTCTATTCCCTCTATTCAAGAGGTAAAATACAATAATAAAAATCAATATTGTGAAATTTATTATATGATTGAAATAATATTGCTTAAAGATTCTATTTTCAAGAGAATATACGTTTTTAATTATATAGTATAAGATAATAAAAAATATTGATTGGATGAAAATTATAGGTTCTATGATATTTACATATTTATCATGGTTATGATATTCATATAATATTGATACTGTAATTATAATTAGAATATTTATTTTGGGAATTATATTGTAAATTTTCATAATTGTATTTCGCTAATATAATGATTTAAATGGAAGTAATGAGTTAATGTTATACGACTCTACAACTATTTTTAGAACAGAAAAAAAGTAATATACATTCGATTTACTAAATGCCAAAATCTTAGAGCAATTTGGATCAATTTGGTCAAAATCCAAAACTCTACCATTGATAAGTAACAAATAGCCTAAGGCCATTCTCTCACTCCCAATAGTAAGAGTGAGGTCTTTAAATACACACTCGAACTCAAATGGACTAAATAACGAATAAGGCAATTCTTCATAGTTTTTTTTTACATTGAACTCTGGAAATTCCTTTTTGAAATTTTGCAAAAAGAAAGAAATTGCTTCCTCAGAGTTTTTAAAGTCGTATTTGTTGTTTATCTCTTTTTTTGCCATTTTACATATTATAGTCCTTAAGATTAGTGTATCTAAATTTTACCTCTCAAACACCAACCGCTCCCCAAAAACACCCTCATTCACTTTCCCCCCTTCAAACACCACATTCCCATTCACCAAAGTATATATAATCGTACTCGAGAAAGTATAGTTTTCCAAAGGACTCCAACCGCATTTGTATAATAAATTTTCTTTGGTAACTATATAGTATTGGTTCAAATCAACCATCACCAAATCGGCGGCATAGCCTTCGCGGATATAGCCACGGTTTTTGATGCGGAACAGGTCTGCGGGGGCATGGCTCATCTTCTCCACCAACTTTTCTAAACTCATTTTGCCTTGCTTTACTTTCTCCAACATCATCTGCAAACCATGTTGCACCAAGGGCAAACCTGCTGGAGATTTTGTATATACTTGTTGCTTCTCGTCCCAAGTGTGTGGGGCATGGTCGGTGGCGATTATATCAATTGTATTATCTAGAACTGCTGCAAAAACTGCATCTCTGTCGCTTGCATATTTAATAGCGGGATTGCATTTTATTTGGTTGCCCAATGTATAATAGTCTTCATCGCAAAACCACAGATGATGCACACAAGCTTCGGCAGTTAGTTTTTTATCTTTGAGTGGAATTGTATTGTCAAATAATTCCAATTCTTTTTGCGTAGTTATATGTAATATATGCAAACGGGTGCCATACTTCTTTGCCAAGTCAGCAGCCATTTTGCTTGAGGCGTAACAAGCTTCCGCATTGCGTATTTCTGGATGGAATTGGGGTGGGATATTGTCGCCAAATTCGGCTATATATTTTTGCAAATTTTCTTTAATCATCACATCATTTTCACAATGTGTGGCAATTAAAGTTGGTGCATTCGCAAATATTCTTGCCAATAAATGTTCGTCATCCACCAACATATCACCTGTGGATGAACCCATAAATATTTTTATTCCGCAAACAGTTTTTGGGTCGGTTCGCATCAGTTCATCATAGTTGTGCAAGCCAGTTCCCATAAAAAATGAATAGTTGGCAGGCGAACAATATTGAGCAATTTGATATTTTTCCTCCAGCAATTCCTGTGTGAGTGCTGGCGGATTTGTATTGGGCATTTCCATAAAACTGGTCACGCCTCCCGCTACTGCAGCTCGGCTTTCGGTGGCGATATTTGCTTTATGCGTAAGTCCTGGCTCACGGAAATGGACTTGGTCGTCGATGAGTCCGGGCAGCAGGTGCAAACCGGTACAGTCTATGACCCTTTCTGCTTGGTCGGCGGAGATACCTGCGGCATCAATACGATGTATTAAACCATCTTTCAACAGCACATCAGCAACAAGGCTGCGGCCTTCATTGACTATGGTGGGATTTTTCAACAAAATTTTCATAAGCACACAAAATAGGTGAATATTGGAGCAACTTTGCAAATTAAAGTTAAAATACTTTTATGAGCGACAAAAAACCAAGATCGATATTATTACCCGTTTTCCTCACGGTCTTTATAGACTTGGTGGGTTTGGGTATTATTATCCCGATTATTCCCGATTTGATTTTGGATTTCCACCACAAGAATAATCTTTTGAGTGGAATTGGGATGGATGAAAAATATATTATACTCGGTTTCCTACTTGCCAGTTTCCCTATTGCACAATTTTTTGGAGCACCCATACTCGGTGCCCTCAGCGACCGTTTCGGACGAAAACCTATACTTATTATATCATTAATTGGAACTTTATTGGGCTATATAGTTTTTGCCATCGGAATTGCCGAGCAAGATATATATATATTGTTTGCATCACGCATGTTGGATGGATTTACGGGTGGAAATATTGCCATTATTATGTCGAGTATTTCCGATCTGAGCGACCAAAAATCCAGAGCCAAAAATTTCGGACTGATAGGCATGGCCTTCGGTTTAGGATTTATATTGGGACCATATATTGGCGGCA
Organism: Chitinophagaceae bacterium; assembly: GCA_043750035.1. Taxonomy (GTDB): domain Bacteria; phylum Bacteroidota; class Bacteroidia; order UKL13-3; family UKL13-3; genus CANJUD01. Next base: position 7,275 of record JAYVCI010000038.1, read on the forward strand.
AATTTTCAAAACCTGAGTTTGCCAAATGGTTTAATGATTTAACGGGATTGCATGTTTCTAATTTATCCATGCCCTTTTGGTTTGCGGCATTATTGGCCACGTTGAATATATTGTTCGTAATATATATGTTTCGAGAAACGCTAGTAGGACGGAAGCACACACCTGTTTCATTAACCACTGGTTTTAAAAATATATATAAAGCATTCAAGATGCCTAACTTAAGGGCATTGATGATAGTCTCCTTTTTATTTATGTTGGGTTTCAATTTCTATACTCAGTTTTTTAGTCCCTATGTGATGAAAAAATTTGATTGGGGAATTGAAAATGTGGGTGATTTTTTCGCCTTTATAGGCTTGTGCAGTGCGTTGGGACAGGGATTAATCGTCCGCAGATTTTCAGGCAAGGTGGCACCACATAGAATATTGAATATATCATTATTGGTAATGGCAGCGGGTATTGCTTGCCAGATGATTCCGAGTCCAGGCAATGATTATCAATTGTTTTTAGCAGTACCCTTTATTGCACTCTCACAAGGATTTTCTACACCCAATATCAATGCACTCATATCACAACAAGCAGATGCAAAATCGCAAGGGGAGATATTTGGAATCAATCAAAGTATACAGTCATTGGGGATGGCCATACCGGGTATTATTGCTGGATATTTGTCTACCTATAGCGGTTTACTTCCGATACTCACCGCCTCGGTTTTAATATTTTTTGGATGGGTGGTTTTTAAGGTGATGTATAAAGTTGTTAAATAAATAATGGCACAAGTAAACCAATGTAACTTCGTATATAAGACATTAATTAAATATGAGTAAGAAAAAACGAGTTAGAGAAGCAATAAAGAACGTAGTTTCTACTATGATGGACAGAGTAATGAATAATGTTCTCGTAAATGACCCATTCATAAAAGAAAAACACCATTCATCCAAACCGCTATACTCTGCATTAGTTCCTGACGAAATATTTAAAGGTTCACATTTTGAAAGACGATTTGTTACGCCTTTTGGTGGAGTTTGGGAAAAGTTAGCACAAGTTGTAGCCAATGAAAATCACGGACATTGCTCAATGGGACATAGTGTTAATGGCGTTGTAGGAAGTGAAAGTTTGCGAAGAATACAAGAGGTATTAAATAAACTTGAACACAGTGGTAATGGAGCTGAAAAGATTAAACCTGATTGGACTAAAGAACTTGAATACATCAAAAAAGGCGGTGGCGATCCAATTCCTGTTAGTGTTACCTGTGATATATTTATACATAACGAAGAAACAAATACAAAATATGCTTTTGAATTAAAAGCACCTCTTCCGAATAGCGACCAAACTAAAGTAAGCAAAGAAAAAATGCTGAAATTATTGGCAATGAAACCAAAACAAGTTGACTATGCTTTTTATGCACTTGTTTACAATCCTTATGGGAAAAAGGAAGATTACAAATGGACTTTCCCAATGCGATGGTTCAATATGCACCAAGACCAATCTGTTTTAATTGGCAACGAATTTTGGGATTTAATAGGAGGCGAGGGCACTTATAAAACTTTCATTACCGAAGTAAACAAACTAGGAAAAGAATATAAAGAAAGAATTTACCGTGAGTTTTTAGAAATTGAGCCACCTCAGAATTTTGACCAAACATTACTAAAATAGTCAAAATGGGGAACTCGAAATTTACATTTATAGATTTGTTTTCTGGGATTGGTGGTTTCAGAATGGCACTTGAAAACAATGGTGGAGAATGTTTGCATTTTAGCGAAATAAGTAAAGACGCAATTGATACTTATTGCAAAAATTCAAACGAACCAATTGAGAAAAATTTAGGCGACATTACCAAAATAAAAGAACTACCCAAACATAACCTTTTAACGGCAGGTGTTCCTTGTCAAAGTTGGTCAATTGCGGGACGAAATTTAGGCTTTGACGATGACAGAGGGCAACTATGGAACGACACTATATTTTTATTAAATCAATCAAGGCCAGACGCATTTATTTTTGAAAATGTAAAAGGTTTAGTTGACCCAAGAAACAAAAAAGCATTAACTTACATTATAGACAGAATAAAGGAAGCAGGCTATTTTGCAAACTACTATGTTTTAAATTCTTTCGACTATGGGGTTCCACAAAACAGAATAAGAATTTACATTGTAGGTTTTCGAGACAAAGAATTTGCCGACAAATTCAAACTGCCAAAACCACTTGATAAAAAAATAAAATTGGCAGACATTCTATCTGACTTCAATGAAAAAATCATTGAAAGAGAAAATGAAATGTCGAAAGATTTATTTGGAGAAGTCATTATTCAAAAAAGTATGAGTTTATCAACCAGCAATGGGTTAAACGATTATTTTCTTTTTAATGATTTACGCAACGGACATTCTACAATACATTCTTGGGACATTTTAGAAACAACCGAAAGACAAAAGAAAATCTGCTATTTATTACTCAAAAATAGACGGAAAAGTGCTTATGGAAATTTAGATGGAAATCCTTTGTCATTAAAACATTTTCAAGATTTAGACAATTCAATCAACGAAAAGGAATTAGAGGAATTAGTTGAATTGAAAATATTTAAAAAAGAAAATTATTCCTTTATAATAAATAAAGGAAAAATCGAAAACTTATCAGAAGAAGAAAACATCATCATCAACAATTGTGATGGTGACTTATTGGTAGTTGACAAGTTGAAAATGAACAGAGAGCTTAAGGTAAAAAAAATCTCTCTTTCTAAATCTTTACCAATGTTAATTGAAAAAGAAATCATTACTTCAAACGAAGTGAGATTTGACTTTAAAAATACTAAAATTAGCACTGGACTTTATGGAGTAAACAGAATTTTTTTACCTACCTCAAATATCTTCCCTACACTTGTTGCAAGCGACACAAACGACTATGTGACAACAAAAATGATTAGTGCAAAAAATGAAGAAGAACATAAAAAAATATTCATTAACAAGATTTATAAAAAAGAAAATTACCGTAGAATAACGAAAGAAGAAGCCTGTTTAATTCAAGGTTTCCCTAAAGACTACATATTACCTGAGAGCAGGGCAAGATGGATGAAATTAGTAGGAAATAGCGTTTCAGTTCCAGTTATAGAAATATTATGCAAATCTATTACCGAGACGGGTGTGTTCATTAAAAAGGTTGAAAACATTTCTAGCTCTACAAGAATTTTAACCACTCAAATAAATACATACTCAGAACAATTGACAAACAACCAACAACTGAAGAAGATAAATATATAATACTTTGCTCCAATCCATCTACATAAAAAACTTCGCACTGATTGATGAAATCCAAATCAATTTCGGTAGCGGATTTAATATTATAACGGGCGAAACAGGTTCAGGAAAATCCATAGTACTTGGGGCCTTGAGCTTGGTATTGGGCGAACGTGCCGATACTTCCGTCATCAATAAGAACAGCGATAAATGTATTATTGAAGCACAATTTTCAGTAGATAAAAACATACAGTATATCTTTGATAACAATGAGTTGGATTTTGATGCGACTTGTATATTGAGAAGAGAAATAAATAACCAAGGTAAATCCAGAGCATTTATTAATGATACACCGGTAAATATTTCAGTATTGAAAGAAGTTGGTTCCTATTTGATTGATATGGTTTCGCAGCATGAAACTTTGGAACTGAACCAAAACAAATTCCAGATGGAAACCTTGGATGCTGCGGCTGATAATGGCAATTTGTTTGCAGAATATACGCAGAACTATAATAGTATAAAAGTTGCTGAGAAGAAATTGGGAGAATTAGTAAGCAAGGAAAACACGATTAAGAATGAACAAGATTATATACAGTTTTTGCTCAATGAGTTTTCAGAAGCTAAAATAAAATCAGGCGAAGAGACAAAGCTGGAGCAGGATTTGAACGTGCTGGAACATGCAGGAAATATTATAGAAGAGAGTTTCAATATCACAAAATTATTAAAACAAGCCGACTATAATATTATAGATATGCTGAAAGAAGTTTTGCAAAAAACATTGCAACTTTCAAAATATAATCAGAGTTTTGAGGAGTTGCACAAAAGAATTAAATCAGTACAAATTGAACTAGATGACATTGCAGCCGATATAGAAACCAATGCCGAGAAAACCCAAGCAGACCCGCAGCAGCAGCAGATTTTAAGAGAACGTTTGGATTTGATCAATCATCTCCTAAACAAGCATCGTGCAAAAACTACAGAAGAACTATTATATATACAAACAGAACTAAGTAGTAAGAATGACGATATAGAATCATTAGGGAAAGATATCATAGTTTTACAAAAAGAAATTGAACTATTATATCATACATTAAACTCACTTGCTACAAAATTATCCGACCGAAGAAAGAAAGCTGCAACCCAAGCAGAGAAAGGTATTAACGAGTTGATGAAACAAGCAGGTTTGCAAAATGCGATATTCAAAATAGAATTATTGCCACTAATAGAGCCTGATAAATATGGAATAGATGCAGTCACCTTTTTGTTCGCAGCCAACAAAGGTTCCGATTTTCTCCCCGTAAGCAAAACAGCCTCTGGCGGCGAGCTAGGCCGACTCATGCTCTGCATTAAAACCTATATAGCTGGCAAAACACAATTGCCAACTATGATATTTGATGAAATAGATACAGGAATATCAGGCGAGACTGCTATACAAATTGGAAAGTTGATGCGTACGCTTTCAAACAATCACCAACTTATTGCAGTAACGCACTTACCACAAATTGCAGCCCGTGCCGAGAATCATTATAAAGTATATAAAGAAGTTGGTGCGAAGAATACCATAACAAAATTAGAACAGCTTGATAAGAACCAACGCCTGCAAGAACTAGCACACATGTTGGGAGGAGAAAAATATACCGAGAAAACTTTGGCGGCAGCGAGGGAGTTGATGGGATAGGAGAGTTGAAAAACAGCTATAGTGTCCCCTACAATGTCCTCTAAAAATAAAAAACCTCTGTAAGATTCTAATTTACAGAGGTTTATTTTTGTTTTTGTACCCGGGGCGGGACTTGAACCCGCACAGCCGTAAAGCCACAGGATTTTAAGTCCTGCGTGTCTACCAATTTCACCACCCGGGCATATATAAAAGAACTATCTTTACTCAACTTCATCAATATGCCGCGTCTACCTCCCGTCCCGAATCTTATTCGGGGTCGGGATCACCACCCGGGCATATATTCAAATAACTTTTTACACTAACAAAAAAGGTGTTGATGTGAACCACACTAACACCTTTTTGATTGAGCGAGAGACGAGACTCGAACCCGCGACCCTCACCTTGGCAAGGTGATGCTCTACCAACTGAGCTACTCTCGCTTATCGGGCTGCAAATATAAGCAGGCAGGTTTTTCAGGCAAAAATATTTTTTAAAATTTGTACCTATGCTAACCAAGCACTTACAAATTATACGACGCAACAATGGGCAAAAACCGTCCTATTCCGAATGCTCGGGGCGAAATGCGAAGGATGGGCGGTGTCTGTTTTCTTTTGTATTCACTGTTGTTTACCAAATGCAAAGTTTTCTTTACAATATCCTTATCAAAACCCCTGGATATAATTTGCCGTGCCGATTGGTTTTCTTCGCAGTACAGTTTTAAGATAGCATCCAGTATAGTATAATCGGGCAGTGAGTCGCTGTCTTTTTGGTCGGGGCGTAGTTCGGCTGAGGGGGCTTTGGTGAGAATA
>JAYVCI010000039.1:0-47019 GCA_043750035.1 Chitinophagaceae bacterium
GGCATTGAAAAAGATGGAGGAGGAACTTTTACTTTACGCGATTTTGTAGATTCGTTTGTTACCAATGAAAAAGGGGAATACCAGTTTTTTATTGATACGCTTAGTAGAGAAGGGACATATACTTTATTACCCAAAAAGGCAAAATACTTCAAACCTCAGTACTGGGAAAATATATCTGAATATGATGGAGCGGTTAGGAAAACTTTGTTCTTGCACCCTGAGGCATGGTTGAAATTGCATTTGAAGAATGTGAATCCGTATAATTATATGAATTTAGATGTAGATGGATATAACAAAGGCAGTTATAATTTAGACAAATTAGATACATTTACAGTAGCTTACAAAGTTAAAGGCAATATGGAAATTGAAACACGAACAATCACTACACTTAATTCTAATGTAGATGTTAGAAAAAAGTATGATACCTATTGCCCAGCAAATGATACCACAATATTAGAAGTATTATTTTAACAACTACCCGGCTATTACAATATAATGATATAGTCGCACCATCCAATTTATATAAACCAATACAATGCCTTACTTAGTGGTATGGTGGCTTTGCTGTGCATTGTACAATTAAAAACAAAAAATACAAAAATGAAAAAAATAATATTCTTAATTAGTACTTTCATCTTTTTAAATACTAATTTAATAAAAGCACAAACTGATAGTACAGAAATACAAGGTGATACTACAGAGATACAAACAGATTCTTTGGATCAATTTATTGAAACTTGGAAATATAGTTTTAGTGGTTTGGACAAAACACTGCTGCCTACCGGGATGCTTAAAGAATACAGCATATTCCCTGTTACAGTTGGTAATTATAATGGCAGACACGATTCATTAATTGATATGGATTTGATTCGCAATTTGCACAGCCAATGTAGAAGTATCGTATTAGATAATTCTAAATCCCTTTTAGCTTTTGATAGTATAGAAAATCGTTCTGCATATTATAGAAACCAAAACATAAATCCACTGGTTATTTTAGACTACAAGTATAATAGTTTTCATGACAGTGCTTTTGCTTGGCACTTAATTGATACTTCAAATAATCAGTTTGTTAATGTTTCTGGCCAAACTCAATCTCCTTATATTGCAGAAAATGTTTTTGGAATTGCACCGTTTTGCTTTTCTATGGGTAGAAATACTACGGTTTCTTTTTATATTGGTGCTGATATGTATCTGGGAAACAATCCAAATATGATAAATAACTTGTCTATTAATTTTGGAAATGGCTGGCAACCTTTAACACCTGGACTTACTGTACACAATTTTGGCAATTTTGGCGTATTCGATATAGGTATTAGATTAACAGTTGAAGATGGATCTTTAATTAGTTGTAAATTTAAGGTAGCTATTACTAAGTCAATAACCGATTTAGGCCTCGATTTTCATTATGACGATATACAAGCAGATATTCCATTTGATGGAAAGCAAGCAAGAGGGGTATATGTATATAGATTTGGCAAAGGGAATGCATCAGGCTGTATTAAAAAACCATTCATTATGACTGATGGGATTGATTTTGGATATACCATGGATAAACCTTATGGATGGAGTAAATGTAGAGATGGGAAATGCAATACGCTTGGCTTTATAGATATATACACGGGCAAAGATCATAACTACGAAAATAATACAAATAACCAACCCATTCCAGAATTTGCAAAAGGTAGTAAGCTAATTGACAAATTATATGACGAAGGATATGATGTTATTTTCTTGGATTTTGAAGCAGGGGCGGGCTATATGCAGGCAAATGCAATGCTTTTGATAAAGTTAATTGACTACATTAACCACACTAAATGTAGCAAGGAAGAAATAGTTGTGTGTGGCCCAAGTATGGGAGGGCAAATTGTAAGGTATGCTTTATCGTATATGGAAACTCATAATTTAAAACATTGTGTCCGCACTGCTGTTTACTTCGATTCTCCACATAAAGGGGCTAATATCCCAATTGGTATGCAGTTATGGCTAAACTATTTTACAAATCACAATACAGATAATCTTTTTGATGAAGCAGAAATTGCCGTCAGACAAAAGCTCGATAGAATAGCAACTCGACAATTGTTAAACAACCACTATAGTGCATCAGATTACAACCAAACTACTGATCGAGATTATTTTATGAATGATTTGGTTAATAATTTGGGGAGTTTCCCAAAATACATCAGACAAGTTGCTATTCCAAATGGCAGTTGTAGTAGAAAAAAACTATCATTTAGAAATGGAAGTAGATTGATTGACATGTCTATTCCCCTACGTGGCAATCGTCATACAATACGTGGTGTTAGCTATGCTACTTGTGGAAAAGAGAACCTTGAAAATAGAATTTTTTATGGAGATGCATTGGGTGGCAATAATTTAGAAAGGATAAATTGGGATCCAAATAAACAGCCGTTTGACAATGCCCCCGGAAGCAGTAATGATGCATTAAAAGCTTTGCAAAATATTCAAGATGTCACTTTTACTAGATTAAAATATGAAGCAGTTAGTGCAAAATCTAAAACTTCAACATTTATTCCAACCAATAGTGGATTATGCTTAACAAGTAATGATTTGTTATACAATGTCCGAAATGAGATATCAGACCCTAATACTCCCAATCCATCAAAATACCAATTTGATGCCTATTACCAGCATGACGACAATCAAATCCATGTTGAGATGACAGACGGGAATATCGATTGGATAATTAAAGAGTTAAAACGTACCGAAAATATACTTTTTAATTTACCAAATACATATACCTATTGGGGAGATGACAATCAAAATCATACTGTACAAAATACAAGTTTTAATTTTGGGAACCATTTCCGTCATACATTAAATGATATTCAAATTAACTCAGGAGGAAAGCTATTAGTAAATGCCGATCTAAATACAAATTATGGACTAACTAATGATTTTTATAATACGATTGGAACCCCCTTTAATGCCCAATATTTCGAACTAAGAACAGCCAACTGCGGTAGCGAAGTAGAAGTAAACAATGGTGGCACATTTAGTATAGGTGATAACAACACTCCTACTAACAATAAAGGTATTGTATATATTAAAGAAGGCAGTAATCTATACTTGAACGCTGGGAGTATTATATTGTTAAATCCTGACAGTAAACTTATAATAGAAAAAGGTGCGAATTTATATATAGAAGCAGGTGCAATTATAACCCTTTCAGAAGGTTCTTCTTTGGAAATTAAAGGAAACCTATATCTATTACCAGGTGCTGAATTAAAACCACTGGGAAGTGGAAAGCTAGTATTCGATAATTCGAACAACAGTTTAAATATTATGGGATATAATGGTAGTAGTATTAAAATAATTGGCACTAATCAAGAAGAAAGACTGGGTATTAAAGGTATTGTTACGATACCGTATAACACGGGATTATTAAGAATTGAAAAATCGAAAGTTATTTTTGATGATGGTGCTCAACTGTTGGTTTATCCCAAGGTAGAATTTACTGAAAGTGCCTTTGATGGAGAGAGTATTCAGAATGCTTCATATGAAGGAATCAAATTTTATAATCAAAACGATAATCAGATGTCAATAAATAATTGCAAATTTAGCCATGCAAAAGTTGCATTAAACTTTAGTCATTGTAATTTTGTAGCCCCTCAAATAAGTCATTCTACGTTTTATGATAATTATACTGGAGTGATATTCAGTAATTGTGGCCCGAAAATTTCTTCTTGCAAATTTAATTTAAATTTTGATGGAATTTTTATAAATTCAAATTCTGAGACAGAAATTATTTCTTCGACTTTTCTAAATAATAGTTATAGGGATTTATACTTTAATGCATTAAGTAATAATGCCAATATCTTACTGAGTGCTTGCTATTTTAAAAACTCAAATACTAATTATACAGATTTGATTGAAATCGAATCTAAAAATTATTTTAACTATATGGTCACTATTAGTTGCAGCAAATTTATTAATATTGAAGAAATAAAAATCTCTACAGCTAACTTAAACCTAAGTGCCGTCACAAATCATGCAGGAAATAGCTCGGAACAAGGAGGTTTTAATTTATTCAATAACTCAACCCTTGAATTATTAGATTGCGAGAATTTATATATGGACAACGGTCGAAATGATTTTAAAAGAAATTCTAATCAAAGTAGGTATTATATGAATGGTTCTATTCGAAATAATTCAAATACCAATAATACCTCAGTAAATAATAACTACTTTTACGGAATAAGTGGCGGTAATTATCCTAATGGAATACCTTTAGCTAGTTTAAGTGGGTTTATAAAATTAACATATTTATCAGCTAATGCGACTTATTATTTAAAAGGCAGTATTTTGAGCACTGAACAAGGAGGGTGCAGTACTACTGCTAATGAACCTCTAGCTCCTAACATAAGCAATAACGAAAATATCACCACCACCACCCTATCCAAAATCTACCCCAACCCAGCCGAGGAGCAATTGCATATTGAGCTTGCCCCAAGCAAAACTGTTACGCATATAGCTGTGATAGACATGCAGGGCAAAACGATGGGGAGCATGCAGATTGCTGCAGGCACACCATTATATACGATGCCTGTGAAGGACCTTCCCGCTGGTGTGTATATGATATTAATGGAGCGTGAGGGAACAGTGGAAAAGTTGAAGTTTGTGAAACAATAGTGCTCCTTATATAGTTGGTGCGGATTCCGAAGTATCGGAACAACCATGGGCATACAGTAGAAAGACAATAGACCAAACCGCCTGATAGCAAGGGCGGTTTTATTTTATTATGCTAAATGAAACAGAGGTAAAAACCACAATTGAAAACTGCAAAACTATTCTGTACTTTTTGCAAATTCTGCAAAATGCCTAAAATTGCTGCGTATAGTTTTGCATCATAAAATAATTAAAAAAAAATACAATCATGAAAAATATAATTTTTATAGCAATGCTAATTACTTTATTGCCCTGTAAGGCACAATTACTTCAAACAAATATTGTACAAATAGAACTGATGGATGGAACGATTAGAAAGGCTGAATTATATAGTTACACTAATGAAGGTTTAATAGTTTATCCTATAGTTAGAGATACAGTAAAAAATAAAATGGATACCATTTCTTATATCACTATTGAAAAAATTAGTATGCTAAAAATAAAACATCCCTATATATATACTGTTGGCGGAAGTATTATAGGATACATAACAGGTGCGGCAATAGCACTATCTAATACTGACCCTTATAGATCGGGCCTTACAGATATATTTGAAGCAATTACCTCTAGCATTGGATGCTGTTTTGGGTTTACAACTGGATATATTGTTGATGTAGCTAGACGCAGAAAAACAATTATTATTCATGCTGAAAAGTTTCGATTTGACGCATTTGTAACTAAAAATAAAAAATAAACCTATATAATTATGAAGTACACAATTACAATCTTAATTTTAATGGCGGCGATATTACCCTGCAACGCCCAACTGCTGCAACCCAGCGAAGTAAAAATAGAACTGATGGATGGCACTACCAAAAAAGCAGAACTATATGGATATACTGATGATGCTGTTATAGTGAAACGAATTGTTAATAACAACACTAATGGAAAAATGGATACCTTATCGTTTATAAATATTGAAAATATTACGGTATTTAGTAATAGGTATTCAGGTACATTTACGTTATCGGGTATAGGTGCCGGATTAATAATAGGTGGTATTGTAGGGCATAGAAACGAGCCTGCTCCCACCGGAAAGATTCTTGATTTAACTGGGCTTACTACAGTTTTTTCTTCAATTATTGGAGGTTGCATAGGTGCATCAGTAGGTTTTTTAGCAGACATCAGCACAAGAAGTGAAAGTTATATTATATATGCCACCGAAGCTAAGTTTAAAGAATTTGTAAAACTATATAAATCGGATGGGTAAATAAAAATAATGGTAGTGCTTATAACTTATTATGAGGGGAATTTAACAAAAAAATTATGCATTACCTAATACCATTACTTAGTTAAAAAACTATTTTAAACTTTAGTGCCGAATAACAGGGAGTAATGCCGAACTAGGAGCTGTTTAGGCTACTTGCCAAAAATTATCCCGATAGCTATCGGGATTGGCCAAATACAGATACAGTTTAAGTATAATTGACCAAAACAGTAAAAAAACAATTATCTTGGGTAAAGCATTGTAATATAAGTTTTTTTACTATAGTGCTAACACCCTGCGAAACACAATTAGTAAAACACAAAGCTGTGCATTAATAACCCTGCCCCTCTCCTCACAGAGTTTCGTACTACTTATAATATACAATCACCCGCTCTATTATTTTAGTTGGCTTGTCGTTTTCATATATACTTTTCTTTAGCCAATTACCTGCGGCATCATCGTTGTCATATTTATCGTTTTCTTTTACCTCAACAGCACCTGTGGCATTATAGTTTACCATTTCTATTGGGTTGTTTTTATCGTCGTATTTATAGGTAGATTTCAAAGTTAATTTGGTATCAGCACCATAGCTGCAGTATTCTGTTTTATTTCCTTTATCGTTATATTTATTGGTTTGTCTGCTGGCCAAAGTATTATCTGCCTTATATTTCAACCGTTCTATCATATTGTCTTTTATATCATATTTGAATTTAAGTTTATAGTTAAGTTTGTTTTCTGCATTGTGCTCAGTTAGTTCTATTATATTGCCTTTTGTATCATATATAAATTTGAGGGTATATGACAAGGTATTGTCGGCTTTATAATAACTACCTGCTGCTTTATTCCCACTTGCATCATAAGTAAAGGTCTCTCTCGACTTTTGTTCACCTTCACTATTATACTTTGTTACCTCAGTAAGGTGGCCTTGCTGGTCGTATTTATATATAATTTTAGTTCTCACACTGCTATCAGCATTGCAGTAATTCATCTCGGTTACATTGCCCTTTTCATCATATTTATATATCTCCGTATTTAGTACACTGCCTTTCTCGGCATTGCCATTTTTCAATACGCCCACATACACTTTTTGGGTAAGCGTTTTTACTTTGCCTTTTATATTATCGAACGCGAGGGCGTTTTTTGTTTGGGCAAATTGAGCCAAGGGGAATAAAAAACAGGTGATGAGTGTGAAGTATATTTTTTTCATGGGGTCAAATATAAAGACAAAAGTAGAAAGACAAAAGACAAAAGACGAAAGCTGAAAGATTGAAGACTTGTCGATTGCGGATAATGAAATGGTTGGCGGGGACACCTCCCTTTAGAACTATATGCCACTTGATTGTGTTTTTATGTGGTAAAAAAATCCTATTTTTGCCAGATGAAAAAACGTGGGAATAGCATCATACTTTCATTTGTATTTTTGTTGAGTGGCATTATACCTGTAGCTGCACAGCCGCTTAGCAGCAAGCAGGTGGATGAACTGGTAGAGAAAGCTTTGAAAACTTTTGAGGTGCCAGGCATAGCTGTGGGAATAATTAAAGATGGCAAACTTATCCATGCAAAAGGATATGGTGTGCGTTCACTTAACACCCTGCAAAAAGTAGATGAAAATACTTTGTTTGGCATTGCATCCAATAGCAAAGCATTTACCGCAGCGGCATTGGCGATATTGGTGGATGAAAAAAAACTGAAATGGGACGATAGGGTAACGCAATATATCCCAGAATTTAAAATGTATAATCCTTATGTAACAGAAGAGTTTACAATAAGAGATTTACTAACCCACAGAAGCGGCCTGGGCCTTGGTGCCGGCGATTTGATGATGTGGCCCGATTCGAACATAAATACCAAACAAGATATTATACATGGCCTCCAATATTTGAAACCTGTTTCAAGCTATAGAACTAAATATGACTATAATAACAATTTATATATAGTAGCAGGCGAAGTGATTGCAAGGGTATCGGGAATGAGCTGGGAAGATTTTATTGAGCAACGTATAATGAAACCATTACAGATGGCAAATAGTGCCACATCGCTGTACCGATTGAAAGACAATACAAATGTATCTGCTCCGCATTGTTTTGTTGATGATAAGTTGCAACAAATTAGTTTGGGCTGGAGTGAGACTGCTAATGCTGCTGGAGGTATATGGAGCAATATTACCGATATAAGCAAATGGGCAATAATGCAATTGGATAGCGGCAGATATATATATGGTGAGAAAAAAGAAAAACAACAATTGTTCAGCCAGATTGTGCAACAAGAAATGTGGACACCACAAACTATTATACCCGTGCGTGGCCCCACACCTTATAATACACATTTCAGTACTTATGGATTGGGCTGGGGCATTAGCGATGTAAAGGGGTACAAACAAGTATCGCACACTGGCGGACTTGCAGGTATGGTAACACAGGTAACACTAATCCCTGAATTAAATTTAGGTATTATAGTATTAACCAATCAACAGGTAGGTGCTGCATTTAGTGCCATTACCAATACAATTAAAGATGGCTATTTTAATATGCCGAAAAAAGACAGGATAAAAGAATATAGTGACCGCGTAAAAGTGAATAATGAAAGAGCGAAAAAAGCAACTGATGAAGTATGGAGGGTGATTGAATTACAAAATACATGGGTGGATGATGGATCTTATGCCAGATCGGTAGCTATATATACAGGCAACTATAATGATCCTTGGTTTGGTGATATTAGTATAACAGTAAAAGGTGGAAAGCTATTATATGAATCAAAGAAGTCGCCGAGATTAGTAGGTGTAATGTGTCCTTACAAAGCCAATACCTTTGTAGTAAAATGGAACGACCGAAGCCTGGATGCAGATGCATTTGTGGTGTTTAGTTTAGATAAGAATGGAAAAGCAGTTGGAATGAAAATGGAGGCGATATCTCCTGCAACAGATTTTAGTTTCGATTTTCAGGATTTGGAATTTAAGAGGGTGGAATAGAGATGAATTATGAATTATGAATTATGAATTATGAATTATGAATTATGAATTATGAATTATGAATTATGAATTTGCTGACGCCAGATTACTGACCACTGATTACTGACTACTAAAATGAGACCAATAAAAGAACAAGAAAAAAACTTAATCATATACCTATTGGAGAAATTGAATTTTACTATTGAAGATTATCCAATCAGTGAATATGTGGAAGAATATGGAGAGGTGGGTATGGGCAGTATTGGTATGGGCTACGAGAATGCTGAATATGCAGGAGATTTGATACAGGCAGAATATATAGATTCAGATAGCACCGCAGTGGTAATTACTTTAACAAAAGATACAAATAATAAACTGTTAGATTTAGATTTTTGGAAAGTTGATTTCTCTAAATTGATTGATTATCCAAAACCAGCACAAATTATTTTTAATCACACACATTAATATAAAAATTGCTTTTGAAAAACATATACTATATAATTACCTTTTGCTATTTAACAAGTTTGTGTTCATGCTCTACCGTGAAACTCACTAAAAGAGTTGATAAAGATATTATATTAAACAGTGACAACTTTATGTTACTTAATGGGATGTATTCGAATAACAGTATGGATACATCGGGCAAAAACTTTTGGAGTAATTTCGAAAACGACACTTTGTTAAATTACAGCGATTATAAAGTAACCGTTACCCCCAGTGGCCTTAACACCCTAAAATTGAAATTATACTATGAAGATTCTGTAGTGAGGATATTGATGCTTGGCGGAAAATACAAAAATGGATATTTCATTACTGAACGGGAATGGATTACGCAACCCTTAGCCGGGCCTTTCATGTGGTTTCTCAATAATAATATACGTTATATAGGTTTGGATAAAAATAATAATTTAGTGGTGTTAAATTCAGGCAGAAAATTATTGGTAATGGTAATGTTGCTACCTATAGCGTCAACCAAAGTGCAATATGAAAATAAATATAAACGGATTAAAAAATAAAATCTATTTCAAATTATCTTTTATATAATTCGTTATCTTCACAATTAAATGTGCACGATCTTTTCCTGTTACATTATGTAGGTGCTCAGGGTATACAAAATAATCAAGTTGTTTACCTTTTTCAATACTTGCCTTTATATACTTGAGACTATGTTCCCATACCACCACATCGTCGCTGGTGCCGTGTATCATCAATAGTTTGCCTTGCAGTTTATCGGCATAGTTTAGTAGGTTCGATGCTTTATAGCCTTCAGGGTTTTCTTTGGGCATATCCATATATCTTTCGGTATACATTATTTCGTACATACTCCAATCTATTACTGGTCCGCCACATACACCCACTTTAAAAGTATTGGGCGATTTGAGCATGATTGTTGTGGTCATAAATCCACCAAAACTCCAGCCATGCACCGCCATTCGGGTAGCATCAACAAAGTCTTGTTTCTTTAGCCATTCAACTCCTGCTAATTGGTCTGCCATTTCTATAGTGCCCAATTGTCTGTGTGTTACATTTTCAAAATCACGACCACGGTTCATACTGCCCCTATTGTCCACCGTAAAAACTATATAACCTTGTTCGGCCAATGCATGCATCCAGTAATCTGCACCTCCCATCCACTGGTTCACCACCATCTGTGCATGGGGGCCACCATATAAATATACCAATACAGGATATTTTTTTCCTGCTTGCATATTTGATGGAGTTAATAAACGACAATATAAATCTGTGGTATTATCGGCAGCTTTTATTGTAAAAAATTTAATATCAGGCATGCTATAATCTTTCATTGGATTTGCAGCATTCAATAAGTTTTTAACTATTTTATTTTTTGTATTATTATATAAATTAATTACACGGGGTGTTTTAATATTACTATATATATCAATGAAAAATGAAAAATCTTCGCTGAACAAAGCACTGTGTGTTCCTTCTCCGGTATCTAATCTTAACAACTCCCCTTTTATATTTAGTTTATATACATGTTTTTCCAAAGGTGATTCTTTTGTAGCTTGGAAATATATATTGCCTTTTGCATCATCTCCATAATAATCTGTTACTTCATAATTCCCTGCGGTGAGTTGTTTCTCCAAAGTTCCATCCGTACCATATAAATACAAATGATTATAACCATCCTTATTGCTTTGCCAAATAAATTTGCCAGACATATTTTTAGGGAAAATCATAGGGTGCAGCGGCTCGACATATTTATCATGTTTCTCTTCAAATAGTGTTTTCTCAAAACCACCCGATTCCGTATTATAGCTATTGAGCCACAGGTGGTTTTGTTCCCTGTTTACAATAGCAATATATATATGTGCCTCATCTGCCGACCAACTGATATTGGTTAGGTACTGCTCGGCAGGGCCTTGGGTTTTAACTTCAACTGGTGCTGCTTTGGTTAGCATATTATAGAGTTTCAATTTCACTTCATGGCTTTTGCCGCCAGCCATTGGGTAGCGAATCATTTTTGCTTCACTGGGTTGTTCGTTTAGCGATATAATAGGGTACTTGGTTACCATACTTTCGTCCATATCATAATAGGCCAAATGAGTTCCTTTATTAGACCAGAAAGTTCCTTTGTTAATACCAAACTCATTGCGATGCACCGCATGACCCAATACATTCCCATCTTTGGTGGGGGCGAATATAATATGTGCATTATTGGGATTGCCATGTAATACAGTTTCATTATATACAGTAACAAACATCGAATCATTACGGGTGCTGGCTAGGTTATTGGTCCCATTGGCAAAATCAAAATTTTCGAAACCATTAAAGTCGGTAAAGTAAGGATTAATGATATTGTCGAAAGTGAGATTATAAATCAACACTTTATTTTTATATATAAATCTAAAACGCTCTTTCGATAACCAAGTAATTGCTGGGAACTTTGGAAATCCAGAAAAATCTTTATCGTATCTTCTTATGATTGACAAAAATTTATTTGTAGCTTCTGTACTGTCGGCAGGTTTGTTATCGGTATGTACTATCATAATAAACTCTTTCCCATCGGCTTTGCCAATATAACTATAGTCGTTGGTGCCGGGTATCCACTGCAGTTGTTGTAGTCTTTCGGCTGCAAGGGTGGTGTTTCTTTTGAGTACTGCATCTTCAATGCTTAATTGTTTTTGTTGGGCAAATAAGCTGTTGCAAAAAATGCTAAGAATAATAATGATATATGTTTTCTTACTCATAAAGAAGTGTTTGTTAAGGGATTTGTGAATTATGGATTTTTGTGTGTTGAAAAATTAAATACAAATATAAACCTGTGGTTTCATGCTAATTGATTGAATTTGCAAATGTAAATGAAAAATTGTGGGCAAATGGAATGACGTTTCAATTAATTTCGCACCTTTGTAGATAAATGGAGAATTTTGTAGTCAGTTCACGCAAATACAGACCCGGTACGTTTGATGCCGTGGTGGGGCAGAGTCACATTACCGAGACGCTGAAGAACGCTTTGCGTAACAACCACCTGGCCCATGCGTTTTTGTTCTGCGGTCCGCGTGGTGTGGGCAAAACCACCAATGCCCGCATACTTGCCAAGGTAATCAATTGCCAGAACCTGAGCGAAAATATAGAACCCTGTAACCAATGTGATAGCTGCAAATCGTTTGATAGTGGAAGTTCGTTTAATATATTTGAACTCGATGCCGCCTCCAATAATTCAGTAGAAGATATTCGTGGACTGG
The DNA here is from genome assembly GCA_043750035.1 of Chitinophagaceae bacterium. Classification (GTDB taxonomy): domain Bacteria; phylum Bacteroidota; class Bacteroidia; order UKL13-3; family UKL13-3; genus CANJUD01. The sequence goes on from JAYVCI010000039.1 coordinate 12,551, forward strand.
TGGAGCAGGTGCGTTATCCGCCCCAGGGTGTTAAGTACAAAGTATATATCATTGATGAGGTGCACATGCTTTCCACAGCGGCGTTCAATGCCTTTTTGAAAACACTGGAAGAACCGCCACCGTATGCTATTTTTATATTAGCCACTACTGAACGGCACAAAATATTACCCACCATCCTCAGCCGTTGTCAGATATTTAATTTTAACAGAATAAAAGTTGAAGATTGTGTGGCGTATCTCAAAGAAATCTGCTTGAAAGAAGGTGTGCAGGCCGATGACGAAGCACTGCATGTAATCGCCCAAAAATCGGATGGTGCCATGCGTGATGCCCTCACTATTTTTGACCAATTGGTGAGCTATGCCGGCAATAATATTACTTATAAAAGTGTAGCTGAAAATCTAAATATTCTTGACTACGATTATTATTTTAAAATAACAGATGCCTGTATCGGCCAAAATGTACCACAATGTTTGGTAATGTTCGACGAGATATTGGACAAAGGTTTTGACGGACATTTATTTATCAACGGACTTTCTGAACATTTAAGAAATCTGCTTGTATGCCGTGATACGGAAACTATCAAATTATTGGAAGTGGCAGATAGCATAGCAGCTTTATATGCACAACAAAGCAAACAGGCATCCACCACTTTTCTGCTCAATGCCCTCAATATTTGCAACCAAAGCGATATACAATATAAAGTGAGCCGCAACCAACGATTACTGGTAGAGTTGATGCTCATCAAATTGTGCCATATTAATACTTTGGTCGACATAAAAAAAAACTTTGAACTAAACCAAACTCCTGTTGAAACGGATATACAGGCTCAAACTAAAGAACCTGTTGCCCCTTATAATTTCAAACAACCTACTATAGTATCTCCGCGTGTTGATGTGGGGTTATCGGCAATTGATAAAATAAAGCAGAGAATAATCAACACCAAAAATACGGCTCAAACCGCCGGAGAGCAACCACAAGCAGAAGTAAAAATTGAAATCATCACGCAACAAATGTTGGACAATGTTTTGGCAGATTTTAAATTACAGTTGGATACCAAAAACAAAAAAATGTTGCACAATGTATTGGATACTTTTCAGTTTAGTTTGGGCGAAAATAATTTTATCAATATCAATATCCCTGGCAATCATAATATATCAATGATAGAGGAATGCAAACCAGATTTGTCGCAAATGTTTTTCGATAAATATATGATCAGGCCACAATTTAATATCATAGCCATTACCGCTGCCGATACCCAACAATATTATTTCACCAACAAAGAAAAATTCAAAAAACTGGCTGAAGACAGGCCCTACTTATTGGATTTGGCCAAACGATTGGATTTAAGGTTCGATTAATTCGTGCGTTTTATATCCCTTTTAAAACGGTTGAGGGGAAATTATTTCAGTATTATTTATATTATATACATTTTTGCAACATGAATTTTTTCAGAATAGCTGTATTAATGTTTGGCGTATTATTATATATAAATACCCAGGCCCAAAACTATACCCAAACCATCCGGGGGACACTAAAAGACAAAGAAAGCCAATTGGTATTGGCCAATGTAGCTGTAGCTATAATCACCTTGCCAAAAATAAGTATAATACAAACAGATGCAAGTGGTAATTTCAGATTTGAAAATATAGCTGTGGGAAGACACACACTGCGGTTTGCCAAAGAAGGATATAAAGAAATAGTAATTCCCGATATCATCGTAAACTCGGCCAAAGAAGCTATCATAAATGTAGAGCTTGAAGAAGACGTGAACAAACTTCAAGAAGTAAAAATAAAAGCTTCCCCAAATGCATCCAAAACCAATAACGAAATGATAACCGTAAGTGGCCGCCTTTTTACACCTGACCAAACAAACAGATTTGCGGGAAGCCTTGCAGATCCAAGCCGGATGGCGGCAAATTTTGCAGGCGTATCGGGTGTCGGAGGGCCACGAAATGATATCATTATCCGTGGCAATAGTCCCATGGGGTTATTGTGGAGAGTGGAAGGAGTGGATATTCCCAGCCCCAATCATTTTAGCAGCCAGGGCAGTACAGGTGGGCCAATTTCTATATTAAATAACAATACACTTGCCAATAGTGATTTTATTACCGGAGCTTTCCCCGCAGGATATGGAAATTGTTTAAGTGGTGTATTTGATTTGAAACTGCGAAATGGGAATAATGAGAAAAGAGAATATACAGGACAAATAGGTTTCAATGGTTTTGAGTTTGGTGCAGAAGGTCCAATTAAAAAAAGCAAACGCAGTAGTTATTTGATTAATTATCGTTATTCCACTTTGGGTGTTTTTGATGCGATTGGAATTAACCTCACTTTTGCTGGCGTACCCCAGTACCAAGACCTGACAATGAAATTGAATTTCCCCGAAACAAAAACAGGGCATTGGCAATTAACCGCTATTGGAGGCATAAGTTCTATTGCATTACTAGATTCAAAACGCGATACTGCAGACCTAAGTTTTGGCAATGGGCGTAATAATATATATAATGGTACTGATATGGGTGTAGCTATCTTGAGCAATCAATACCGTATTAACAAAAAATCCTATATAAAAACCATACTATCGGCTACTTATCAAAAACGTTTTACGCAAGTAGATTCATTGAACTTTAGCAATAATACATTTTTAGCTTATGCAGAAGGAACAACCAATATTAAAGGCATTTTGCACAGTTTCTATCACAATAAAATCAACAGAAAAAATAATATCAGGGCAGGAGTTATCATCACAAAAATGTACACACATTTGCAAGATAGTTTTCTTAACAATGATGGTAAGATGCAAACCCTTCGTGAATTTGACGGAAATAATTATCTTACACAATTGTATATTGAAGAAAAATATTATATTAATTCAAAACTTTCTTTAAATACAGGTTTGCACTATTTATATTGGTTGATGAACCAAACAAAATCAATAGAACCCAGGGCAGGATTGCGTTGGGCGGTTAAGCAAAATAAAACTATTACCGTAGGTTATGGTTTGCACAGTATGTTACAACCTTTGGAAATATACTATTCGCAAGTATTAAACAACAAAGGAAAATATGTAAAAAACAATACCAATTTGGATTTAAGTCGTGCCCAACATTTTGTAGTGGGATATGAACAACTATTTGGCAAAAGTATTCGATTGAAAATAGAAGCGTATTATCAAAACCTATATAATATCCCTGTGGACACTGGTGTAAATAGCAGTTTTAGTTTGCTCAATTTCGGGGCTGATTTTAATAGTTTGCCTGTGCGTAATATGCTTACCAACAAAGGGACAGGGGATAACAAAGGAATAGAAATTACTTTTGAGAAAAATTTCAGCAAGGGTTTTTATTGGTTGTTTACAGGCTCGTTTTTCGACAGCAGGTATAAAACACTTTCGGGCAAAAAATACAATACCGCTTTCAATGGCAATTATGTAACAAACGGACTCTTTGGATATGAGTGGAAAACGGGCCGCAAAAAGAATGGTATATTTAGTATCAACCTAAAGAGCACCCTAGCAGGTGGCCTTCGCAAAACCCCCACAAATTTAGATTCATCAAGATACTACAATGAGCAAAGGCTTGATTACACCCGTACATACGCCGAACAATATAGACAATACTCACGCACCGATATCAGGATTGGTTTTAAATTAAATGGAAAACGTATAACACAAGAATGGGCAGTAGATATTCAAAATGCATTTAATCACCTCAATCCATTAACTGAAATATATAATCCCAATAAAAAAACTGTGACCACACAATATCAGCAAGGGATTTTGCCAATAGTATTATATAGGATACAGTTTTAGTGAATACTTGACGTCAACAATTGACGGAAGAAGTATTATACATCCCACCACTTTTCATTTTGGAAAGCAGAGCCTATAATATATAATTCTCCAATTTTAGGATTAGCAATAGTCAATTGATTATTAATAGCAGCGGCATGTATACGTTTTATCGGGTCATTCCAATCGTGGTAGGCCAATGCACGGGCAGTAATACTTTTGCTTGTAGGTCTATGGCTGCTTGCACTGTTTCTTCGGGGAGCATGTGTATATAGGGCCAAGCGTCTCCGTACTGGCCGCTTTCTAATATTGCCAAGTCGAATGGGCCGTGTTTGTCGCCTATAATTTTGAACTGTTTATCATAACCTGAATCGCCACCCAAAAATATTTTGTAGCCATGCATATATAATACATAAGAAGTCCACAGTGTTTCATTGCGTTTGATAGTTCTGCCCGTGAAATGCCTAGCTGGTGTTGCTATAAACTTAATATCTGCACTAATTCCTTTCTCATCCCACCAATCTAATTCAGTAATTTTATCTGCATCAATTCCCCAATATTCTAAGTGTGCTCCCACACCCAATGGAGCAATTATTTTTCCTATTTTATCTTTCAGTTTTATGATAGTGGGATAGTTCAGATGATCATAATGGTCGTGGGTGATAACGAGTATATCTATAATAGGAAAATCATGAACATTGTATATATCAGAACCTTCAAATGATTTTACCATAAAAGAAAATGGCGAAGCATAACCACTAAACACAGGGTCGACTAATATATTAGTTTCTTTCGATTTGATAAAATAGGATGAGTGTCCAAACCAAACAATACCAGGCTTTTCAGCAATTATATCTTTTAAATTTGTTTTTACAGAAGGTAAACGTTGCGATGGATTTACTGATTTGGATTTATTTAAAAAATCCTTGAGCATTTTAATTCTTGAAGCACTTTTCAAAAGCATCTCTGTGGGCTCTATATTTTTAAAAGTGCCGTTTTTATAATGGTGTGATTGTTGTATTTTCTTCAACCTTTCCCCACTGGGTTTTTTCCCGAATGTTTTCCCAATCATTATAATAATAAGAATTAAATATGAAAATTTAATACCGCTAAAGTATTTTAAAAAAACAAATTACAAAAACAGTACTGTATAATAACTACTCAATAGAGCATAACAAGTCCTTGATGTTAAAACCCTAACATCTATACAAGGCATTAAAAAAGAGAAAAAACTATTTGGCTTTCTTCTCTCTCTTTTCAGCTTTCTTTTCTTTTGGGGTTTTGGTTGGAGCTTTCTTAACTTCCTTTTTGGTATCTTTTCCTTTTGACATAGTTGTATAAATTTATTAGGGCAATAATCGTAAATAAAAATGTAATTGTAAAGAAAAGAATTTGAACACATGTGAATAGTGTAATACACAATTGCATGGCGGTCGTATCTTTGTAATCTTGATAAAAACCAAATTATATGATACCGCAGCCAAGCAGGAAACCGCTGTATTGGTAGGTGTGCAAACGCCCGAACAAAGTGATATACAAACTGTGGAGTACTTAGAGGAGCTTGCTTTTCTGGTAGAAACATGTGGAGCAAAAACCCTGAAACAGTTTACCCAAAAACTGCAAAAAGTACATCCACGTACCTATGTGGGCGAAGGGAAACTTGCAGATATTGTAGCCTATATAAAAGAATACGAAGCCGATATGGTGGTGTTTGATGATGAGCTCACTCCTTCGCAAATCAGGAATCTGGAAAAAGAGATCGGGATTGAAGTAAAAATATTGGACCGCAGCAATTTGATATTGGATATTTTTGCCCGCAATGCACGTACCTCGCAAGCCAAAACGCAAGTAGAACTGGCACAAAACCAATATATGCTGCCCCGCCTTACCCGTATGTGGACGCACTTGCAAAAACAAAAAGGAGGTGTAGGTATGCGTGGCCCTGGTGAACGCGAAATAGAAACTGACCGCCGTGTAATTCGTGACCGTATTAGTTTGCTCAAAGATAAGTTGGAAGATATTGATAGGATTAATATGGGCCAACGCAAAAACCGTACAGGTGTGAAACGCTTGGCACTGGTGGGTTATACCAATGTGGGGAAATCCTCCATCATGAATATGGTGAGCAAAAGTGAGGTGCTGGCCGAAAATAAATTATTTGCCACACTCGATGCCACCGTGCGAAAAGTATATATTGATGGGCATAATTTTTTGTTGAGCGATACGGTTGGTTTTATCCGCAAACTTCCACACCAATTGGTAGAATGTTTTAAATCTACTTTAGATGAAGTGCGTGAAGCTGATGCGTTGTTGCACGTGGTGGATGTATCACACAAAAATTTTGAAGAACAGATAGATGTGGTAAATCAAACTTTGGTTGATATTGGTGCTGCCAATAAACCCACCTTAATGGTATTTAATAAAATAGATTTAATACAAGAACAAGAAATATTTGAAAACCTGCAAGCCACTTGGATGGCTAAGAAAAACAATCCTGCAATTTTTGTATCGGTATTAAATAAAGCCGATGCGGGGAGAATTAAGGAAGCGATTGTGAAGGTGTTGGAGGGGTTGAGGTAATATAATAATAAAATTCACATACTATATTTATGAAACTGTTTAGCACATGTTTGATTTTATTTATAATCACTAATTCATTGCATGCACAACCCAGAAGCCTGATAAATAAGAAAGATACAAATTTGTTTTTACCTTATCCCGCCTTCGCAAGTTTAGCGAAGCGTAACTTGTGAATACAATACGGTCAGTCTCCAGACTGACGAAACACATTAAGGCTCCGCAAGTCTGGAGACTTGCAGTATGTACTCACAAGACAGAGTCTTGCGAGGGCAATATATAAATATATTATAAAAACAATTTTGGCACCGCAGCATCAATATATACTGCTTCATTCTTCACCGGATGTATAAAACTTAATTCCTTTGCATGCAATCCAATCGCAGCATCAGGTAATGGAGCAGGGGAGCCATACTTTACATCACCCACTATCGTACAACCAATTGCTGCCAACTGCGAACGAATCTGGTGTGGGCGACCTGTATGTGGTTTTACTTCTAATATATATTTATTCCCAAGTTGCTTAATTAATTCATATTCCAAAATAGCTTGCAAAGCATTTGGTGTAGGCTTATTATATGCTTTTACTTTATTCTGTTGTTCGTTCTTTATAATATAATGTGTGAGTGTATCTTTTATATTCATCGGTTTTTTATCGACCAATGCCCAATAGGTTTTTTGCACTTCGCGTTGGCTAAAGATTTTGTTCATCCGCTCTAATGCTTTGGATGTTTTTGCCATCAATACCAAGCCGCTTACAGGTCTATCAATTCGATGTATGCAACCACAAAAAATATTGCCCGGTTTATTATAGGTTTCTTTTATATATTCTTTGGTATAGTCAAGCAAACATATATCACCTGTCTTATCACCCTGCACCAACATCCCCGAAGGTTTGTTCACTGCAATCAGGTGGTTATCTTCGAATATGATATTGAGTTTTTGCAAATGTATATTATATAATAGTTTTTTAATTCTCCCTTTCGGGGAGAAAAAGTTCGTCCCGAATTTATTCGGGATGAACGAAGAGGGGTGGGTAAAAAAAAGAGCCGACCTTGGTTAGTAGTCGGCTCAATATATTAATAGGTTTTTGGTTGGTGGCTATTTATACAGGAACGTTGAGTTTATCCATTACGTCCATTACTTCTTTTACGGCTGCTGAGCTTTCGTTCAATAATTTTTTCTCATCATCATTCAATTTAAGTTCGATAATTTTTTCTATTCCATTTTTGCCCAATACAACAGGTACGCCAAGATATACATCTTTCAATCCGTACTCGCCTTGCAACCATGCACATACTGGGAATATACGTTTTTGGTCACGCAGAATTGCTTCTACCATTTGTGCGGCTGATGCTCCTGGAGCATACCAAGCAGAAGTTCCCAATAAGTTTACGATTTCGCCGCCGCCTTTTTTGGTACGTTCTACAATGGCATTCAGTTTATCTTCGGCTACCAATTCAGTAACTGGAATTCCTGCAACTGTGGTATAACGAGGAAGTGGGACCATCGTATCACCATGACCACCCATTAATACTGCTTGTATATCTTTTGGTGAGCAATTAATTTCAGTAGCAAGAAATGCACGGTAGCGGGCAGTATCCAAAATACCAGCCATTCCAAACACACGACTGCTATCAATTTTGGCAGTGAGGTAAGCACAATAGGTCATCACATCCAAAGGATTTGAAACCACTATTATAATAGCGTTGGGAGAATGTTTGATAATATTTTCAGTAACCGATTTCACAATACCAGCATTGGTTTGAATCAGGTCATCACGACTCATTCCGGGTTTGCGTGGAAGTCCGCTGGTGATAACGACTACATCGCTATTGGCGGTTTTGCTATAATCGGCAGTGCTGCCTATGATGCGGGTATCATACATATCCACGGGGGCGGTCTGCCATATATCGAGGGCCTTGCCTTCCGCAAAATTTTCTTTGATATCGACCAATACCAATTCGTTGCACAATTCTTTGTGGGCTATTACATCGGCACAAGTGGCTCCCACATTGCCGGCACCTACTACGGTTACTTTACTCATAATTTTTAGTATATATATTTTTGTGGGGCAAAGTTAATGGCGGCAGCGTAAAATCAAAGCAAAGTTTCTCGCACTTTTTTAGGCAAAGATTTCACCACCAAATTATACGAATTATCTATCTGCTCATATAAGAATTTGAGCGGCAATGTACCATCTATCATAATAGTATTCCAATGTTGTTTGTTCATGTGGTAACCCGGCTGCACGGCATCGTAGCGTTCACGCAGATCAACTGCTTCTTCTGGGTCACACTTTAGGTTTATGCTTTTGAAATTATTAACATTTGAAAGTGCGAACATTTTCCCACAAACTTTAAATACCAAGGTTTCATTGTCGAAGGGAAATTCTTCGGTCACGCCTTTTTTGGCGATACAGTAGTTTCGGTAGGATTCGATGTTGAGCAAAATGATTATTTTATATTTTATTCCCTACTCAGATTTGAAACTTTTTTATCGTCGTCTAGTCTTGTGACGAGAGCAAAGTTTTCAAATCTAATACTTCGCAATCAATAAAAAAAATACTATGTTTGTATTTGGATTTACAAAATGAAAAAAAATGAAAAAGCCAATACAGAAATCTGAGTTTGAGAATATAGTTCTGCTTATTGAGGAAGCACGAAATAGAGCATACAGCAAGGTAAATGAAGAATTGGTACTACTGTATTTTAATGTGGGCAATATTGTTTCATCAAAAGTTGCTGAAGGTCCCGATACTTCGGGATTGGGGTGAAGGAACCGTTGATGAACTGGCAAACTTTATTGCTTTGAAAATGCCAAGCCTTACTGGTTTTAATCGCAGAGGACTTTATCGGATGAAACAGTTTTATGAAACGTATTCTAAAGATTCAGATTGTTATAAACTTTGGAATGGTATTCACGAGGCTAAAGAACAATCATTAAATGTGTCGCCAGTGGCGACACAAATGACGCCTGAAAAAGCAGACAATCTAAATGTGTTGCCAGCGGCGACACATTTAGATTGTATTGATAAACAATTTAATAAATTTATTTCGTTACTATTAATACAAATTAGTTGGACCAATCATTTGGAGATTTTATCAGGGGCTACGTCTTCTGAAGAAAAATTGTATTATCAAATCTAATATTTTTTGGCGTGGGCCTCGGCTACTATACGCTAAATGATAAATATTCATCAGTTACATTTCGCTGTTTATGTGTTAATTTGCCAGACTTTAAAGTTAGAAATCCTTTCTATTTAAAACTTAAAAACTGGAAATATATAATGTTTGAACAAACTTTTAAAAACATTGACGATATACTGCACAAAGATGCAGGCTGTGGAAGTGAACTGGATTATGTGGAGCAAACCAGTTGGGTATTGTTTCTTAAATACCTCGATGATTTTGAAAAAGACAAAGCGACCGCTGCGGAGCTTACAGGCAAGGCCTATACAAATATTATAGATAAAAAATACCAATGGAGTGTGTGGGCTGCACCCAAACTAAAGGATGGAAAGATTGACCATAATGCAATGACGGGCGATGACCTTGCCGACTTTGTAAATATTGAATTGTTCCCCTACCTCAAAAAATTTAAAACCAGTGCCGAGAGTGCAGATACTATTGAATATAAAATAGGGGAAATTTTTAGCGAACTAAAAAACCGCATACAAAGTGGCTACAACCTGCGTGAAGTAATAAACCGCATTGACGAACTGCGTTTCCGCACCCATGCTGAGAAGCATGAGATGAGCCACCTTTACGAAGACAAGATTAAAAACATGGGTAATGCTGGGCGTAATGGTGGTGAGTATTATACACCACGCCCACTTATAAAAACTATAGTAAAAGTAGTAGCACCCGAAATAGGCGATAAAATATATGATGGTGCCGTAGGCAGTGCAGGCTTCTTGTGTGAGGCTTTTGAATATTTGAAGAATAGCAAAAACCTCTCCCCAGCCCTCTCCAAAGGAGAGGGAGCAAAGAGTGGGCTTACCACTAAAGATGTTGAAATATTACAGAAAAAAACATTTTACGGCAAAGAAAAAAAATCATTGGCATATATAATTGGTATTATGAATATGATACTGCACGGTGTGGAAGCACCCAACATCATACATACCAATACACTTGCCGAGAACCTTGCCGATATACAAGATAAAGACCGTTATGATATAGTACTGGCCAACCCGCCTTTTGGCGGAAAAGAACGTGCCGAAGTGCAACAAAACTTCCCCATAAAAACAGGAGAAACAGCTTCGCTTTTTTTACAGCATTTTATTAAAATAATGAAAGCAGGTGGCAAGGCAGGTGTGGTAATAAAAAACACTTTTCTAAGCAATACCGATAATGCCAGTATTAGCTTGCGAAAACTATTATTAGAAAGCTGTAACCTACACACTGTATTAGACCTGCCCGGCGGAACTTTTACCGGTGCGGGAGTAAAAACCGTGGTATTGTTTTTTGAAAAAGGAAGTGCTACTAAAAAAGTATGGTTTTACCAACTGAACCTTGATAGAAACCTAGGCAAAACAAATGCACTCAACGAAAAAGATTTAGCCGAGTTTGTCGAGTTCCAAAAAACGAAAAAGGAAAGCGAAAATTCCTGGTCGGTTGATGTGCGTTCATTAATGAAAGCGTCACCCAAGTCGCCCAAGTCCCACGAAAATGCCACTTACGACCTAAGTGCCAAAAACCCCAACAAAAAAGAAGAAACAGCCCTACGCCAACCACAGGAAATATTAGAAGAAATGAAACAACTGGATGAAGAAAGCAATTTGATAATAGATAATTTACAATTGATAATTGACAATGATAGATGAAAGAGAATGTGATAAAAAATAGATCATTTACTTTTGCGTTGAGGATTGTAAAGGCATACCAATTTCTTTGCGACCAGAAAAAAGAATATGTATTGAGCAAACAAATGTTGAGAAGTGGAACTGCCATTGGAGCAATGATAAGGGAAGCCGAACAAGCAGAAAATAGTGCCGACTTTGTTCATAAAATGGCTATTGCCTTAAAAGAAGCCAATGAGACAGAGTATTGGATTGACTTGCTTGCACAATCAAGTTATCTTGATGAAATAGCTTTTAATTCTCTAAAAATTGACTTGACTGAGATTCTAAAACTATTAATATCAATTATTAAAACAACCAAACAAAATGCAAAAAAATAATTATCAATTGACAATTATCAATTGTCAATTATATATGAACTCAATTTTGGAACTGATATGAAAGACGAAATAGTATTATACCAATTAGATAAACTAACTGAACATATTGAGGTAAAGGTAGAAAACGAAACCGTTTGGTTATCTCAACAACAGATGGCTACTTTATTCAATCAAACTAAACAGAATATTAGTTTACATATCAATAATTGTTTTAAGGAAAACGAATTAGAGAAAGATGCAACTGTCAAGGAATCCTTGACAGTTCAAAAAGAGGGTAATAGAAATGTACATCGCACTATTGATTATTACAATCTTGATGTTATTATATCGGTAGGTTATCGCGTAAAATCTAAACAAGGTACACAGTTTCGTATTTGGGCTAATAGAGTGCTGAAAGATTATTTATTAAAAGGATATGCTATAAATCAAAGGATGAACCGAATTGAGAACTCCGTTGAAAACCTTGCACATAAAATAAATGAAATTGATATTCAAATAAACACACACCTTATACCCACACAAGGCGTTTTTTTTGATGGACAAGTTTTTGATGCTTATGCACTCACCTCTAAAATAATAAAAACTTCCAAGCATAGCATTGTTTTAATAGATAATTATATAGATGATACCACACTCACCCATTTAGCCAAAAAGAAAAAAGGCGTACAGGTGTTATTACTTACTAAAAATACAAGCAAACAACTTATGCTAGATGTACAAAAAGCCAACGTACAATATGGCTGTTTTAAAATCAAATCCTTTACCAAAAGCCACGACCGCTTTTTGATAATTGATAATAAAGAAGTGTATCACTTAGGTGCTTCACTTAAAGACCTGGGCAAAAAATGGTTTGCTTTTTCTAAAATGGATAAAAATTCTGTACAAAATATATTAAACTCAATTTTGGAACTGATATGAACATTCGACAAGCTCAGTTACCACAAGGTTGGGAAATAAAAAAACTTGGAGAGGTTTGTGATTTCCAAAATGGTTTTGCTTTTAAAAGTAATACATATAAAGAAGAAGGTTTGCCAATTCTTAGAATTACAAATATTCAAAATCAATCATTAGAGGTAAATGATTTGGTGTATTTTGATGCAAATGATTATAAAGAAAGTTTTGATAGGTTTAAAGTTTTCAAAGACGATTTGGTAGTTGCAATGTCTGGTGCTACAACAGGTAAACTTGGAATAAATACAACAGATACAGTTTTTTATTTAAACCAACGTGTTGGGAAATTCATTCCTAAAAAAACATTATTTAAATCTTATCTGTACTATTTTCTATCTACAAAAGTGGAAGAAAGTTTAAGAATTGCTGCTGGTGCTGCACAACCAAACTTGAGTACTGAGCAAATAAACAATTTTGAAATCCCCCTTCCCCCACTCGCCGAGCAACAACGCATTGTTTCCATATTAGATGAAGCCTTTGCAGCCATAGCCAAGGCAAAAACCAATGCCGAACAAAGCCTTAAAAATGCGAAGGGATTATTTGAGAGTTATTTGCAGGGGGTGTTTGAGAATGGGAATTGGGAAGAAAAGCGAATTCAAGATGTAACAAAAGTTGTAAATGGATATGCATTTGCAAGTAAGGATTTTAAATCAACTAATACAATTAAGTCTGTTAAAATTACAAATGTTGGTGTACAAGAATTTGTAGAAGAAACGGACAATTATCTTCCAGAAAAATTAAAAGAAACTCTAAAGGAATATCAAGTAAGAAATGGTAATATAGTTATAGCATTAACAAGAACAATTATTGCAGCAGGGTTAAAGGTTGCTGTTGTTCCTGAAAGCTACGATGGTGCTTTAATTAATCAACGGGTTGCTGCTTTAATACCAAATGAGAAATTAATTCTGCAACGTTACTTATATAATTTTCTTTGTACAGATGGTGTTGCAAAATATGTTTTAGCTCATGTTAATACTCTAATGCAACCGAATCTTTCAATTAATGATTTAAAAAATTTGCTTGTACCTTGCCCGCCATTAAAAACCCAACAAACCATCGTTCAAAAACTGGATGCCCTTTCAGCCGAAACAAAAAAACTAGAAACTATATATATACAAAAACTAAACGACCTTGATGAGCTAAAGAAAAGTATATTGCAAAAGGCGTTTGCGGGGCAATTGATAATTGATAATGGATAATGGAAAATTGATAATTGATAATGGAAAATGGAAAATGGAAAATGGAAAATGAGCCGCTTTTGTGGGACTTTTGGGACTTTGGCGATAAGTCGCAAGAGTCGCCCAAGTCCCACGAAAAGCGACAAACAAGGCTAACAACAACAACTAAAAAAGATGGAGGAACTAAAGAAAAGTATATTGCAAAAGGCGTTTGCGGGGCAATTGATAATGGAAAATTGATAATGGAAAATGGAAAATGGAAAATGGAAAATGAGCCGCTTTTGTGGGACTTTTGGGACTTTGGTGACAAGTCGCAAGAGTCGCCAAAGTCCCACGAAAAGCGACAAACAAGGCTAACAACAATATAATATAAACAAACAACAACCCATGGCAACCCCTAACAACCCAGAAGGCTTTATACCCATCCACGGTGGTTACCGCAATTTGATTACCTATCAAAAATCGGAAATAGTATATGATGGTACCGTGTATTTTACGGGCAGGTTTTTTAGAAAATACGACCGCACTATCGACCAAATGGTGCAGGCAGCCCGCAGCGGTAAACAAAATATAGCTGAGGCAAGTATGGCATCGGCCACAAGCAAGGAAACCGAAATAAAACTAACCAATGTAGCACGTGCCAGCTTGGAAGAATTGTTGATTGATTATGAAGATTTTTTGAGAACCCAAAAGCTTCCACTTTGGCCAAAGGACCACCGCCTGGTAGCCCGCCTCCGCGAACTAAATAGAACACCCAATGCAAAATATGCTACTTTCCAAAAAGCTATAGAAAATGAAAGCCCAGAGATTTGTGCAAATAGTATGATAACCCTAATTACTATTACTACTTATCTGCTAAAGCAACAATTAAAATCATTGGAGATTGCATTTATTAATGAAGGTGGCCTCAGAGAAAGAATGACCAAAGCAAGAATTGATAAAAGGAATAAAGACAAGTAGCCTATCGTGGGACTTTTGCGACACTTGGGACAGTGTCACCAGAGTCGCAAAAGTCCCACGAAAAGCAGCAAAAAAACAATAAAAAAAACCATGAACGAAGCAGAAACCAGAGCCGAACTAATAGACCCTCAACTAAAAGAAACTGGTTGGGATGGCAAAGCCAACACTGACGTAAAAGTACATCGTGAATATCCTATAGCACCGGGCAAAATACAAACTGGGGGCAAGCGAAAAAACCCAAAGTTTGCTGATTATGTGCTGACGTATAAAGGCCGCAAGCTTGCTGTGATAGAAGCTAAGAGCGATGAATGTGTGGTGGGCGATGGTGTGCAACAAGCAAAAGACTATGCAGAGAAACTAGAAATTGAAAATGCATACTCTGCTAATGGTAAAGAAATATATTATATAAATATGGATACTGCTGAAGAATCATCAGTAGATTATTTCCATACGCCCGATGCATTGTGGGATATTACATTCCCTGTAAAAAACGAATGGCAAGATAAGTTTTCTATATTGCCTTATGAAGATGTAGGTGGTTCGAAAGGAGCACGTTTTTACCAAGAAACTGCGGTAGATAAAACCATGGATGCTATTGCTGAGAAGAAAGATAGAATACTATTAACCCTGGCAACAGGAACAGGAAAAACATTTATAGCTTTCCAGATAGCATGGAAACTTTTCCATACACGCTGGAACTTATCGACAATTGAAAATGGAAAATTGATAATTGACAATTCTGACGATTCTGAATTATCAACTTCCAATTATCAATTAAGAAGGCCACGTATTTTATTTTTAGCTGATAGAAATATATTGGCCGACCAAGCCTATAATGCTTTTTCTGCCTTCCCAGAAGATGCATTGGTGCGTATTAGTCCGAAGGAAATAAAAAAGAAAGGCTCAGTGCCTACCAATGGAAGTATATTCTTTACCATATTCCAAACTTTTATGAGTGGGCCAAATGACACACCCTACTTTGGAGAATATCCCAAAGATTATTTTGATTTTATTATAATAGACGAATGACATCGTGGTGGTGCAAATGATGAAAGCAATTGGCGTGGTATATTAGAATATTTTTCGCCCGCAGTGCAAATAGGATTAACCGCCACACCCAAACGCAATGAGAATATTGATACCTATAAATACTTTGGCGAACCTGTATATATATACTCTTTAAAAGATGGAATTAATGATGGATTTCTCACGCCATTTAAAGTTAAGAGAGTTAAAACTTCGTTGGATGAATATACTTATGAAACCGATGATAAAGTAGTAGAAGGAGAAATAGAAGAAGGGAAAACCTATAAAGAAGCAGACTTTAATAAGATTATAGAAATAAAAGCAAGGGAAGCAAACAGGGTTAAAATCTTTATGGATTTGATAAACCAGAAAGAAAAAACAATCGTTTTTTGTGCCACACAAGACCATGCTGCTGCGGTGCGTGATTTAATAAATCAATATAAGAAAAGTAAAGAAACAAATTACTGTGTGCGTGTTACTGCGAACGATGGAGAACTCGGCGAACAATACTTGCGAGAGTTTCAGGACAACGAAAAAACTATACCAACTATATTAACTACATCGCAAAAATTATCAACGGGAGTTGATGCACGAAATATTAGGAATATTATACTAATGCGTCCCATAAATTCTATTATTGAGTTTAAACAAATAGTAGGAAGAGGAACACGATTGTTTGACGGTAAAGAGTTTTTTACTATATATGATTTTGTGGGAGCATACAATCATTTTAAAGACCCCGAATGGGATGGCGAACCTGAGGAACCTGTTATATATGATCCGAAACCTGAACCTAATCCCGATGATATAATAGTGAATGAACCAACAGAACCGCGTGAACCCAAAATAAAAGTAAGGGTAAAACTAAAAGATGGGAAAGAACATGAGATTGTACATTTAGTTGAATCTTCTTTTTTTAGTGCTGATGGTATACCGATTACTACACAAGAATTTTTAAACAATCTATATGGTTCTATTCCTGAATTTTTTAATAGCGAGGAAGAACTGAGAAGGATTTGGTCGGCACCCAAAACAAGGAAAGCATTGCTTGATAAAATGGAAGCAGCAGGATATGGCAAAGAAGAATTTGCCCAACTGCAAAGAATAGTTGATTGCGAAAACAGTGATTTGTTTGATGTGCTTGAATACTTGTCATATTCTAAAACACCCATATCAAGAGAGCAGCGGGTTGCATTAGCACAACAAAACATATTTTCATCACTTGATAATAATCAAAAAGAATTTATTGAATTTGTGTTAAGCAAATATATAGAAACAGGAGTTGAAGAATTAGACCAAGAAAAACTTCCAATATTATTAACCAATAAGTATCAATCGCTTGAAGATGCTAAAGATGTATTGGGAGAAGTGTCTAATATTAGTTCGTTGTTTATCGAGTTTCAGAAATATTTATATCAAGGGAAGGTGGCCTCATAAATCTACTGCATGCAAAAATCGTAAATCGCAAATTTTCTTTACGCCAAATCCAAAACCACCTGTGGCATCAATCCCAAAGCAATCAATCCGAGTATACAAACAAGTATTACAAATACGGTTGTTAGTGGAACTTGTATAGTTTCTTCACTACCTTTTTTAAACCAGGCAGCTATAATAGCTTTTAGGTAATAATATATACTAATTGCTGAAGTACAGATAGCTATGATGACCAACCAAGGATACTGTTCATATACCGTGGTGAACAAATAATATTTGCCCATAAAGCCTGCCAATGGCGGAACTCCGGCTAGTGATAGCAATGATATAGTAAGCCCGATTGCCAACCATTTGTTGCGTTTGCCCAAACCATTATAGTCTTCAAAATTTTCTTTGCCTGTAGTAATTAATACCGCAAAGGTTGCAATACTTGCCAATGAATAAGCAGCCAAATATAATAATACAGCTTTGGGTACATTGTTGCCGTTTGCGGCTACGGTCATTAATAAATATCCTGCATGTGCAACACTGCTCCATGCCAACATTCGCTTTAAAGAAATTTGATACACTGCGGTCACATTTCCGAGTATCATAGTTGCAGCGGAAATAATTGCAAAGGTTTTGCCCCACTCTGCTCCCATAGGATGCAGCACACCGTTGAAGAAAAATATCAATGCACCAAAGCCCGCAATTTTTACCACAGTGGACATGAAAGAAGTTATAATACTCGGAGCTCCACTATATACATCGGGTGTCCAGAAATGGAAGGGTGCAGCACCTACTTTAAATACCAAACCTACCATAGTGAATACTACACCCATTTTAAAAATACCACTCGAAACATTCAATTGGTTATGGGTATAATTATATATTTGATTTACATTAAAACTTCCTGTGGCTCCATATATTAATGCTATGCCAAACAATAGGAAACCAGTGGCAAATGCACCGAGCAAAAAGTATTTGAGTCCGCTCTCATTGCTACGTTCATCATGTTTATTACTACCTGCCATTATATATAATGGGATGGACATAATTTCGATACCCAAAAACAACATTAATAAATTGGTATAGCTAACTGCAACAACTGCCCCACACATACTGAAAAGCATGAGGGCATGTAAATCGGCACGGTGGTTTTCGCTGTAGGAAAATCCTTTGTGGGCTAATAAAGTAATGAGCAATCCAGCTACCATTATTAAGCCCACCAATCCCGAATTTTTATTGATATCGAACATCTTTAAAAATTGATGTTCGTTTATATACATACCAAACATTTTGTCTTCGCAATAGCAACCATATCCTGCAGCTATATATAATAATCCCAATAATCCCAATACCACAATAGGCAACACAATTTTGCGGGATTTGAACAACCCCAACATCATGGTGAGCACTGCAAGTATCGAAAGTCCTATTAATAGTTTCATCGGGTCTTTTCTATGCGTTTATTTTAGGGTCAATGTGGTTTGGAATGTTTCGATGGCCTGCTTTGATAGATCGAAAATGGGTTGTGGATATACACCAAGTATGATAACCAATAATGCTATAATACCCATTAAAATAGTTTCACGGGTATTCAAATCTTTTATATCGGCAGTATAACTTGTTACATCGCCAAAGATGGCGAGGTTATATAAACGCAACATATATACGGCACAAAATATAACCGTTAATCCTGCTATAGCTGCCATATATATATTGATACTATATATAGATTTTAGTAATAAAAACTCGCCTACAAAACCATTGGTTAAGGGTACTGCCAATGAACCTAAAACGATAATCATAAATAATACAGAAAGCCTTGGTGCTTTGCTGGCAATACCTCCCAGTTGGGTAAGGTCACGTGTTCCTGTTCTGCGTTCTATAAGTTCTATAGCTAAAAACAAACCTACTATATTAATGCCGTGATTCACCATTTGTATCACCGCTCCTTGCAAACCATCTATTGTTAAAGTAAATATACCGGCGGCTATCAAACCCACGTGTGAGAGAGAAGAATACGCTGCAATTTTTTTCATGTCAGTTTGTTTGATGGCAATCCAACCTCCATAAACTACGCCTATAATACATAATACTATTGGTAAATTAAATCCTGTTGAAACCAAATCTGGGGCGAAAGGAAGTAGCCAACGGATAACACCATATATACCCATTTTTAACATTATCCCTGACAACAACATCGTGCCCGGTGCTGGCGAAACAGTATATGTTTCTGGCTGCCAAGTGTGGAATGGGAATATGGGAATTTTAACAGCGAATGCCATAAAGATAAGCCAGAATACTATTTGTTGTCCCGCTGCATCCATACTGCGGGCTGCCATTTGCAGGGCTTCCCAGCTAAAATTATGATTGCCTGTAATTTCAATAGGGGTATTCAAATATAAATATATTAAACCCACCAGCATAAACAAGCTGCCTGCAAAAGTATATATAAAGAATTTGATGGTAACTGGTATGCGATTCTCGCCACCCCAGTATGCACATATAAACCAAATAGGTATTAGTGTAATTTCCCAGAATACATAGAACAACAATCCATCGGTAGCCATAAATACACCGTTGAGTCCGGCTTGCATTAGTAATATTAAACCATAAAAGGCTGCAGGATATTCAGGGGTTTTGCCATAAGAAGAAAGTATAATAATAGGGGTAAGAAAATTGGTGAGCAAAACCATTAGTAATGATATACCATCCAATCCGCCACAAAATGAAATGCCCAAACTTTCTACCCAAGGTTCATTAAATGCAAACTGAAAACCTTCATCGCTTTGTGCATCGAAACAACTTAAAAGATATATACTAAATATTAAATTTAATACAGAAAAAAACAAAGCAATTGTTTTTCCTATTTTGCCTTTGATAAACAAAAACAGCAGTGATGCTAATAGCGGTATGAATATAAGTAGTACTGCCATCTACATAAAAAAATTAAAGACTAAAATTAATAAAACACCTGCTACCATTCCTATCATATACCACTCAAGTTTGCCGTCCTGCAATAGTCGTAGCAGGTTTGCTGTTTGTTTTACACACCATGCTATGCTATTAACAACACCATCCACTATTTGATTGTCCACCACCTTGTGAAGGAATATAGAAAGTGCTTCGATGGGTTTTACAAACAAAGCATGATATAATTCATCGATATAATATTTGTGCGACAATACTTTGGATAAACCTTGTTCTGCTTCATCCGCTTCTGGTAAATTTGATTTTGTTATATAATAGTTGCGAACTGTAAATATGATAACGGCCAATAACACTATTGAAACACCCAACACGGTATATTCAAATAATTCAGTGGGATGGAAATGCGTAGTTCCTGCTGCAATGGGATGTAAAAAATGGTTAAGTAAATGGTTGTCACTCATCCATGCGGGCATGCCTACAAAACCTCCAACAACAGACAATACCGCTAATACAATCAATGGTAAAGTCATGCTCATTGGGCTTTCGTGCAGATGTTCTTTTTGGTGGTGTGTGCCACGGAAACTGCCACGAAAAACCAAGAAATATAAACGGAACATATATACTGCAGTTATAATAGCAGTGATGGATAATAATGCAAACACCACATCGGAATGTCCGTGGGTCATTGCCAATATTTCATCTTTTGAGAAAAATCCGGAGAAGAAGGGTACACCAGCAATAGCCAAAGTTCCCATTAAAAAAGTAATATGGGTAATAGGCAATGCTTTGCTAAGTCCACCCATTTTGCGTATGTCTTGTTCGCCGCCCATGCCATGTATTACCGAGCCTGAACCTAGGAATAACAATGCTTTAAAAAATGCATGGGTAAGTACATGGAACATAGCAGTAGTATATGCACCAACACCCAATGCCACAAACATAAATCCCAATTGGCTAACAGTACTATAGGCCAATACTTTTTTAATATCATTTTGTTTCAGGCCAATGGTGGCTGCAATCATGGCTGTAGCCAAACCAATATACATCATCAGTTCAGATGCAGATGGCGACATGGCAAATAATACATTACTTCTTACCACCAAATATATACCCGCCGTTACCATGGTAGCAGCATGTATCAATGCAGAAACAGGAGTTGGGCCGGCCATGGCATCGGGCAACCAAGTATATAATGGTATCTGTGCCGATTTGCCCATAGCACCAATAAATAATAATATACATATAATATTGGTGGAGTCGCTATGTGAATAGGCATTTTTGAAAACATCAGCATATTCAATACTTCCAAAGGTATTAAATATCATAAAGATGCCAAGCAGCAATCCCAAGTCGCCAATGCGGTTCATGATAAATGCTTTGCGGGCAGCTACGCCAAATTCTTTGTTTTTGTACCAAAATCCAATAAGCAAATAGGAGCAAAGCCCTACGCCTTCCCAACCGAAAAACATGAGCATATAATTACTTCCCATTACTAATAATAGCATGGAGAAAATAAATAAATTGAGGTATGCAAAAAACCGGTGGAAACCATCATCATGATACATATATCCATCAGAATACATATGGATGAGGAAACCGATTCCTGTTATAATGAGCATCATCATGGTGCTCAACTGGTCTATCTGAAATGCTATTTGTATATGGGTATCGCCCACACTTACCCAATTATATAATACAGCGGTAAATGCACCCTCATCAATTACTTGTTTGAAACATAATATAGATAATATAAACGACCCTAAAATACTTCCGCAAGCTATAATGGCTACTACAGGTTTCGGTAAGCGTTTGCCCACCAAACCATTGATGACAAAACCTAAGAAAGGCAGCAGAGGTATGAGGTAAACTAAATCAGCCATTTACCATTTAAGTTTGTTAAAGAGATTAATATCCGTGGTTTTGAAATTGCGGTATATCATTACAATTAATGCCAAGCCCACTGCAACTTCGGCTGCAGCCACCACCATAATAAAGAATACAAATATTTGCCCTGCGGCATCGCCGTGATACGTACTAAAAGCAGCCATTAATAAGTTGACAGCGTTTAGCATAATTTCAACACACATTAATAATATAATAGCATTACGCCTAAGCAGAACGCCCATCACCCCGATGCAAAACAGCACGGTGCTTAATAATATATAATGCTCTATAGGTACTTTCAATTTGTGGTTTCGTTTACGGGTTCTATTTTAGGTTCACGTTTGGCTAGCATTACTGCACCAATCATGGCTGAAAGGAATAATAAGGATGATACTTCAAAGGGTACTACATATTCTTTAAAAAGCACTTTGCCCAGGTTGCCCACCAAGCCAATATCTTCATTGGGCAAACTCAAGGGTGGCGACATGGTTGATTTGTGCAAAGCCGCTACCAATACCAGCCCCAATAAACAGCCTGCCAATACGCCAATACCTTTCATCAGGTAGCTTTTTACGGGTTCGGTTTCTTTGTTTAAGTTTAACAACATCAGTACAAATAAGAACAGTACCATGATGGCCCCTGCATATACAATGATGTGTACGATAGCCAAAAATTGTGCGTTCAATATAATATACTGCCCTGCGATAGCAAAAAAGGTAATGATAAGAAACAGTACGCTATGTATTGGGTTCTTAGCACTCACTACCAACAGTCCTGAAAAGATGGACACGAATGCAAGAAAATAAAATAGGTACTGGCTCATTTAATTATCTCGGGTAAATTCTTGTCTTTTGGTTACATCTATACGTTGCTCCAGTGCCAGCGGCTCCAATAATTTATCTTTACCATAAATAAAAGTTTCACGGTTGTATTCACTGGGCGTTATTCTGTCTGTGAGGAATATGGCTTCTTTGGGGCAAGCCTCTTCGCACAACCCACAAAAAATGCAACGCAACATATTTATTTCATATACGGTTGCGTATTTCTCTTCACGATATTTCATTTCTTCGCCGGGCTTTCTTTCGGCGGAGGTCATGGTGATAGCTTCAGCAGGGCAGGCCACGGCACAAAGGCCACAGGCGGTGCAGTTTTCACGGCCCAGCTCATCGCGTTTAAGCACGTGCATACCTCTGTAAACAGGGGCAAATGGACGAGTTTGTTCCGGATATTTAACCGTGGCGGCTTTCTTAAATAAATGACTAAAGGTAATGAACATGCCTTTAATAATGGCAGGCAAATAAAGACGTTCCATCAGGGACATCTTTTTATTGACAACTACTTTGGATCTATTAGTTAGTGGCTGCATGTTCTTTTCGGGCTGCGAAGTTAAGGGTACGGTTGGAAATTGCAATTGGGAAATATATTAACAATTGAGAAAGTGGAATGGTGATGGTTTTCTCACACAACAAAATAAACAGCCCGACGTGGGACAAAACATTTCGATGCAAATTTATTTTAAAATTGTATAAATTACTTGATAGTGTAGCTAACTTTGTTGCTTGCTAATATCAAAAAAAAATCAATTTGAAAACAATCACCATTATCCTGTTTTTCCTTAGCAGTTTCAGTGTTTTAGCTCAGGGCGATTATGTTCCCAAACTGTATAATAAAAAAGCCGTTTGGGGATGCCAAGCAAACTATTTCAATAATTTTGATTTGAATTTTAAGGCCGGCATTGGCTTTAGCACTTCTGTATTGCTCAAAAAGCAAAATCATACTTTTGCTATTGGGCCAATGTGGTGGATAGATAAAAATTATGAGGTGAATACATTTAGAGGCGGCATTTTTTCGTATCAATATTTCCCAAACAAGCATAACAAACGGATCCATTTTTATTTTATCTACGATTTGGCATATACTTTTGAAAAAAGCGGATGGGACAGGAACATGCGTTATGGGCCGAACACCTATTATAATGTATCGTATAAAACCAGTTGGCATTCACTGAAGAATCAACTGGGTTATGGATTTAACGTAAATATTTACAAAGGATTATACCTAACCCAGGGCATGAGCATTGGTGTTGAATATTATAATACAAATAGTGAAACCAAGGTAAAAGAAAACCCAAGTTTGTCCAGTACTTATTCAAGTGGCAATATATTTTCAGGCTCAGGTACCAGCAGTTTTTTAAAACTTGGAATTGGATACAATTATGAAAAATAGTATATATATCATATTGCTTTTTGCTATTCAGGTTTTATTCTCCACCTGCAAAAAAGAATCATTTAACAACAAGTGGCAGCTCACCTTTAGCGATGAATTTACAGATACGGTGCTGAATAGGAAGGTATGGAAGACGGAGTTTGAGTGGGGTCAATCATCTTCCGATGACAACAAATACTTTTTCTCTGACTCTGCTTTTCACATTAATAATGGGGTATTACATATTCAAGCAAAGCGAGATACTGTAATGGGGTTAGTGCATGATAACAATTACAATTATTTTAAAAAGCAATTTTATGTAACAAGTGGAATGCTCCAATCAGATGAAACATTTGCACAACAATATGGATATTTTGAAATCCGTTCCAAAATACCTTATGGGGTTGGATTTTGGCCAAGCTTTTGGTTAATGACACATGGTAGTTGGCCTCCAGAAATCGATATTTTTGAGATGAGTGGAAAATTCCCAAATCAATTGCAAATGACAAATCATTTCAACAATAGAAATGAGGAACACAGACAAAATGGACAAACCATAAAAGCCCCTGATTTTTCAAAAGACTTTCATGTATTTGCGGTAGAATGGAATCCTAAAGAAATTATTTGGTATTTGGATAATGAAAAAGTATTTAAGTCAGAGATTGGAATCCCCGATGAAAAGATGTACTTGATTTTAACCTTGCTTATTGGTGGAACTAATTTCTCAGGCGAGATTGATAAAACTACACCCATGCCAAATTCATTTGATATAGACTATATTAGAGTTTATCAAAAGAAGAATTAACAGGCCACTATTTATTTGGTATTATATAAATATCGTAACCCTCCGCCTTTAACCTTTTAATTGTAGAGTCTGGCGGAATGGTGCTATATGAAGTGCAGTCAGCATAAAACATGGTTTCAATATTTCGGTCTTTGGGCGAATTAAATACAATAAGAGGTTTAACTTTTTTAATTTTATTTATTAGTTTTACTTGTGCAATCCATGCTGGGCTGCGGTCTCTATTCTCAAATGGTTTAACAACCTCAAGGGTATGAATAAATGGGAGTATAAAAAAGCTTGCAATCAATAAATATTTTAATTTATTATTAAACGGGCGTTCAATTAAAATATTTTGAATAAAATAAGCAATCATTAAAAATACAGCAGGAGCAGCACACATGGTGTACGCTGGCATCTTAGTTTTAGCAACCGTAAAAAAAAGGTATGGTAGAATAAACCATGCTAATATAGCAGCAAACTTGTAATTTATTTTATGTGTAAAAAAATTATATATGAACCATAAAACTGGAATATATACAAGTTCGCCAAACCCTCTCAACATGTTAATAAAATAATACAGTAATGGGTTTCCATGCGATTCTAACTCTTCAAAAAGATGTCTTTTATTATAAGACGATTCCCATCCTGCCTCAAGGGGAAATTGATTAAATATATATAGTTGCCATGGAAGAAATACAAAGACTGAAACTATAATAAATGAAAATATTTTTTTTAGTATTTGAATAAATGAATATCCACGGCTATCATATAAAAGTAAAAAATAAACGGGTAGTACAATCATACCGGGCAACCATTTGCAAAGAATTGCCAACCCCATTGAGATTGCTCCTGCAAAATGATATATGTTTTTTTTATTTGAAATATATTTAACACAACAATAAATTGAAAGTGTTATAAAGAATACAAAGAACAGGTCATAATGATCTGTTGCTTCTACCCCTGTTGCATGGCTGATGATAGACCAATCGAATGAAATGAATAGGGCACATATATAACCTATTTGCTTATTAAATAAGCTTGAGGCAATTTTGAATATTAAAAAAATGAGTAAAATAGAAGCAATAATAGAAGGTAATCTTAACGCAATTTCGTTCACCCCAAATATCTTGAAACTTATTGAGATAATCCACAAAGGCAAGGGTTGCTTATGTAACCAAATATGATTTCCGGTCCACATGGTATAATCGTATGGCATTACAGGGTTCTTATATAACATAGGTTTGAAAGGATGCTCCATCATATTTTTAGCAACCAAAGCATGATAACGTTCATCCCATTCATGTAGGAAAAAATCTGCCGAAGTAAAAATCTTTAGAAGCAAGCTGGCTATCATTATCCAACCTAATGACGCTCTATTATTGCCATCTTTTATTTTTCGCCATGACATATAGTAGCAAAATAGGCTAGCTAAAACTGTAATCGTTCCAAATATAATATTGTTTGGCATTCTGTTTTAATTGTATTCTGTAATTTAAAAATATTTTATTGCTGGCTGACAAAGGTAAGTGGTAACAATATATTCAGAATTATTTTGAGGAATAAAGAAATTTATCCGACAAAATGAAGAGCCCAGAAGTCTAATTTCAACTCCAATTCTCCCCTTATCTTCGCTCCACACCCCATATTGCAATTCTATCCCATTGATTTACAGCTTGAAAAATAAATTTTCAAAAAGTTTTGCTTTTCATGCTTGGAATTTCAAAAAAAAAGATAATTTCGCGGAAAATTAAAAGGAGACAAAAAGACTATGTATTGGACACTCGAATTAGCATCATATCTGGACGACGCACCATGGCCAGCAACAAAAGACGAATTAATTGACTACGGTATCCGTAGCGGTGCCCCCCTGGAAGCAATTGAAAACTTGCAAGAACTGGAGGACGACGGCGAACCATTTGAAAGCATGGAAGAAGTTTGGCCCGATTACCCCTCGGACGATGATTATTTTTATAATGCCGACGAACTGTAAGGGGAACAGATATAACAATTTTTAGTAGAAGCCACTCAAAAAGTGGCTTTTTTTATTATACTTCTTGGCCGTCATTGCGAGGAGCAGTGTGTTTGGGATGTGGGTAGGGCGACCTGGCAATCTCCTTGAAGTGTGCTCATCAAAATGGTAGTTACGCGGAAAATATAATAACCGAGCACACACGCAATGGGATTGCCACGTCGGAAGCCTCCTCGCAATGACGGGCATATATATTTGCGTTAGAATTTATAATAATTCAAGTAACCTTTCAGGCGGACGAGCAATCACAGCTTTGTTGCCAACTACCACAATCGGTCGTTCTATCAAAATAGGATACTTCAACATCAAACTTATTAGTTTCTCATCCGATAGTTTTTTGCCCAGATAAGGTTTGAATTCTTCTTCCTGTGTTCTGATAATCTCAATCGGTTTCATGCCTAACATTTTTAAAAGAGATTTTATTTTGGCCGCAGTTGGTGGTTTGTTCAAATAGTCTATTGTTTGATATTCCAATTCATTTTCATTCAGCACAGTGCAAGCACCTCGGCTTTTACTGCAGCGAGGGTTATGATATACAGTTATCTTTTTCATTTAGTTATATAACACTTCAACAAGTCATTTTGATTTAAGAAGTTTGTTTGTCATCCTGTTCCGATAGCTATCGGAATTATCGAAGGGTAGACAAACTAAGATACTTCTTTCAAACGCCGTCTTCGATAAACTCAGACTGACAGCAATCCGTAAATAAAGTTTACCTTAGTAGTCCAAGCAAATAACTTCCGTACCCACTCTTCACCAAAGGCAAGGCAACTGCTTCCAATTGCTCTTTATTGATAAAGCCCATACGCCAAGCTACTTCTTCTATACATCCTATTTTTAGTCCCTGTCTTTCTTCTATTACCTGCACATATTGCCCTGCTTGCATCAGGCTGGTAAAGGTACCTGTATCGAGCCAAGCAGTGCCACGGCTTAGGATTCCTACTTTCAATTTCCCTTGTTGCAGATACTCTTTGTTCACATCGGTTATTTCATATTCTCCACGTGCCGAGGGTTTCAAATCTTTGGCAATCTGCACCACCTTGTTGTCATAAAAATACAATCCCGGAACTGCATAATTCGATTTGGGATGCTCTGGTTTTTCTTCGATAGAAATTACCTTGTTCTCTTTGTCAAACTCCACTACTCCGTATCGTTCAGGGTCGCTCACATGGTAGGCAAATACAATTCCTCCGTCAGGGTTTCTGCTGCTTTTGAGCAAGTCTTCTATATCGGTTCCATAAAATATATTATCGCCCAGTATCAATGCTACCGAATCGTTGCCAATAAATTTTTCTCCTATCACAAACGCCTGGGCAAGCCCATTTGGAACTGCTTGTTCCGCATATTCAAAATTACACCCCAGGTTTTTGCCATCTCCCAATAATTTTTTGAAGTGCGGCAAATCGTGAGGCGTGGAGATAATCAATATATCTTTTATCCCAGCCATCATTAATATACTTAATGGATAATATATCATAGGTTTATCATACACCGGCATCAACTGTTTGCTCATGGCCAATGTAAGTGGGTGCAACCTTGTACCGCTGCCGCCTGCTAGTATAATTCCTTTCATGTTTTTTTAGTGGTCAGTAGTCAGTGGTCAGTAGTCAGTGCCTCCTCGATAGCCATCGGGACGGCAGCAGTCACACTTACATCTGCATACTATTTTTTTAGTTAATGTATTTTTTTTAGTAATCAGTGGTCAGTAAAAAGTAGTCAGTGCCTCCTCGATAGCTATCGGGACGGCGTCAGCTACTGTTTACTGTTTACTGTTTACTGTTTACTCTTTCCTTATATATATGTCTCAAATTCCTTCCATACCCATCATAGTCCAAACCATAGCCTACCACAAATTCTTGGGTAATATTGAAACAGGCGATATCTGGATTTATTGGGTATTGCAGACTTTCTTTTTTGTATAATAATGTTACCACAAATATACTTGCCGGGTTTTGTTTGTTAAGTTCATCCAGCAAATGTTTCATGGTAAGGCCTGTGTCTATTATATCTTCAAGTATTATAATATGTTTGCCAGATAAATTCTCATTAAGTCCTAATAAACTTTTTATTTGGCCACTGCTGCTATCTCCTTGGTATGAGGCCACTTTTACAAATTGTACCGAACTTTTGATGTTTACATTTTTAAGTAAGTCGGCGGCAAACATAAAAGAGCCATTGAGCACGGGCAGAAATACGGGATCGAGGTGTTCGAACTTATAGCTAATTTCTTTGGCAATTTCCATCACCCGGTCTTTAATAGTTTCATACCGAATGAACAATTCAAATGTGCGGCCTTCTATGTGGACTTGCTCCATATATATTATTTTATACCTATACAATAATAAGTAAATCCGGCTTCTTTCATTTCTACACTATCATATATATTTCGGCCATCAAATATTACCTTTGTTTTCATTTTAGAAACTATCATATTCATATCTGGATTTCTAAACTCAGGCCACTCGGTAATAATAAGCAGTGCATCAGCACCATCCAGTGCCAGATAGGGGTCGTCAACATAAGCAATTCTATCTCCCAAATGGTGTTTCCTGCATTCCTCTGCGGCCACGGGGTCGTAAGCAGTTACAGCGGCTCCTTGCTCCAGTAATTTTTCTATAATAACTACCGATGGGGCTTCACGCATATCATCTGTTTTGGGCTTGAATGACAATCCCCACACTGCAAGTTTCAAACCTTTTATTTGATTGTTATAATGCTTCATTACCTTATCAAATAATATAGATTTTTGCTTTTCATTTACAGCTTCTACAGCTTTCAATACTTGCAAATCGTAGTTATTATCTTGTGCAGTTTTTATCAATGCTTTCACATCTTTGGGAAAACATGATCCGCCATAACCTATGCCAGGATATATAAATTTATTACCGATACGTGTATCACTTCCAATTCCTTTGCGAACCATATTTACATCTGCTCCCACTATTTCACAAAGGTTTGCAATATCATTCATAAAACTAATTTTGGTAGCCAGCATACTGTTGGCAGCATACTTGGTCATCTCGGCACTGGGTATGTCCATTATAAAAATAGGATGACCATTTACCGTGAAAGGTTTATATAGTTTCTTTATCGTTTCTTCGGCCTTGGCACTTTCTACGCCTACCACTATTCTATCTGGTTTTAAGAAATCTTCAATGGCTGCACCTTCTTTCAAAAACTCAGGATTGGAAGCCACATCAAATGTTAAATCCGAATTCCGTTTTTGCAGTTCTACAGCAACTGCATCTTTCACTTTTTGACCAGTGGTAACAGGCACGGTACTTTTGGTAACCACTACCATATAGTGGTTCATATTTTTGCCTATTTCGCTGGCCACACCCAATACATATTTCAGGTCGGCACTGCCATCTTCGCCCGGGGGTGTGCCTACTGCAATAAATGCACAATCGGCACCTTGTATACTTTCAGCAAGGTTGGTGCTAAAGTGCAAGCGGTGTTTGGCCACATTGCGTTCCACCATTTCTTCCAGTCCGGGTTCGTATATGGGTAATATACCTTTTTTTAAATTTTCAATTTTGTTCACATCAATGTCTATACATACTACATCGATTCCTACTTCGGCAAAACAGGCACCTGTAACAAGTCCTACATATCCGGTTCCTACTACTGCTATCTTCATATTTTATATTTTATTTTTTTAGTGGTCAGTAAACAGTGGTCAGTAGTTAGTGGCTGACGCAGCGTTGTACTGCCTTGTTGTTATATTCTTTTTATTTTTAGTAATCAGTGGTCAGTAATCAGTGCCATTCGGCGTCAGCTACTAATTACTGATTACTGTTTACTGTTTACTGATTACTATTTACTATTTTCTTTATACTATTTAATACTGTATTTGTTATATATGATAGTTGTTCTTCGCTTAGTTCGCTGTGCATGGGTAATGATATCACACAATTGCACAATTGCTCAGTAACAGGAAAACTACCTTCTTGTATATATGCTTTTTGTTGGTTCAAGGGAACAGGATAATATATCATAGCCGGAATTTTATTTTCCTCCAAATATTTTTTCAATTCATTGCGATCGATTCCACAAGTTTGCAAAGTATATTGGTGGAACACATGGGTTGAATTTGCAGCCCTGTGCGGTGCTTTTATATTTGGATGATTGGCAAAAGCTTTATCATAATACGTAGCTGCATTTTTGCGTGCAGTATTATATTCATCCAGGTGTTTGAGCTTGATGTCGAGAATCGCTGCTTGCATAGTATCCAACCTGGAATTTACACCAATTTCATCATGATAATACAATCTACTTTGTCCGTGATTGCAAATCATTCGGGCTTTGCTGGCCAATTCATCGTCATTGGTAAATATAGCACCGCCATCGCCAAAACATCCCAAGTTTTTGGAGGGGAAAAAAGAGGTTGCTCCCATCTGCCCCATGGTTCCTGCTTTGCAGCTATGTCCATCGGCAAATATATAATCCGAACCAATGGCTTGGGCGGTATCTTCTATTATATATAAGTGATGCTTTTTTGCAATGTTGATGATTGCTTCCATATCGGCACACTGGCCAAATAAATGAACGGGCACAATAGCTTTGGTATTTGGCGTAATGGCTGCTTCAATTTGTGCAGGGTTGATATTAAAAGTCATCGGGTCCACATCTACCAAAACGGGTTTCAAACCTAACAGGGCTATTACCTCGGCAGTAGCTACATAAGTGAAACATGCGGTAATAACTTCATCGCCGGGTTTAAGTCCGAGAGCCATCATGCAAATTTGTAATGCATCGGTACCATTGGCACAGGGAATTACGTGTTTAACGGCTAAATATTTTTCGAGGTTGGCTTGAAATTGTTTCACCTCTGGGCCGTTGATAAATGCCGCCCTGTCCATAATGTCGAGCAAAGCCTGGTCAATTTCTGGCTTTATCTTTTGGTATTGGCCAATTAAATCGACCATGCGAATGGGTGCTATAGCTGTCTGCATTTTGGCCGCAAATATAGGTAAAGAAAACAGCCCCTACAAGTTAAGGAATTAACTATAATGAGCCGTTTAAAGTCTTTAAGAAACTTGTGCCGACAAACCTTACTGTCTTTTCAATTCCACATCTGCACTTGCATCTACCAGCGTTTGCGTATTTTCATGGTATTCTAATTTCCGCATACCGCTAAGGCTCACGGTGTTTCCATATAAAGTCCATTTGCCTGTTTGTGTTGGAGAATTTTGTGGTTTCCCCATTTTGGAAGTGGTGGTAGCACTTGCAACAAAATCGCCATTGGCCATTAACTTTACAGATATTGTCCCTGTTACTATATCAGTTCCCAATTGTTGTGTTTTGGTTTGCTCCCAAGTTCCCACCAAATCAAGATAATTTAATTTGTTGGTTTCAGTTTTTTGTTCGGGATTTTTTTCTGAGCTACTGTCATTTGCAACAGTTGGTTTTGATTCCAAGGTTTCTCTTTTAGCTTCTGTCTTGGACTCGGTTTTACTATCGCCACACGCTGCAAATAATGCCATAGCCATAGATATAATTAAAATATTTCTACTCATAATAGTTTTTATTTTTTAATGAGTTGCAAATGTATGATTTTTCGGGTACTGACAAAAAATTATTTAGCTTTACGGGCACGAATTAAACCCACTACCACAGGCAATACACTCACAGCTATTATAGCCAGAACAATATGATCGAAATGGTCTTTTACAAAATCGAATTTGCTAAGGTAAAAACCTGCCAACGACATAGAACTAACCCAAAGCACAGCCCCTATAATACAAAAGGTGATATAGCGGGAGTACTGCATATTGCCCACGCCCGCTACAAAAGGTGCAAAAGTGCGAACAATGGGAATAAAGCGTGCCATAATAATGGTTTTGCCCCCATGTTTTTCATAATACTTATGGGTGCGGTCCAAGTAATCTTTCCGGATGGTGAACACGCCAAACAATTTTGCCCCCGCTCCTTTTTTGGCTAAGTATTTTCCTATAAAATAATTCACATTATCACCCAATATTGCCGCAAAAACAAGTAAAACTATTAGCAACCAAATATTGAGGACTGAGCTACCCGCTATTACCATGCCCGATGCAAACAACAGCGAATCGCCAGGTAAAAAAGGGGTGACCACCAATCCTGTTTCGCAAAATATAATCAGCATTAACAGGCCGTAAGTGAGCTGTTGGTGTGCTGTGATAAATTTTGCAATGGCACAACGCAAGTCGCAGCCATCGCTTTGGGAGAAGACTTCTCTTACAAAAGTAACAATATCGTTAAATAGTTCCATGCGTTAAAATTTAGCTGCAACAATAAGGAATTTTTGTGAATGTATAATATGAACTCACTTATTAATCACAATTTTTTGAACTGTAACGGTATCTTCTGTTTTAATATTTATATAATAGCAACCCCCACTTGCATTTTCCATTTCTACTTTATGCTGATTAGTTCTGGCTTGCAATAAAGTATTATATACTTTTTGTCCCAGGGAATTATATATACTTAATTCACTTTTTGAAAGTAGCGGATTATTGAATTGGATATTAAAACTTCCATCGGATGGATTGGGGAATATTTTAATATCAGATTGTGAACTAATAGAATTAATAGAATTGGTAATAGATATATTCAAATTGCTGGTATCATAACAATTTGAATATACTGAAATAGTACCAGTATTTGCGGTATCCCACAGCACACGAATTTGGTTTGTGCCTTGGCCACTTACTATACTGCCACCTGTAACATTCCATACAAATCCCGAAGATGCATTGTTATTAACGGCATAAGTTACCGTGTCGTGCATATATACATTTTGCGAACCCGTAATATTGCCTAATTGCTTTAGTGCATTAACCGTTAGCACTAATGCCACAATAGAATCGCAGCCATTTGACACTTTCAAAGTATCCGCATAATTTCCTGCAGTAGTTATATTTTTTCCATTGAAGCTATATACATCTCCTTTACAAATCGTATCTTGTATTAAATTATATTTATAGTTACCACCTATTAAATTTAGAACGATAAATGAATCACAACCTACATAGTTTGTGATAGTATCGTAATAAAAACCAGTTTGTGAAATATTCTGTCCTTTAAATGTATAACTGAACCCCGCACAAATGCCAACGGTAATGGTATCAGTAGTTGCGGCGTTTACACTAAGGTTTAATGTAATAATAGAATCGCACCCTAAATAGTTAATAGTGGTATCATAATAGGTACCAGCGTTTGAAATATTCTGCCCGTTAAAATTATAGTAATTACCTTGGCATACAGATGCATTAATACTATCAGAACTAGATGACAGAGAATTCAAATTTAAAGTAATAACTGAGTCGCAGCCTACGGTGTTTATTAATGTATCTATATATGTTCCGGCAAATTTAATTTTCTTTCCATTAAAATTATAGCGTGTGCCTTGGCACATATAGTCTGTAAAATTACTACTTGTAGCAGAATTAACATTTAAAGTAAGCGTTACAATAATTTTATTGGCATTGCAACTACCTTGCACACTCGAATCAATATAAGTTCCGGCTGTTGTTAAGTTCTGCCCATAAAAATTAAAGGTATCACCAC